>JBGCFS010000220.1:0-11825 GCA_045107035.1 Hyphomicrobiales bacterium
GCCACTTCCCTTGCCCATTCGCGTGTTTTCAAGGTTCGCTGTTTCCAAGAACTCTGTTGCAACTCCGCCGGGGCAAAGTGCCGTTGAAGTGACGCCCCGTCCGCGAAGCTCTTGGTCGATGGCTTGCGAAAATGAAGTGACGAAAGCCTTGGATGCGAAATAGACCGCTTGCATGGGGCCCGGCATGAATCCGGCAGTCGGACTGACGTGCAGCATCTTGCCCCCGCCGGATTTAACCATGTCGTTGCCAATCATATGCGTCAGCGAAACGACGGCCTTAATGTTGAGATCAATCATTGCCTGTTCTTGGCTCAGTTCGCGTTCGATATGAACGCCGTGTCCACCAAACCCAGCGTTGTTGATAAGAATTTTGACGGTTTCACCTGTTGCCTGCACCGCTTTGTAAAGTGCCTCTGCCCCGCCGCTCGCTCCTAGGTCCAACGCAACAACGTGGACAGTGATGCCATGCTTGGTTTCGAGCTCTGACTTGAGGTTTTGCAATTCGGCTTCGCGTCTTGCGGTGATAATGAGGTCTCCGCCTTTAGACGCGTGATATCTTGCGAATTCGACGCCCATTCCAGATGAAGCGCCAGTGATGAGAGCTGTGTTGGTCATGTGATATTCCCTTTTCCGAGTTCGTGCTTTACGTCAACAAATGATGTCATCAACCGTTGACTTACTGCCATAGAGGCTACCGCAATCCCTTGTCAACACTTGTTGACAAAGAAAACATGCAAACCTAAATTGGAACAATGAAAAAGGGACAAGACACACGAGATCTCCTGCAAACACATGCGCGCAGGTTATTTTGGTCCAAAGGCTATTCAAATGTATCTGTGCGCGAGGTCGCAAAAGCGGCTGGCGTGGACGTTGCATTGATTGCGCGGTATTTTGGATCAAAGTTGGGGTTGTTCGAAGCTACGCTTGATACGCTCAAGAAAATTGATCCTGATGATTTTTCGTCAGTAGATAGTCTCGTTGACGTCTTTGTGGAAATGTTCGCAAACGCGCCAAAAGAAGGGACTGAGGCTTCACCAATTTCAATGATCCTGCTCAATGCCAACGATGCCGATGTCGGAACAATTGTGGCCAGAATTCAGTTCGAATACTGGCAGAGTGGCTTGGAGAAAATTATTGGCAGCAAATCGCAGGCCGCGTTATTCTTTTCTGCAATGATGGGATTCAGTGTCGGACAAAAAATCCTGCATTTGGAAGGAATTGCAGAATCAGGGAGCGACGAGTACCGGGCGCAATTTCGACATATGCTTACAACCGCGATAGCGTCGCCCGACTTCTAGTGTGCTTCTGATGCGTGCCAAGGCTTCGTCGGATTGGCACTCAATTTGAAGAGTTGGGTCAACTGTTGTCCTCCAAAGCGGACTTTCCGATGGAGATTACCTTTAGTAGCTTTGTCCGCATCTCGGTCATCCAGCATTATGGCAAGTGGACCGCGATGAATGGCAGCTTTGATGAATTCGGTTGAAAAGTTGGAACCTTACTCCAAGGTCGGCAAAGGGCCGAAAGCTGACATTCGTTAAACAAAGCTATTTAGGGGCAGCTATGTGGGCGAAGCGACTGCACTTAAAAAACCCCAAGCTCTGCAGATGACCCAAAACAGGCATTCAGTTTTGCTATCGTAGCCTATGTGAAGATAAAATTACCTTACTTTCTTTTCCACTTAATTTTTAGAACTTCACCAGAAGCCTTGAGGACGGGATAGGCAATTGAAGTTAGGTGGCTGTTGATGCGTTTTAGATCGCGGATCACATCTAAATGAAGACTGCTCGTTTCTATACTGTCGGATACGCCAGTGCCTATGCGTTGAAGATGCGTGGTTACAGACTTGCTTTCAAGCTTGCGGATTGATGCTTTTGCATCATAAAGCATTCGCGCAAGATCGCCGTCTTCCGATACAAATGTGTTGATAGCCAATTCAAAAGTCGCAGAAACAGCTTCATGCAGTGCAACTATTTCCTCTAAGCCTTGTTTAGAAAACTGCGCGCCTAGATTTATCTTCTTAGCAGCAAGCTCCATTAGGCTGCCATCTACAATGTCACCAATATGCTCCATATTGGCTGTAAAACTGAGCAGATCCATCGCGCGCTGTGTTTCTTCTTCGCTTAACTCTTCGCGCATAACAGTTGCAATGTAGATTTTAATCGCATAAAAAAGACGATCCACATCATCGTCCATCTCAACCACTTCTTTTCTTAAGTCGTCATCTCCCTCGACAAGAATTGGAAGTGAATGGCGCATCATCTTTTGTGTGATATCAGCCATGTTCAAAGCTTCGCGTTTTGCATTGGCAAGCGCCTGCCCAGGGGATGAAAACGCTTCCTCATCAAGATGTTTGGGTTCGATAATGCCATCATTTTCTGCATCAGACGAAATTAAGCTTGAAGATAGTTTCAAAATTAAAGGTGATATAAGCAAGCCTATAAGCACAACGCCTATGTTAAGCGATAAGTGAAAAAGTGCGGGTGTCGCAACAGATGGAAACTGATTGCCATAAGCCGCAGTTAACTGGCCAACAAAGGGGAATAGAAATGCAACGCCTAAGGAACGAACCAGTAAATTAGCAGTTACCGGAATGCGAGCATTACGAGTAGCATTCCAATTGGTGATAACTGGTAACAGACCACTGCCGATGTTTGCCCCTAGAACTAAATATATTCCAGCTTCTATCGGTAATAGACCTGACTGTACAAATCCTACTGCAAGAAGAACAATGGCAAGACTGGAATGTGCCAGATATGTCAGTGCGACACCAAATAAAAGCATCAATATCGGCTGGCTGGTGAAGAGTTGAAGAATAGTATTGAACCCTTCTAACCCTGCTAGTCCTGTGCCAATGCGACTTACCATTGAAAGGGCTAGCAAAATTAACCCTAGTCCAGAAATGGCTCTAAATAAGTTTCTGGCCTTGTTTTTTTCTGTCGATAGAAAACCGAATATTCCAACTGAAAGAAGTATTGGCGACACGATGGTGATTTTTTGTGAGGCAATCACAACTGCAACAGCCGTTCCAATATCAGCTCCTAAAATTACAATGAATGCACTGCCAATCGTAAGGATATTTTGACCCGCAAAGGAAGCTGCAATGATCGCTGTTGCTGTGCTGCTTTGAATGAGAATTGCAAAAAGAAAACCTGAGCCGAGCATCGGAATGATCCGGCCCTCATTCTTCCTGGCCAGTCTTTTTAGCTGAGCGCCATAAGCGCGCATCATGCCGGTGCGCACCATACGCAGTCCCCACAAGAGAAGCGCAATAGCGCCGAGCAGTTCAATCAGGATAGACACTAATTTACTCCGTGATTGGGTTCATTTAAAAACAGCTCAAGTTTTGCAACTTCGGCTTTACCCATAACAATTCCGAGTTTTGTACGTCTGTACAAAATGTCTTCAGCTGTGAGTGCCCATTCATATTCGATCAGATATTCTACTTCTGCTTGATATAAGCCACAGCCAAAATCTTGGCCTAGTTCATCAAGAGAAGTGACATTGTACAAGATCTTTTCAGCATTTGTTCCGTACAATCTGGCGAGCCTATTTGCATTGTGGCGCTCTAGAAATGGAAAGCGCGAGTGCAGAGTTGAACCAAGTTTTTTTGGTCCGTTAACTCCAACATCTCCACCAGGAAGGAGGAATTGATCCGTCCAAGCAGGTTTCTTCTTCCCAAGAAAATCCTCAATATGTTCAACAATTGATTCTGAAAGCTTACGATATGTCGTGATCTTCCCGCCGAAGATATTGATCAACAAGGATTGATCTTCAGCTTCGGTACTTATTACGTAATCGCGCGTCGCTTCCTGCGCAGCGGTTGCCCCATCATCGTATAGTGGACGAACACCAGAATAAGACCAGGCAATATCGTCAGTCGTAATTTGCTGTTCAAAATATTCGCTAGCGCATTTGCAAAGATAGCTAGCCTCATCATCTGATATTTCAATCGACGTTAAATCTTCACCATGGTCAGCATCCGTCGTGCCGATCAATGTAAACTCGTCTTCATAGGGAATGGCAAAGATGATCCTGCCGTCAGCATTTTGGAAGATATAGGCTTTGTCATGATCAAATAATTTTGGAACAACAATATGACTGCCACGAACTTGGCGGACGTTGTTGGCATCTTTTCTACCAAGCGCTGTAGCAAGCACATCATCAACCCATGGCCCTGCTGCATTGACCAGCACCTTAGCGCTGATTTTCTCGACCGTGCCAGTAAGGACATCTTTTACAGTGACAATCCAAATGCCTTCTTGGCGTATTGCTCCAATAACTTTGATGCGTGTTTTAATTTGCGCGCCCCTCTGGGCTGCATCCATCGCATTCAAAACTACCAAGCGGGCATCATCGACCCAACAATCTGAATATTCAAATCCTTTTAGAAATTCAGATTTTAGCGGCTTTCCAGTTTCATCTTTAGAAAAATCAACAGAACGTGTGCCCGGTAAGATTTCTCGACGCCCCAAATGATCATATAAAAACAATCCCATTCGCAATAACCACCAAGGGCGAAGGTCCTTGCTATGTGGCAGGATGATACGCAGCGGGCTGATAACATGGGGCGCCATTTTTAAAAGCACCTCACGTTCTTTGAGTGCTTTTCTTACTAAGCCAAAATCATAATGTTCTAGATAGCGCAGACCGCCATGAATCAGTTTGGAAGAATTAGAAGATGTGCCAGATGCCAGATCATTTGCTTCGCAGAGGCAAACAGAGTACCCGCGCCCAACTGCATCTCTCGCAACACCAACTCCATTAATACCTCCACCTATGACAAACACATCATATGGTTCGCTTTGCAATGTCACCGTACCGCCTCTTCTGCTTCAGAAGGTTTCCTAGAGCGCAACAGATGGTTTGCAACTTCGGCAAAACCTGAGCCGCCTTTGGCTTTGGTGACAAAAGCTGGACGTTTAAATTCAAACGCACTGCTTTCCAATATATTTGCGACACCGACAGAATGTTTAAAATAGCCAAACATTGTTTCGTCATTTGGCGAATCGCCAATGAACATGGACGCATCTTGTATCGTGTCCATATCGACATTAAAACATTCACTAAGAAGCAAAGTGCTTGTAGCCAATTTGCTATGCTCACCAAACCAACAATTTACATGGATGGAACTGATCTTCGCTGTAGCCCCCTTAGACTTAGCAATGGCAGCAATTTTTTTAATTTCATTAATCGGCAATGGATCAACATCTTCAGCAAAATCAATGGCAAAATCGGTAAAACGAAATGGCTGGTCAGAAGCCAGAGCCGAACCAGGGACTTTTGTTAAAATATCAGCACCTATTTGTCGTAATTTCTCAGTGTTGATTGCTCGCTCAACCTTACTTTGGCAAAAGTAGTGATGCATTTTTTTTGTGTCGTGATCATAGCGAAAATAGAAAGCTCCATTCTCACCAACAATTGCATCCACTGGCCACATACGGGCAATATGATCGCACCAACCTGCGGACCGCCCCGTTACAGGAATGACAATAAACCCTGCCTTTTGCAAATCTTCTAAAGCACAATAAGCTTCACTTGTAAGCCGCCCATCTGAAGTAATCGTATCGTCAATATCTGCCAGAATGATCTTAATTCCAGTCCAACTCTCTCGTGGCAATTTGGATATTTCTTGCATTACCTAAACGTCCTAATTCTCTGTCTTTGGATAGAATGGGTGCGGGCCATCAAATTCACCGACTGGAATATGATGAGATACAATGCCGCCGCGTGTTTCGTGTAATAAGAATCCGCCCGGTTCTTTTGTTAAGCAATTTTCTGCATTCACTTGCTGGTTGAGCGTAACCGCGTGAGAAGTTCCCGGCGCAATTTGACAAATAACATCGCCAAACAGAGAGATAATATTTCGGTGAATATGGCCGCATATCAAACGTGCTTCGCCGTGAAAAGCAGACAATAACTCTTTCAGTTTTTTGCTATCACGAAGATTGTTTTGGTCCATAATCTCTTTGCCAGTTAACATTGGCGGATGATGGATTGCAACGAGGGCTGGTTTGGTTTTAAGCGAGGTAAGACTATCTTCTAGAAATGCTAAAGTTTCATCGCTCAAATGTCCGTAAGGTTCGCCATGAACGCTGGTATCTAAGCCGATTAATGCAAGATCAGAAAACTCTTCAATCCAGTTTATCGGACCAGTTTTTGGCATCCAACTTTGATCTGAAAAACACTCGCGCATTGTTTCGCGAATGTCATGGTTTCCAGGAACTGCGCGATATGGAACCTCGAGCGGCTTCATTATTTCTTGAAACCGACGATATTCTTCAATCGTGCCAAATTCAGCTAAGTCGCCCGTGACAACCACCATTTCAACTGGATCAATATCTGGTAGCATTCGATTGATCGTTGTAACGCACTCTATTAGTGGCGCTGTCGTGTCGACACGACCATAAGCAAGTTGACCCTCAGGAACTATGTGAGGATCAGATAATTGAATTATTTTGGTCATACGCCTGACACCTCGGAAGGTAACAATATTAGAGCATTCGGTTTGATTGTAACTTTGACTTTATCGCCAATCTTAGGGGCGTTGTGGCCTCTATGAATTGAAGTCAGTATGTTGGGCATGATACCGCTAATTCCAACTTGGTAATGCATTCCAAGAAAAGTTACCGTTTCGACTGTACCAGTCAGCGAACCCTTCGCGTCAATTTGAACGTCTTCAGCACGCACATATACATTCTGGTTTGAACTATCTTTAGGGAGAGTTAGCTTACCGCCTTTAAGTTCCAATAATTTACCCTTCGCTTTCCCATCAAGATGCATAGCATTGCCAACAAAGCCTGCTACGAAACTAGAATTTGGATTGCGATAAAGTTCTTCAGGTGTACCGCTTTGCGCAATCAATCCATTGGACATGACCGCGACGCGGTCAGCGATAGCCATTGCTTCATCTTGGTCATGGGTAACGAATATCGCGGTGATTTTAAACTTGCGAAGTAGAACCGCTAATTCGTCACGCAAGGCTTCACGTAGCGCTGCATCAAGCGCAGAAAGAGGCTCATCTAGTAATAACAAGCGAGGACGCGGTGCGATAGCGCGAGCCAAAGCAACACGTTGACGTTGGCCGCCAGAAAGAGCGGTAATTGAACGTGCCGAATATTCTTGAAGCTGGCACATTTCCATTACTTCATCTAACCGTGCATCCATTTCGTCTTTAGGAAGCTTTTGCATTTTCAGCCCGTAGCCAATATTGGCGCGCACTGACATATTTGGAAAAAGTGCGTAAGATTGAAACACCATGCCCACCTTGCGACGTTCAACCGGAAGCGATGTGACATTGTCATTATCGAACCAGATATCACTGCCAGCATCGGGTGTTTCTAAACCTGCAATAATTCGAAGTAGTGTTGTCTTTCCGCATCCTGACGGACCCAGTAGAGAGACGATCTCACCGTCATTAACGGTCAGATCAGTTGATAAAAGCGCACGTGTCCCATCAGGGAAAGTCTTTGCGGTGTTAGTTAAGCGAAGTGTCATGATGCGATCCTTTGAGCGCGTGCAGATGCCCATTGCATGGCCATCAATAGAGGAACAATAAGTATGAAAAAGACGAGTGTATAAGCAGATGCTATCTCTAGCCGCATTGAAGCGTAACTATCAGCAAGGCCAACAGGCAATGTCTTGAGATAAGGCGTGTGTAGCATCCATGTTAAGTTAAATTCGCCGATGGATAGGGTAACAACGGTCAAGGAGCCCGCTAAAATTCCTGGCATTGCGTTTGGAACAACAATGTCTCGGAATCTTTGCCAAGGTGATGCACCAAGAGATGCAGCACCTTCTTCAAGTGTTTTTAAGTCCATTGCAGCAAGAACTGCCAAAATTGAGCGGACCATGAAAGGTAGAGTGTAGAGCACGTGACCGACAAGAATGAATGTCCAAGAAACCCGAAAGCCTTTCATCGAACCGTAGAGTTGCAACAGTGCTAGGGCCAAAGCAAGACCCGGTACCGCAAGTGGCAGGGAGATGAACTCTTCCAAAATTCGGGAAAGCCAACCTGGATGACGCGCAAGCCCATAGGCCGCTGGTAATCCAATTATTAGCGTCGCAATTAAACAGGTAAATGCGAGCCACATCGATAGAAAAATACTATCTGCATAAAGCTCCCAAACTTGAGAAATCCATTTCAAAGTGAAACCAGATGAAATGCCTTTGAAATAGTTTACTGTAACACCAGCCATGACTGATAAAATTGTAGGAATCAGTAGAAAAGCACAGGCCATCAATGTGACGGTTAGTTGAAGTTTTTTTGTTTTAGTATCAAACATGTTTTATCCTCCTGCTGCGACAGTTGTGCCTGATAGACTGCGTGCAAGAAGCAGCAAAATCCAAGTTATCAGGCCAAGTACAATTGAAAGCGCGGATGCCATTGCTATGTTCGCGGATAGCGTAAACTCGGTGTAAATTACCATCGGGATAACGTCGATATCGGTCGCCAGTGTAAAGGCTGTGCCGAACGCTCCCATTGCAGTTGCAAATGCAATGGCACCAGCAGCGATTAGAGATGGCATTAGGCCAGGTAAAATTACATCAACAACAACCCGATAAGGCGATGCACCCATAGTACGTGCAGCTTCTTCAAGTGATGGGTCAAGCTTTTCAGCGGCTGCCATTACCGTGAGTAGAACCCGCGGAATTGAGAAATATAGATAACCTAGAAATAGCCCCAAGATAGAATAAGCAAAGACAACATGGCCGGGCGTTATTTGATTGATGAGACCTTGGCGACCGCCAAGCAAAATAATCAAAAACCCGATAACAACGCCGGGGAATGCCAACGGCAGAGTTAATACCGATAATAATATACCTCGTCCACGAAAATGATTGCGCGAAAGAAACATACCTGCTGTCGTCGAAACAGCAAGCGCTGCAATAGTCGTTGCCAATGAAACAAGCACCGTTATAACAAGCGTGTTCAGGTAACGCGGTTTGCGCAGAATATCTAAATAGATTGCCCATCCAGAATCACCATCTACAGAAGCAAAAAACAACTGTACCAAAGGCAATGCTAAGAATGCTATCGAAAAAATAAATAGCGGCATTAGGCAGAGCAGTACGAAATTACGATTGGTCATAGGGGAACTAGAGGCCAGGCATTGCCCAGCCCCTCCTTTGGAGGAAAGAGTATTACTTAACTTCTGATAAGTAACGTTCGCCAAAGCCTGCTTGGGCTTTTTCCATTTTTGCGTAGTCAATTGCAATTGCACGCTTATAATCGCTCGCAGGAAGGAACTTCGCAGCTACTTCTGCAGGCAACTCAACAGGACGCGCAGGCTGTAGATAAGCATTCGTCCAAATTGCCTGACCTTTGTCAGAAAGAATGAAATCTAGAACACGTTTGCCAAGCTCTGGATTAGGACCATTATTAACTAGGCTCATGACATAAGGCACACGTACCGAACCTTCACACGGAAGTACGAATTCGAACTTACCATCTTCTTCATATTTGCCGCGATAAGCATTGAAGTCATAGTCAAACAAAATTGGAATTTCGCCTGAAACAACTCGCGCGTAAGAAGTTTGCTTTGGTACGATCGGCGAGTTCTTCGCTAGATCGTTGAAATATTTGATCGCAGGATCAAAATTATCCAAGTTTCCGCCAAATGCATTGTTGACTGCTACAGCGCCAGCATAACCAACGAAAGCTGATGATGGGTCAAGATAACCAACCATGCCACGATATTCTTCTTTGGTTAAATCAGCAAAGCATTTTGGCACAGCAGCACCGCCAAGTGCATCAACATTTACGAAGAAGCCTAAAGTACCGTAGTGAATTGCAAACCATTTACCTTCTGGATCTTTCAAGCCGTCAGGAATTTCGTCAAATTTAGCTGGTTTATATGCAGTTGCAACACCTTCATTGCCAGCTTTAATGCCCGTTGTTACGCCGTAATAAGCAACGTCTGCAACTGGGTTTGCGCGTTCTGCCAATAACTGGCTAAGTGTTTGACCAGAGTTTTTGTTATCATGTGGCATTTGAACATCAATTTCTTTGTCAATTGCCTTAAGCATAGATGCCCAATCAGCCCATTGAGGCGGGCAGTTGTAACAAATTGCATCTTCTGCTGTTGCTGGTGTGGCTATAGCTATTGCCATAAACGCAGCTGCTAGTTTATATCTCATTTTGATCTCTCCTGTTGGATATAAGTGTCCGTTTTGGTTTGGTCTTTTGACGGCGAGAAGGCTGCAACCTTTTCGTCGTCTTTGCTTTCGGCAACCAAAGGCATGAGACTGCCTCCAGCGCGGAAACTGAATGTTTGTTCTTTTTTGGGTAATTCTGGCAGTGCAGACCCGTCAATCATTGACAGGATCGTGTTACTGGCTCCAGCCCCTAAAACACGAGGTGTCGTTTCAATCGTTGCAAGGCTGGGCTCAATCATTTGACCAACCTTGATGCCGTCAAAACCGACAATCGATAAATCACCTGGTACATTAATCGACAACTCACGTGCGCTACGAATAGCGGCCATGGCACGATAATCGTTCGAGGCGAAAATACCGGTCAGTTTCGGATTGCGATCTAAAAACTCTCGTAAATAAGGAGTCAAATCTGTCCCATCATCATCCACTTCTAACAGAGCGGGCGGTGCAATTTTGTTGACGGCGCATCGCCCAGCAAAACCTTCATATCGCTGACGTGCGCGATCAGAACTAAGGAAATTCAATCCAAGAAAGCCGGTGTGAATATGATTGTTTTCAAAAAAAACATCAGCGACAGTGGCGGCTGCAGCACGATCATCAACCGACCAACTTATTTCGCCATCAGTGGCATTGTTATATAACAGACTATGGGGCAACTGCCGCGATCGGATCAATTCCAACCCTTCACTGTTTTGAACATCGCCGACGGTCAGCAAGATTCCATCAACCTGTTTTGCAATCAAGGTCCGTATCGCATGGGTTTCCATTTTTGCGTTGTAATTGGTGCAGATGAGAAGCATTTGATATCCCGCATTGAGGAACACTTCTTGTGCGCCCTGGACAGCATCTGCATAAACAGGGTTTTCAATCGAAGGGACCACGCACCCAATGGTGCGTGTCGTGCTGCTTTGTAAAGATCGACCTACTTCAGAAAATTGGAAATCAAGCTCTTCAACCGCCGCCAAAACGCGTTCGCGCATGTCAGCGCTGGCAGGTCCAGTATTGTTCAACACACGGCTGACAGTGGCCACGCCACACCCAGCGCGTTGAGCAACATCTTTAATTGTAGCCGGTTGAAGCAATATCCATCCTCCCAGTGGAAACGTTTCCAATAACATAACTAAACTTTTTGAATTTGCAAGCGCGCCTGTTAATATATTTAAATAACTTTAAATAACAGTGACTTAGAAAGAATTCATGGAA
Source organism: Hyphomicrobiales bacterium (assembly GCA_045107035.1). Lineage (GTDB taxonomy): Bacteria > Pseudomonadota > Alphaproteobacteria > Rhizobiales. The sequence continues at coordinate 11,359 of JBGCFS010000220.1, forward strand.
AGATTGTGGTGCAATTATAAAAATGTCTCTTATCTACCAATGGACTTGAATAGCAGTTTTTTGATCATTCATCGTTTAGAAGCTTATGCAAAATTCATCCTATTAATTGTCGATTATATTGCATTTAAAATATTATTTTTTCCCAAAAAGGAGCCTGGAAACCCAAGGTCTGCTTTTGGCACTTATCTGAAGTTTCATTTAACAAATATTCGGTGTGCTATGGACTCATACAATGATTGATCAATTTTCAATTCGACAACTTTCACTGTCCGCTTTCACGATAATTCTTAGTGCGTGTTTGAAAAGACCAACGACTGCTTCCCCCCAGGAGCGGACTTTCTATGATATTATGGCTAATACAAAATTATTTGTATTTTGTGTTGCTTTATAATTTTCATTTTAGGTACATATCCACTGGACTGTTTGGCTAAAGCAAGCATGTATGTCTCAAGTTAAACGCTAGAGAC
>JBGCFS010000221.1:0-8182 GCA_045107035.1 Hyphomicrobiales bacterium
GCCAGTTCGGGAAGAGTATCCCGGACACGATGTTGGGAGAACGGGGGCAAGCCTGCACGAATGCTTGCTTGAAAATCTTTGCTACTGAGGATGCGCCAGCCCATGGCGCTCAATCAATCCTGAAAGCCTTTAATCGTGGGGGCAACCCAACACCGATACGAGTTCCTAGGAAACAGTGGATTGCTATCTGAGAAATGATGTTGTGACCTGAGTTCCGAAATTCAGTCGCGTAAAATCTGAGCCTTTTGAGATGCCATGCGGCGCGCAGCTTCCGATTTGCGGTCCGGACTGAGAGATCCGATATCTGAACGTGAAGTTTTGGACTTGTAGCCCGGTCGCTACACCAGCCAGTGATAGAATGTTTGGGCTTCCCGCAGCATGCCATTGATCAACACTGGGGCAGTTTGCCCCGGGAGTGCAGATTTTGCTGTGATTTGAGGCGACGTTTGTAACTGCGTGCGCGTTCCGAATGAAAGCTGCAGCCTGAATTGTTCGCCATCAACACCTTATTGAAAGACTTTAGCATTTGCCTAAGAGAAAGTTTTCGGCTCACCTGTGCGGGAAAGGGTGCGTAAGTGGTGCGCGAACCCAGTGTATTGCCATAGTTGCACATGCCGTCTTTTCAGCCTTTGTTTTGATTGAGTTTACGGTCGCTATGGGAATCGTCTGGCGTTGCCGTGAAGTATGGACCGTAAATTTGTAAGCAGTGGGCCCCGGGTTTGGATCCTCGTGCCGGCAACATTCCGACGTAAATTATCTAAGTTCTGAAGCATAATTTTGAACATTATGCAGGATTTGGCTTGTCGATGTCCTGATTTCCAAAACTGTACTTTTAGGGGCGTGGGCGTTTGATTTGTCTTCAGATGCGATATGTTTTCGTAAATATCATGTGCTGGAAACATAGGCACTCGCCGACTAGTAAAGCTCCTAGTGCGTGCGATTTGTAACTTTTGCCTTGCGGCGGTCATCTTTGCATTCGGATCGTTAATTGTGTTCAGTTTGAGCGGTCTGTGCCCAAGGCTCGATGCGGGTAGCATGCAGTGCGCTACTGATTGGTTGATCACTACTGTCGAAGTCGGCTGGGGCTTTGTAATAGTAGCAGATTTTACCGGTTTTCCTGGGTTATTTGCGATTGGCGGATTGATTTTTGCTTTTCGCGGTTTCTGTCACTTTCTTCGCCAGCAGAATACCTAGCAAGAACGACCTCTCAAAAACTTACTTCAAAATTACTTTGGTTTGGACTTTGCTAAGGAGTTTTTGCGAGGTTTCTAAAAAGCTTGGTTTCTGCGTGCTCACTCGGTTTATTGTCTAATAATGACGATGGAGTTTGATCACATGGCAATGACCTGTCCACAATCGGTAACAATAGCAGAAGGTGCCAAATGATGATTGTAGAGACCATCAAAACGACCCCGTTTGACGATCAAAAACCTGGTACATCTGGCTTGCGGAAACAGGTAAAGGTTTTTTCCAAGCCAAAGTATCTGAATAATTTTATCCAAGCCATATTCGATGCTGTGCCCAGCTTGTCTGGTAACAGTTTGGTCTTGGGTGGCGATGGACGCTATTTTAGCCGTGAAGCAATAGATATTATCATAAGAATTGCCGCTGGAAATGGCGTTCGCCAGGTGATTTTGGGCACAAATGGATTGCTTGCGACACCTGCTGCATCACATCTAATTCGCGAACGAGGCGCGGCTGGTGGCATCTTGTTGACTGCTAGCCATAATCCTGGCGGTCCTGATGGTGATTTCGGTGTGAAATTCAATTCCGCTGACGGTGGCTCTGCTCCTGGCGAAGTCATGTCTGCGATCTATGAAAGTACAAAAACGATAAATAGCTATAAGTGGTGCAGTGCTGAAATGCCTACAGGTGTTGTGGGTCAAATTGGTGTCCGCCAGTTTGGAGACATGGAGGTTGAGACTGTCGATTCGGTTTCCGCCTATGCTGATTTGCAGGAAAGCCTGTTTGATTTTGCAGCCATAAGAGAATGGCTTGTCGATCATACAATGATGTTTGATGCCATGCATGGCGTGACAGGGCCCTATGCAGTTGAGATCTTTGGCAATCGCCTTGGCGTTGATCCGTCCAATTTGATGAGATGCAATACATTGGAGGATTTTGGCGGTCTTTCTCCAGATCCTAACTTGGTACATGCTCGTGAACTCTATGAAGTGATGATGAGCGCTGATGGGCCGGAGTTGGCAGCAGCATCGGATGGCGATGGCGACCGGAATTTAATCATTGGTCGCCATTGTTACGTCAGTCCATCGGATTCGCTTGCAGTGCTAGCGGCAAATGCCCCTCTTGTTCCTGCATTTGCAGGTGGTCTTAAAGGCGCTGCGCGTTCGATGCCCACATCCAGCGCTTTGGATCGGGTGGCGGAGGCAAATTCGCTTCTATGTTTTGAAACCCCGACGGGTTGGAAATATTTCTCCGAATTGTTGGAAGCGAATAGAATTTCCATCTGCGGCGAGGAGAGTGCGGGAACTGGCGCGGATCATATACGAGAGAAAGACGGGCCATGGGCCGTTCTGTTCTGGTTGAATATTTTGGCAAAACGTAAAGTCGGCGTTGCTGCTATCATGCAAGATCATTTTGCCACTTATGGCCGTACGTTCCACAGACGCCATGACTTCGAGGGTTTGGATTCTGAACTAGCAGCCAAGTTAATGACGGACCTGGAATCTAAGCTGCCAAAATTATCTGGGAACAATGGGATTAAATCTGCAGACAACTTTTCATATGAAAGCCCCGTTGGTGGGGGAGTAACTGAGGGGCAGGGGATCAGGATCATCACTTTAGAAAATTCACGTATGATTTTCCGTCTCTCGGGAACAGGAACAAGTGGCGCTACATTGCGTTTGTACTTGGAGCAATACACCAAGGATGCAGCCTTGTTTAACGCAGATCCGGACAAAGTTTTATTGCCTTTGTCGAAACAGGCCGACCAGATTGCTGAAATATCTGATCGCACTGGCAGAACAAGTCCTGATGTCGTTACGTAGCCTCTTTGTGTTTTGTCTTTCACATGTAGCTCACATCCAATTGATTTCCAATTGAAGCTGGCCGGTTCTAATGTGAATTCATCCAATAAAGGAGATCAAAACCATGAATTGCTTACAATCAGAAACATGTTTCGACCGTCGTTATGCGCTGGGATTTGGGTTTGCACTTGTGCTTTGGGGCGCAATGACGCTGACTTCTGTTCTGCTCTAAAAAAACTTATGAAAACCGCGATTGACAAATGTCGTCGCACTCTGTGTCATGCCGCCTGACCAATGAGTCATTGAGTAAGGCAGAGCGGTATGAAATTCGCCTTTGAAGCGAGCGAAGCTGAAGATGCGCAAGAAGCGCTTTCATTACTTCATTCAAAATATAATGCTGTTCCGTCTGATGAAGCAGATGTGATTGTCGTATTGGGCGGCGATGGCAGAATGCTTCAGGCGCTTCACGACTTCATGAATTCCGGAAAATTGTTGTACGGCCTCAATCGGGGGACCATCGGCTTTCTGATGAACGAATTTTCCGCAAGTGGGCTGCAAAAGCGCATCGAGCGGGCTGTTTCTACCACCGTTCATCCTCTTGTAATGGAAGTCACACAAACCGATGGGCGTTTAGAACGAGCATTTGCACTCAATGAAGTGTCACTTCTGCGGCAATCGTATCAGGCCGCGAAGTTAAAGATTACCATCGATGATCGTGTTAGGCTGGAAGAGTTGATTTGCGATGGAATATTGCTCGCAACCCCACAGGGCAGCACTGCCTACAATCTTTCTGCCCATGGACCTATCTTACCCATAAACGCGCCGTTACTCGCACTAACGCCCATAAGTCCATTCCGACCAAGACGGTGGAGGGGCGCGTTGTTGCCAAACCGAGCAAAACTCACGATTGATGTGTTGGAAGGGGAAAAACGGCCTGTGAATGCTGTGGCCGACCACACAGAATTTAAGTCGGTAAAACAGGTCGTAGCCTGGGAAGATCCGGAAAGCAGCTGCGCAATTTTGTTTGACCCTGATCACTCATGGGATGAGCGCATCTTGACCGAGCAATTCCAGTATTAGTTTTTGGAAACGGCTCGTTCCATCATCAGCGTCGGTTCTCCCATAAAGGAACCTGTCCCCTGAGATTTGTAACCCAGTTTCTCTGAAACGCGGATCGAGGGCGTGTGTTCTGGAGCAATGATGCAGACAGTTTTAGATGTTGTAAAATACTTGTCTCCCCAAAGTGTGGCTGCTTGTGCAGTTTCGCTGGCGAACCCACGACCTTGTGCATGTGGTGACAAGACCCAACCAATTTCAGGATATTCACCTAATTCAGGTTCAATCTGTCGGCGAAAATAACCAAATCCGACTTCGCCAAGGAATGAATTCGTTTCTTTCTCAATGACTATCCAATATCCGAAGCCAAGCGCTTTCCAATGTCCAATATGGCGCAAGTGACGCGCCCATGATTCCGATTTTGAACTGGGTCTGCCGGTAATATATTCTGTCACTGCAAAATCCGCCCACATACGGGCGCAGTACTCAAAATCGGATAATACATGAGGACGCATAAAGGTACGTCTGGTTTCTAACTCAACGGAAATGTCACCGGCAGTCATGAACATTGTGTGGCCTTTAACTGATTTGGCACGTGATCAGAGTGCATTTCAACACGGCGTTTCTTTCATCCGGATAAGATTTAAGCGCTTTGTGCCATGACAAACGGCACAATTTCCGACCTTGTTTTTTCAAACGTCAGTGACAATTGCAGGATTCAAATCTGTTGTGCGAAACGTGCAGATTGATTGTGTTTTGCTCTCACCAGAATGCTTCATGAAATGAAAGCTCATATGTGTCAATCCAAGGGTATAGAAATAATTATTTAATGTCAGTTAGTTAGAGTTTTCAATTCGATTTTTCTACGTTCGTGAAAATATCGATTTTATTTGGTGCGTTGGATGGTAATACACGTTTTGATACTCTAACGGGATATTAATAGATATCGTAGTAATCTCGCCGATAGTCAGAATGCACTACTTGGAACTAAAGCAGTTATGAATCCAATAGACCTGTCTGCCCTACGTTGTTTGGTAGTGGATGACAATTCACATATGAGGCGCATCGTACGGATGCTTCTTCATGGTTATGGAATCCGTGAAGTTATTGAAGCCGAGGATGGTGCGTCTGGGTTAGAAATGTTTCAAACCAATGTGCCCGACTTCGTAATTGTCGACTGGGCAATGCCAATCTTCAATGGATTAGAACTAACTCGGATGCTGCGCAGTACGGATAGCAGTATAAACCCATATGTTCCTATCATAATGATTACAGGTCATTCTGATAAGAAGCGTGTCGTCGAAGCTAGAGACGCAGGCATTACCGAATTTGTTTGCAAGCCTTTGTCTGCGAAGGCGCTGTATCAGCGAATAGTGTTGTCTGTTGTTTCACCACGGCCATTTATCAAAACGAAAACTTTCTTCGGGCCTGATCGACGAAGGTTTACTGGCCTTAACAATTATAGTGGCGAAGAGCGTCGTAATGGCAAAAACACCGACGCGCAATTTACGCAGATTGATAGCCTTATTCAGGACCAACTAGAAAAGACGACGGCTTGACATGACAGAGCAACCAATCAAATCAAAAAAAGTCGGGTCCGGCATAACTGCCCATGAGATTATTACGCCACCAAATAAGCTCAAGGACAAGGTAAAGCCTATTCGCCAGCGTCCAGGACAACCTGTGGATGATCCGGTTGCACGCGCTGAACGTGAGTTGAAAAAACTTGAACCTCAGTTTGGCATTTGGATGGAGAAAGATATCAAGCGTCTGAAAGATGCTTGGGATGAATTTAGTACGAGCACTGCTGGTGGGGCTGAGGTCAATTCCGAATCTGTCGCTGGAATGTTTCATGCCGCGCACGATTTAAAAGGACAGGCATCGACATTTGGCCAACCATACGTCGCTTCCGTTGCATCAAGCATGTGTATGATCTTAGAAGACGAAAAAATACTTGGTATCGTTCCCCAAATTCTTATTGAGCAACACGTAAATGCAATTGTGGCCATTTACCGTGAGAGCGATAAGCCAAATGCCAGTGCTATTGCATTCAAACTGAGCGATGAATTGTCTGTCGCAACAAAAGGCATTGTGATGGAGATCAGTGCTTAAGCTGCAAGTATCTTAACAGGGAACGGGCACTTTAGGCATCAGTGTTTTTCAAGCTTTGGTGACAGATAAACATCGATAAAGTGGCGGCATTCGAAACGTTGAGGCTTTTGATCGGGCCATTCATGTCCAAACGAGCCAGAGCGTCACACTTTTCTCTTGTAAGACGCCGCAAGCCAGGTCCTTCTGCACCAAGGACAAGGGCGATTTTGTTCCGCCGATTATTTGAAGCTACTGTTTCCAGCAGATCACTTGGTCCCTCACTATCCAGACCAATGGCAAAAAAACCGAGCGCTTGAGTTTCTTCAACTGCTCGCGCCAAATTTGTCACTTGAATGTATGGTAAGTGCTCAAAAGCACCTGAGGCAGTTTTCGCAAGCAGGCCGCTCTCATGTGGGGCGTTACGTCTGGTCGTCACAACCGCCCCGGCTCCAAGAGCGCAGGCTGAGCGCATAATCGCACCAACGTTGTGTGGGTCTGTGACTTGATCCAATATCAAAATCAAGTCGTGGTTGCGCACTTCTTCCAGGGTCGGCTGACCGATTGGGTCGACCTTTAGGATGACACCTTGGTGTACGGCATCTCTATCTACCAACTTATCCATATCTCTGGGGCGCTGCTCATTCCAACCGTTTGGTAGGCTGATTCCTTCGGCTGTAAGTTTGTCCGCCATGTTCTTGGTGAAATAAGCGGAAAGAACAGTTCGAGCAGGGTTTCTAAGCGCTGCTTCGCAGGCATGGTAGCCGTAGAGATGTATCGGTTCATCAATGTCGCCAGTGTTTTTGCTGTTACGAGAGGGCTTAGATCTCGAGAATTTTTCTGAATTGCTTCGGAATGGTTTGTTCATGGCGGCATCAAAACTTTGCTATCGCTGGGATTTAAGTCACCCCATTATATGTCATCTCTTGGCAGACCGTATCGCCAATTTGACGCTTTGTGTAAATGACGAGTTTTAAAGTGAGGCTGGCAATTGAGAAAAGGCGGTAGACTTGTTGTAACAAATGCTTGAATTTTGACTGTGATTGCCGGCTACATTTTACCAAATTACAAAAAAGCGGAGCAGACTTAGAATCCTGCGTTGACATGTTGCTTTTCCATCTGCATAACCTCGCGAACCAGAGCACCTGCGAGGAATTGCGGGCGTTTTTGTTTGGGCCAGTACGCTAACCCAAACCTGATTTGATTTCGGAGGGATGCCTGAGCGGTTAAAAGGGGCGGACTGTAAATCCGTTGGCTATGCCTACGCTGGTTCAAATCCAGCTCCCTCCACCATCAAATCTAAAAAGAATCGGCGGGTATAGCTCAGGGGTAGAGCAACAGCCTTCCAAGCTGAAGACGCGGGTTCGATTCCCGCTACCCGCTCCAAGTCTTGAAACAGTTGGTTCAGGGTTTGGAACAAATGGCCGCAAAGGCCACTGAACAAGAATTTGTGGTGCATACCACGCGAGCAAGGATATCGGTCCGATGGCCAAGGAAAAGTTTGAACGCAATAAGCCGCATGCGAACATTGGCACGATTGGTCACGTTGACCACGGCAAGACAACATTGACGGCAGCGATTACGAAATATTTTGGTGACTTCAAGGCTTATGATGAGATTGATGGCGCACCTGAAGAGAAAGCACGTGGTATCACTATTTCCACGGCTCACGTTGAGTATGAGACGGAAGCCCGTCACTACGCACACGTTGATTGCCCAGGCCACGCGGATTATGTGAAAAACATGATCACTGGTGCGGCTCAAATGGATGGTGCTATTTTGGTTGTGTCAGCAACCGATGGTCCCATGCCTCAGACACGTGAGCACATTTTGCTTGCACGTCAGGTTGGTGTTCCTTCGCTTGTCGTTTTCATGAACAAAGTTGATCAGGTTGACGACGAAGAGCTTCTAGAGCTCGTCGAAATGGAAATCCGTGAATTGCTTTCCATGTACGAATTCCCTGGCGATGATATTCCAGTGACTATGGGTTCTGCACTTGTTGCTCTTGAAGATGGCGACAAGAAAATTGGTGAAGACGCGATCCGCGCTTT
>JBGCFS010000222.1:0-19363 GCA_045107035.1 Hyphomicrobiales bacterium
ACCTACGACGGATCGGCGCAAGAACCTTCACCGCGGTCTTCGAGGCCATCGGGTCAATCTGCGATCTCTACGACCCAACAGAGTGCCAAAACTACTTCAAGGCTGCCGGATATGTCTCAGGTTAATATCGAAACGCTTTAGTACACATTATGAACTCATAAAGGTCCAGCCCAACACCTCGACAGCACGGCCCTTATCCATAGTCACCTGATCTGTCGCTCACGGAAAAGATCACCGAAGAATTGTTCAAAGCAGCCGTTTGTTACCAGTTGGCAGACGGCAGCTTTGTCCGCATAGCCGCCCTTCAATAGGACGGTGCAAAAAGGATCGATTTTGCAACGGGTTTTATCGCTAGTACATTGATCTAGACTGGCGCTTAACACCTGCACGCGACATCCAACATTTTTCCCCAATACGGAACTTCAAAACTGATACTTGGCAAGAACGCCTCATTTGTAGTCTACAATGTGTTTGTGGATGGGTATATTTGAGGGAATTCAACAACATGTTGACGTTCAAGTGCATGCTCCGGTCTATTGGGTTATTAGTCACCATTTTGATGACAACATTTGCCGCTGCAACGCCAAGCCCTAGCGTGGTGGTATCTGATAGAATTATTGGTGCTACGGCTCTGCGGTTTTTTGTAATTCGGTCGACCACCGTACAGCCGCCGAGCTATTATGAATATTCCAAACGTGTTGAGTTTATTGAGTTATCGATAGAAACCGGGCGTGTTGAAAACCGATGTCTTGTGCGGGAAACAGCCTTTGAAACTGATTTGGACGCACCCACAACATCCTGGATACAAAGAGAGTTGATGCCGCCTCCCTGTCATCCCTTTGAGATACTGTCTCAAAGTGGTGCCAATTACATTGAACCAGACAGTGTTGGCCCCAACACCTACACATTTCGGCTTGATGAAGATGGGCTTTCATTTCAGGACACCGATAACGAAGACAAGGAAACTTGGACTTCCCTCTATTCGTTGGATGGCATTCGAGACCGCGCGTCAAAGGGGACCCTTGTCGACGCCTCGATCTTGCCATGGCAGGTCGAGGTCGACAGTTCTAACTCATTTAGTATCGTTGGAATGAACGATGACTATTACGGCGTGCCGTTGTACAAAACCTGCATGCCTGAGCGAAATTTGTTGGAAACGCGGCGGATTGGGTGGAGCTTCTTGCGCTTGGTTTGCTGGTCAGGTGATGGCGATGTTGATGGTGCGAATTTCTATATCCCAATTTCCAATCAAGCACTTAGAAATGAATAGCCAAAGATAGATCAATTTTCCCTAAATGCCCGATTGAGTTGATGGGTAAATGGGCTAACAAGGTATGACAGAACACTGCGGTCCTCGGTTTTGATGAAAGCTTCAACCGGCATACCGGGAAGAAGTTTGACGCTTCCGGGCAAACGTTTGAATTCATTTGCCGAAATTGTGATCCGAACGCCATAGTAATGCGCGCGTGTTGCTTGATCCAGTATCACATCTGGAGCAATTTGCGACAGAGTGCCGACAAGCTCAGGCGTCTCGCGTTGATCGAAGCTGGACAGTCTGAGCGTTACATCCTGCCCTATAAACACCTTATCGATATCTATCGGGTTTATTTTAACATCAATGGCCAGCGCATCATCCTGCGGAACCAGCAGCATGAGCGTTTCTCCCGGTTTAATCACGCCGCCAATTGTGTGTACTTTCGACTGATGCACAACGCCTGCAGCAGGTGCACGCAATTCCGTTCGTTTCATCTTATCGAGTGACGCCCGCTTTTGCTGCAATCCCTTCGTGATCAGCTCTCGCGTGCTTTGCAGCTCATCAAGAACACCTGCAAGGAAGTCATCTCGTATTTGCTGAATTTGGAGGTTCTTTTCCGCAATTGAAGCCCTTGCTTCCGCCATTGAGGATATGAATTGGCCAATTTGCCCTTCTTTAGAAGCAATATCCTTCTCGACACTGTTTATGCGATTAATCTCAATGAGCTTGCTTTCATACAAAGCCCTTAACGATTCAAGCTCCTTGCCCAGAATCTTGAGTTGTCGCTCAACCGCCAGTCGTTGCAATTCAAAACCGTCGATTTGTCGTTCGATTTGGATAATCTGCTCTGAGATCTGAGCGATGCGCTTCTGACGTGTAGCCCGTCGTGCCAGGAAGACCTGTTTCTCGGTCGCCATCAACTCGGAAAACACAATAAGATCAACAACTTGATCCCGTTTTTTCGTCTCATCTAAATGATCTGAATCTGCTATCTCCGACAGCAAGCGAACTTCCTTGGCGATTGCCTGGTTTAGTTGGGTTTGAATGACGGTATGGCTCGCTGATATATCGGTATTGTCCAAAACCGCGAGCAATTGTCCTTGTGAAACGACATCCTCATCACGGACATGTATTTCTTCAATTATCCCGCCATCGCGATGCTGAATACTTTTCGCGTGGCTTTCGACAACTACTGAACCGGATGTCACCACAGCGCCTGAAATGTCGAAATACGATGCCCACAGCACAGAGCTGCCAAACACCGCGAAAATCGCGACCATTCCAACAATACTGTGCCTTTTCAAACTTGCCCGATCAGGACTTTCTGAATTGACTTCACTCATGCCACCGCCGCCTTTACTGTCCTGATGCCCGTAACCTTATGGTTCGTAATTTTCTCCAAAACCTCTTCTTTGGGGCCGAAAAGTGCCTGACGTTTTTCTTGCAAATAGATGAGCTTATCGACAGCCGCGATGGCGCTGGGCCGGTGAGCTATTACAAGGACAATTGAGCCACGCTCACGAGCATTATGAATTGCTTTGGAAAGTGCCGCGTCCCCTTCTGCATCAAGATTTGAGTTTGGTTCATCCAGAACCACCAAAAACGGATTTCCAAAGAGTGCTCTAGCAAGACCAATTCGCTGCCGTTGACCCGCCGACAGCAACTCACCCTGAGCGCCGATTTCAGTGTCGTAACCTTCTGGGAACGAGCTAATCAGTTCATGGACATTCGCTGCATTTGCGGCTTCAATTATTGCTTCGCTGTTTGCATTGTCTGCAAATCGGGAAATGTTTTGCGCAATAGTTCCGTTAAACAACTCCACACGCTGGGGCATATAACCGACAATTTGCCCAATTTGTTCTGTTTGATAGTGGTCAAATAATGCGGAATCTATCCGAATTTCACCAGACATGGTCGGCCAGACGCCAATAAGTGCGCGCGCCAGCGTTGATTTGCCTACGCCCGATGCGCCAAGCACGCCAACACCATCACCGGCGGCCAAATCAAAATGTACACCACTCAGTAAAGGCTTCCTGGAACCAACAGGCCCTATAGAAACCTGGTGTGCGCAAAAACTAATGGAAGGAAGCGGGAGTTGAGTGGAACGTTTTGTTTCTTTGAAAACAGTCAGAGTTTTTCGAATTCGTCCAACCGCCTCGCGGGCGGTTAAAAGAGAACGCCAATGGACTACGGCCTGTTCAACAGGCGCTAAAGCGCGGGAGGTGATTACAGAGGCAGCGATCATCAAACCACCAGTCATCTCGCCCTGAATCACCAGATACGCGCCGAGCGCCAGCACTGAGGATTGCAGCAAAAATCTCAAGCCTTTAGTGGTTGAGGAGAAGAATGCCGCCCTGTCTCCAGTCACTTTTTGGCTGGATTTTAGCGTTTGAGATTGTAACAACCAGCGACGAAGCAAGTTGTCTTGCATGCCCATTGCGATAGCTGTCTCAGCGTTTACCACCGCATCATCAGCCAGTCTTTGTTGCTCAGCTTGCTGCTCACTCACATGTTGCGAGGGACGCTTTGATGTCAATTCGTTGATGATCATCAGCGTCACAATCAACAGCGCACCAGCGGTTGCGAGCCAGCCCAACATTGGATGCAGGGCAAATACGATGGTGAGATAAATCGGTATCCAAGGCAGGTCCAACAACGCAATTGGTCCACCACCGCCTAAGAATTGCCGAAGAATTTCAGCGTCCCGAATTGGGCTTGGTGTTTTTGCAGCCCCTGGAATAGTTTTTAGCTTTATTGCTGCGGAAAAGAGCTGCCCGGCGATTTCCTCGTCCACGACATTTGCCGTTCTGGCAGCCATACGTGTTCGGACAGCCTCAAGGAACGCAAAAAACCCATAGAGCAGACATACCAAAATCATCAGGACGACAAGTGTCGGAAGCGATTGGCTGGCAAGAACCCGATCATACACTTGCAGCATGAATAATGGGCCTGTCAGCATCAACAGGTTTGAAACAAGGCTGATTATAGTGATGGCCGATATAGGACCGATCAGAATTGAATACAGGCCAGTTTTTTTCTTCGGTTTAGAAGAGCTGTTTTCTGAAATAGAAGATTCGTCACGTTTCATCTGAATTCCGATTGTTTGCGTTTTCGGAAATATTCATGAGCTGGTGCCAACACGGCAGAAAACCGGGAGTAAATTTAGACTCCCGGCTTCCATCTCATGAGTTGGCTTTGCTAGACGATCAGATCGCTGTAATCGACCACTTCGCTGATGCTCAAATCTTTGCCGTAACCAACAATCGCTACAGCCTGAAAGTTGTCACCGCCGCCATCAACATCCACCGAAAGAAGTGCGTGTTTCCAGCCAGACTGCGTAAGGGATACAAAGTCTTCGATATTGTCTGTTGTGGCATCGAAGTTTTGCAGCAAGTCGGTGATGTTCACCTTGTCGCCCTGCCCGACCGAGAAGTCCCAGATGGTATCTGTTTCGGTAAAGGCAGTATCGGCAGTGAATACAAATGTATCCGTACCTTCTCCGCCCATTAGCGTATCGAGACCTGCTCCCCCCGCTAATGTGTCATTGCCGCTCCCACCTTGGAGTTCATCATCTCCAGCGTCACCGGATAATGCATCATCGTCGTTTCCGCCGAGAATCTTATCATTTCCATCGCCGCCAGAAAGTTGATCAGAACCATGACCGCCCATGACACGATCATTGCCCTCGTCACCAGAGACGACATCATCTCCATAGCTTCCCTCGAGATAATCGTCACCGAGGCCACCGAAAATCGAGTCATCACCGCCATCGCCGCTTACGAAATCGCTGCCGGCACCACCTGAAATAATGTCATTCCCGGTGTAGCCATAAAGCGTATCATCGCCGGCCATTCCATTGATTACATCGTTCTCCGCCTTACCGAATAGGCTGTCCGCACCGTCTGTCCCATCGATTTGGTTGATTTGTGGGTCAACAGGATCAGGATCAACTGGGTCGGGATCAACCGGGTCGGGATCCACAGGATCAGGGTCTACCGGATCCGGATCTACCGGATCAGGGTCAACGGGATCAGGATCCACCGGATCAGGGTCCACTGGGTCCGGGTCAATTGGATCTGGATCCACCGGATCAGTCACATCGTCAACGATGGTCATATTCTCCCAGCCGGTGATCGTGCCGTTCTGCGAAGCATTGTCTGCCCATTGAGCGATGGACTCATCAATTGTGTTCGGCCCAGTTACATTCAAATTGCCGTCATCAGCCATCAGTGCAAAATTGCTCTGTGTATCGCCTGGTGTTTTCGACGACGCGCTGAATGAGTTGTTGGCAATATTGAAAGTTTGATCATCGCTTGGCGCACGCAAAATGCCCAAACGCCACAAATCATCCTGATCCGACGCATATGTGATTGTGTTGTCGTGAAAATCTACTGATTTTCTGTATGTTTCGCTGTTGACGTTCTCTTTGCCTAGGCTGTCTCCGCCAAGATAAATATTGCCCGTTTCAGCATTGATTGTGTTGCCGAATACATGATTGTCGTGATGGAACGCATCCGAAGTGCCGTAGCCCGCCGCAACCATTGCATCAGATTGCACATCGCCCATATCGATAATGTGGCCAGGAGATGAGCCAAATTCGTTGTTGCTGATCGTCAGACCGACATCACGCATTTTAACCAAGCTGCCGAGGTCACCATCTACTTTCGCGAGGAACACATTGTTGTCGACTGTGGTATTGATACCTTCAGTATATACATGGTGACGCAAATATGAGCCAGACACACCATTCTGATCAAAAGTATTGCCTTGGATGATCAGGTCTTCTGTGATTTCAAAGTCATGGTTGGAGTTTGAAAAAATTCCGGTTCCATTGTGGTGGATGTAGTTGTTTTCGATGATGATATCATCGCCACCCTTTACATAAACGCCGGCTTGACCTTCATAGGCGTGAGAAATGCCATCGGCATCGGTAAATGAGTTACCCTGCCCTGCGCCTGTGATCTCAAAACCACTAATGGTTATGTGCTCAGGAATTTCATCCGGGCTGGGATAGGATTGTGGCGTCCCGATGAAGATGCTTCCACCAAGTTCCTGCCTGTATTCAAGATTAAAATTTGAGAATTGTTCAGGCGTGGTCGCGTTGTTTGCATCCAGTACCGGCATTTCACCATTTGGACCGGGAACACCCTGAATGACAATTGGCTGTTCTTCTGTACCTTGAGCGTTTAACAGGAGGCGCTCATTGTAAGGTTCAGGTCGCCAATGAACATTGACCACGTCGCCTGGTTGTAAACTGTTCCACTGAATGTCACTCAGCTCTTGGTAGGCTGAGCCAACCTGTCCGATGTTATAAATAGTCATATTCTGCATCTACCTTTTGACCAATAAACACCGCGCTCCAAAACACCTATAGTTGAGTCGAATTTGGTAGAGCGGCTTTTGAAGGAATCGCAGAGACAAAGGATTCGGGCATCATCCAAACGAATGAATTGCTTAAAGATCAGAGGACATTACTAACGATATACTAAGAAGATCGGGACAACTTTGATGCTTATTAATGCACATAACTAGTTTGTTTCTGGGTAAATAACTCAAACGACATTGAATTGAGAAATATATTTTTCGACTATAGATTGCACAACAAAGAAACTTATACGACTGCGAGACGCTCTGAATTAAAGCCAACAACTTCCAAAGTAAATTTCTCTAGATAATCGACCAGACGTGAAACCGCTATTTCTGCCGCGGACCCATCTCCAGCAGATACGGCTGATGCGATGCCAGCATGTAAGGTGGCCATCTGCCCTACATCGCCATGGCTTTCACAATGCAACACCCAAAACCTGCGCGATAGACCTTTGACTGCAACCATCGCTTTGGCAGCAAATGGGTTATCTGCCGCCTCTAAAAGTAAAGAGAAACATTGGCGGTCAAGTACAGTCATGACGCTTTGATCTCTCTTCAGTGAATTCTCACGAAATCCGTTCGCGATAAATTCCAATTCTTCACGCTGCCTTTTGTTTGCTCTTTTCGCTGCAGAACTAGCTAACATTCTCTCGACAGGTCGGCGCAGTTCCAGCAACCTAAAATACCGATTGTAATCTAGCGGACAAATTTGTGCGCCGCGTCGCGGGAAGATTTTGACCAATTCCTGGTCTTCCAAGCGTTGGATTGCATGCCTCACTGAGGCACGGGTATGCCCGGACACCTGCATCAAATCCGATTCAGATACCCACTGACCAGGAGCCAGTTCACCATTAACAATCATCTGCTCCAGGGCAATGAATGCTTCATCTTTGAGTAAAAGTGGGCGTGTGCTGATTTTTTCCACTGAACTGTCCAATTTCTTCTCCACAACTGGTCCCATACCCCCTCCGTAGCAGGTTTTTTACCAGCTGGTCCAAACAAATCAACAATTGACATGTCAGTAATTGTAATTAACATTTCAATAGCTAGAAATTCAACAGGGGATAGTAAACTCGATGAAAACTTGGAAAATTTTGGCGCTATCAGCGACCATGAGCGTTACAGGTGCGACAGCAGGCTTCACCCAAGACACAATTATGATTGGAGAACCAAACTGGGCCAGTGCCAGAGCAATGGCAGGCCTGATTAAAGTTGTTGTGGAAGACAGGCTTGGCAAGAAGGCAGAATTGGTTCCAGGCACAAATGCCGTAATCTTTAAGGCTATGGACCGAGGCAAAGGCGAAATTGATGTGCACCCAGATGTTTGGATGCCCAATCAGTCAAACTTTACGTCTGAATATGTTGATGCCAACAACACCGTAGCTCTCAGTGAAAACAGTTATGATGGTTTTTCCGCCTTTTGCGCACCGCGCGAATTCGCAGAAGCTAACAATTTGAAGTCTGTTTTTGACCTTGCGACTCCAGAGATGGCAAAACTGATGGACCGCGATGGAGATGGAATGGGTGACATTTGGGCAGGCGCGCCAGCATGGACGTCCACAAAGCAAAACCAGGTGAAAATCCGCGACTACGGTATCGGTAATTTCTTCACGCCAGTGGTGGTAGAGGAGGAAGCTGCGACGGCTGCGATTTCAGACGCATTTAACAAGAACCAGGGCTACGCATTCTATTGCTATGCACCGCACTACAACTGGTCCTTGTTTGACATGGTGCGTCTTGAAGAGCCTGCATATGATGAAGCCAAATACAACATGGTGAACCCTTCAGAAGATGCAGACTGGTTTAACAAGTCAAAAATCACATCGGGTGATAAACAAAAGAATATTCACGTTGGCTACTCAAAATCTTTGGAAGCCCGTGCACCTGAAGTCGCAAAGCTACTTGCAAATATCGCGATGGATACGGAGACAGTGAATGTCTTCACCAACGAGATCGTTGTGAAAAAGCGTGACAGCCAAGAAGTGGCCCGAGAATGGGTTGCCGCCAATAGCGCGCGCGTTGACGCGTGGCTCGGCCTTTAATCTAATTCCACAGAATCGGTGTTGGCGACGTTCTGCTTTGCCAACACCTCCCACCTGGTTTATGTCCCGCCAATTTGGGAGACATGAGGTAATCCATGCCCACACAAATCGACAATGAAAATCACCAAAAACCGATGATTGAAATCGATGGTGTTTGGAAAATATTCGGCACTCGATCAGACGAAGCATTGGCAGCTATCAAAAATGAAGGCCTGACCAAGCCTGAAATTCTTGAAAAATTTGACTGTGTTGTTGGCGTTGCGGATGCATCCTTTGATGTCAAACACGGCGAAGTATTTTGTGTAATGGGACTTTCCGGTAGCGGAAAATCCACCCTTGTTCGTCACATCAATAGGCTCCTGACACCAACCGCTGGGCGAATTATCGTCGATGGCCAAGATATTATGTCCCTCAACAATGCAGACCTGCTGAGGGTACGCAATCGACAGATTGCGATGGTCTTTCAAGACTTTGGGCTGATGCCGCATCGTTCGGTCCGGGACAATGTTGCAATGCCACTTGAAATCCGCGGCATGTCACAAAATGAGAGATGGGCCGCAGCAGAAAAATCGCTTGCATTGGTAGAGTTATCCCAATGGGGAGACAAGTTTGCACATGAGCTGTCTGGCGGCATGCAGCAACGTGTCGGTTTGGCACGTGCAATAGCAGCAGACGCCGATGTCTTATTGATGGATGAGCCCTTTAGCGCGCTGGACCCATTGATCAGACGCCAGCTCCAGGATGAGTTCTCCAACCTTGCCTCTATCATGAAGAAAACAACCGTTTTCATCACGCATGATTTGGATGAAGCAGTACGCATTGGCGACAGGATAGCCATCATGCGCGATGGCGTAATTGTGCAAACTGGCACACCTGAGCAAATCATCATGAACCCGGTGGATTCATATGTATCGGACTTTGTTGCTGGTATATCGCGAATAAATCTCATTCGGGCGCACAGCTTAACTATTCCCATTCAACAGTTTGAAAGTGAAAACGGGCCATTACCCTCAGACCTTCCGCACATGAATGAAGACGCAACTCTTAAACAATTGATTGAAGCCTCTACCCATACTGATGGACCTATCCTTGTGAAGAATAATGACGGCTCAGATTTGGGCATCGTCACCAAAGACGGGCTGCTCAAGGGTGTAATACTGGGGACAGAATCCTGATGATCGCACTTTCCGACGATACAGCTGTTACTGACGCCGATCCCAAAAACTCGGTTGATGAGTTTGCCGGAGTAAACGGCGACTACTATGAAGGTCAATTCAAGAAAATTGGAGACCAACGAGGTTTTACGCCAACATTTAATTCCGCCGCCTGGTTGCTTGGTTCAATCTGGTTTGGCATGCGAAATTTGTGGTCCTATTTTCTTCCCTTCATAGCGTTAGAAACGCTTGCGATCGTGCAAATCACGCGTGGCATCTGGGGGGACTTGGGGGCACCAATGATGGCGCGGCTGGAAGGAATCGAGAAAACCCTTACATTCAGATACGAGCAACTGGCTGATGCAAAGATAAATGCGCCAGACAAAGTGGCATCTTTTGAAAACGCGATTGCATCGTTGGAGCGCGCCGTAGAAGGTATTAAGGCCGAAGCGGTGGCCGCCGAAGGAACCGCGTTGACGCTTATTCTGGTTGGAATTTTATTACTGCTGGGAATCAAGACCGTACAAGCAATTCTTGCAAACACAGCTCTTCAAAGACGCTATACCAAGTGGCGGTCTGATAGGTCTTTGACTGCGGGCCTTGGATCGCCGCAAATTGCACTGGCCTCTGGACTTGCCTTGATAACGTATGTGACTTGCGCACTGAAATTTGGATTCCCATCGCAAATCGAAGCACTCCAAAGTTTCCCAACCGACCCGGAACTCCAGTCAACAGTTGCGGCGGCAATAAAGACCTGGATGAATGCCGCTTCTGTGAATTCAGAATGGTTTTTTGATGGACTAACGTTCGGCATCAAATCAGTCCTCGATGCTTTGGAAACTCTGTTTGTCGAAACGCCCTGGCCTGTTATGGCCGGCTTTATAATTCTGTTGACCGGCCTTTCAGCTGGCTGGCGCGGAGCGATTTTCTCAGGTGCCGCACTCGCCTATCTCGGGTATCTTGGCTTTTGGGACAAAAGCATGAAAACCATGGCCCTCCTCGGCACTGCGGCTTGCATAAGTATTTCTTTGGGCATTCCTCTGGGTATTTTGTGCGCTCGTCATCCGCGTGTGTATGCCTTTGTGCGTCCTGTCCTCGATTTCATGCAAACCATGCCTGCATTCGTATATCTGATTCCAGTTATTGCGTTCTTTGGCACAGGCAAACCAGCAGCTATCATCGCTACTATGATTTTCGGCAGCTCTCCAGTCGTTCGATTGACCGTGCTAGGCCTACGTGGCGTACCAGAATCTGTACGTGAAGCAGCAATGGCGTTTGGAGCAAGCAAGCGTTACCTGCTTTGGAAAGTGGATTTGCCATTGGCCGCGCCTTCCATAATGGCGGGCATAAATCAAACAATTTTGCTGAGTTTGGCGATGGTGGTCATTGCATCCCTCATCGGCGCAAAAGGTCTCGGCGAAGACGTTTTGCAGGCACTGCAATACGCATCAGAAGGTTTAGGAATTCTGGCGGGTCTCGCGATCCTTTCATGCGCCATGATCCTCGACCGTATCATTCAAGGAAAACGGAGATAAATTGTGACAGTTACCGTTGCTCTGCTCATCAAATACGAAAACGATAAAAAAGCAGAAATGCTTGATTCCTCGAGTGATCGAGCCGCAGTATCGCGCAATGCAGTAGGAGCTATGGGTGGCAAATTACTCCATGCCTGGGGCACATGCGGCGAATACGACATGATGTTTGTCTATGAAATGCCGGATATGGCAACAGTAGCGGCGAACATGCACTTGGCCGATGCAACGGGCATGTCCAAACACCACACCATCATTCCGCTGTTCAGCAATGATGATTTTGTCGCCTCGCAAGAAAAAGCTGGCGCAATGCGAGATAGTTACTCAGCAGTTGCAGACGAATGACAGAGACACTGTTCTTCGGTGGGACAATTGTAACTGTAGATGAAAGCAATCCATCGCCAGAAGCAATTGTAGTGCGCGATGGAAAAATTGCTTTTGTGGGTGCATTAGAGGCTGCAAAAGCTTCTCTTTCTCCTGGTCATACAGCCATTGACTTAGATGGATCTGCGTTACTGCCTGGCTTTATTGACGCGCATTCTCATCCACTTTGGGCGGCAAAAACTCGTGGCGCCCCTGTGGTGGATGTGCGCGCCGAGACGGTCCCCACTTACGCCGCGTTGATCGCAAAAGTACGACGGCGCGTGGCGGTTGCCAAACCCGGTGAACATCTGTTGTTTTTTGGTCTTGATGCTCAATTGCATCCAGATATGGAAGCGCCTACACGGACATTTTTGGACACCATTGCACCTGACAATCCAGTCGGCATTCAGACTTCGAATTGCCATGCTCTTTTCATGAATTCGGCAGGTTTTGAAGCCTGTGGAATAGATGAAAATTTCGCCACACCGACCGGAAGCATTATTGAGCGCGACGAAAACAACCGCCCTAACGGAAAAATTGAGGAAGCTATTACGTGGGCTGCACTTGAAACATTTTATCAGGCCTGGGGGGATGAAAGGCTCAGCACAGAGTTTGAAGCATCCATCGATGAATTAGTCTCAAATGGTATTACCACGGTTACAGAGCACCTCTATTTGCCGTTTTACAAAGCTTACTATCTAAACGCGCTGAAGCGCGAACTGCCTTTGCCACGCGTTGCTGCATATCAACAAGCCACCACCGCAGATATGCAAGTGGAAAATATGATGGTTGGTGACGATCGACTGTGGATGGCAGGCGTAAAAATTCACGCAGATGGCTCTCCATTCATTGGCAACATCTGGTTGACGCAACCGTATCTAGAAAGTCAGATAACGCTGGAGCGTATGCATCTGAAACCGGGTCACTTGGGCTCATTGAACTACCCTCAAGAATATTTTGAGAAAATGGTGCGAACCTACTTTGGCTCTGGGTGGCAAATGACAATTCATACGCAAGGTGATCGAACCATCGATATGGTTCTTGATCTCATTGAGCAGGTGCTCGAAGAGATGCCGCGCACCGATCACAGGTTCCGACTAGAACACTGTGCGTTGATGCGGGGCGACCAAATTAAACGTGCCCAAAAGCTTGGCGTGCTGTGCAGTTTCTTTATCAACCATATCACCCACTGGGGAGCCCCGATTGAAGATGCGCTGTTCGGTTCTGAACGCGCTGCACACTACATGCCAGCTGGTTCCGCTGTCGCTGAAGGCATGCGAATTAGCCTTCATGCAGATACGCCGATGACAGACCCTTCGGCATTGGAATTAATGCAAGCCGGCACCACCAGAATAGCTGGAGACGGTCGCTGCCTTGGTGAAAGTGAGCGCCTCGATGTGTCGTCAGCATTGCGCGCTGTTACAATCGATGCCGCCTATCAAATAGGGATGGAAGAAAAGCTAGGTTCCATTACGACAGGCAAGCACGCAGATTTGGTTATTCTCGACGCAAACCCGTTACAAACAAACGCTTCCAAGTTAAGGGATATCAATATCCGTTCTACTTGGCTTGCGGGTGAACGTGTATGGTCCAATGCCAAATCCTGACAACTCTCAAAGGCTGCCGATTGTAACAATTGGCGGATTTCTGGGTGCCGGAAAGACGACCTTGGTCAATCACATACTGCAAAGCCCAAACCAAGGTCGGACCGTAGTATTTGTAAATGACTTTGGCGCGATCAATATTGACTACTCTCAAATTGAGACTGTTGAGGCAGACCGCATCTCACTCAAAAACGGTTGTGTTTGTTGTTCATTGAATGATGATTTTGTTGCATCCGTTGCAGATTTTGCCAGGGAATTTGAACCGCCCGACTTGGTTGTCGTTGAAGCCAGCGGAGTTGCGGATCCACGTGCTTTGGACGCCTCACTCGATGCTTTGGAAGGCGCTGGCCTTACTCAACTTGATGCGCGTGTTTATGTTTTAGATGCTGATAATTTTGATAGCTTTGACTTTGAACACAAAGAACAAGCTATTGATCATGCCGCTGCAAGCGATCTTATTGTCTTGAACAAAACAGACGTCGCGACCAATGCGCAAATCTTTGAAATTGACGCGCTTCTTGCTGAATCAGCACCATATTCAAAAATACTAAAAACCAGTTATGGCGACGTGGACACCAAATTGCTGCTTGGGGTGCGTTCTGATTCAGATTTTCGACATTCCGACACTGCCCTGCCAGCAGCCCGTGCTTCGTCATCTCACACAGACAAGTATGTTCATTGGAGCTTTGAAACGGAAAGGTACTTGGATAAAGCAGCCTTTGAGATCTTTGCACAGTTTTTGCCAACCATTTGTCTGCGCGCAAAGGGTTTCATCAGGTTTTTGGACCAGTGCGATACAGTCTTCGTTTTTAATCTTGTTGGCCACCGCGCAACGCTCGAACCCGCAAGAAATGCCACGAAAGTCCAAAACTCTCAAATAATTGCCATTGGAGAGATGGGAACGCTTATCCCAAAAGAATTGTCGCAAGAGTTCAAAAAAACTCTCATTGGCATTTGAACTGTCGAACCAGACTATGCGCCAACGACTATTAAAATAGCCCGCGATGCTTGGCTGGCAGCTTCAATGGAATGCGGCCGATCAGCAACGTACCGCACGGTGTCGCCTATGCTAACCGCTTCTGAAATACCATCTGTGGTAACTAAAAGTTCCCCGCTGATAACCGTGAGGTTTTCCATGCAGCCAGAACGATGGGGTTCACTGGAAAGCAATCCGCCTTTGTCGAACTCCAGATCATAGATTTCAGTCTCTCCAACCTTCTCAGGTGCGCTGAGAATGCGTATCCGGCAACCTTGTCCCAATGATTGGATAACTGGCACTTGCCCCGCTCGTATGACTTCCCGAATTGGGCTACGCTCCTGAGGCCCGTCGTCTAACAGGCCTGAAAAGTCAACACTCAAAGCTTGGGTCAAATTCCACAAGCTGGCGACTGTTGGACTGCTTTCCCCTCGTTCGATCTGGGATAGCATGGAGCGAGACACCCCTGACAAATTAGCCAATGCATCAAGGCTTAGGTTTTTGGATTTGCGCGCCGTTTTTAGACGTATGGCAAGCCGTTTTGATATTTCCTGTTTTGCCGAACTCATCTAACACGCTTCCTTATTTCACTTGAGCCGGATTGTTTTGTATCGAAACCGGTTTGAAATTGCGTAGTCGAAAACCGTATTATGATAGGAAAAGATGTTTAGCTCACACCACCGAGCACTCAACGCAAATCTGTTATATCAGAAATTTTCCGTTATAAAGGATTTTTCTTGACGAGGAGTATCGCAGATGTTCTAATTTCTTCAAACAAGATGCGCCGATTTGACCATCAGATTGCGGGCGCAAAACAAATGCAGCTAAAGCGGATGACCGGCAACGATCCTCCGAAATTGTAAGTTATGGGAGATTGTCATGCTCGACAGGTCAGATCATTTTGAGGAAATTTCACACGCATTTCCCTGCCATGAACTGCAACTAGATATTACTCTGAATGCATCTGATATTTGCTCGGCAATGGCGTTTTGTGCGGCGGAATTTTCAAAAATTCCAATTTCTCCAGACCGTCTTTCTCTGCAAAGAGGTGGTAGTTTATGGCTGCGTTTTGATTGTGTTAGTGGCGATCAAATCACCCAAATTCGTGCGTGTTTTCTTGCCGCAACTGCGCCCCAATTGTTGCGCTTGACGACGACCATTGGCCGCGCCATTTCGCGGGCGCCGACCACAAATTCTAACAACCAGCTTAGGTGCCAGAATTCACTGCCCGCATCACGCTCTTAAGTTGGCGAACTCAATCGTTTTTCACGCGCCCAAATTATCAGTCCGGCAACAACAATGATACTTGCACCAAGAATGGTCCACCTGTCTGGCAAGTTATCAAAAACGAAATAGCTAGACAGCGTAAGATACAGGATGAAGGTATAGCCAAATGGCGTAAGCGTGCTTGCGGGAGCGAAACCATGAGCGTTTGTAAGGAGTTGATGTCCAAGCCACCCGAACACTCCCATGGAAATCATCATGGTCCAATTGATCCATCCAACGGGGTTTTGCCATTCCGCAATCGCAAATGGTAAAAGAACTGCCGTACCAACAAAGCCTGAATATAGCTGCATGGTATCAACAGCCACTGTGCCAGCAAGCTTCCTTGTCAAAATGGAATAAAGCGCAAAGCAAAATGCTGCAGAAAGTGAAAGCAAAATGGCCCAGTGGAAGCTCTCATCAAACGGCCGAATGGCGATCAGAATTCCAACGAACCCCAACATGATCGCAGCCCACCGCCACAAACCCACCCTCTCGCCCAACAACGGCCATGATAGCGCACAGATAATGATTGGAGCGGAGAAGAGGATTGTGGATGTCAGCGTCAGCGGCAGATATCTAACTGAGATGAAGTTGAAAACTGTGGAGCCCATGAGCAAGATGGCCCGCAAAAGAACAAGCGACATTCTCGGGCTGGTAAATCGCTCCATACTCACCCCGCCCCTACCAATCTGGATCAAGGAAATTAGGAAGTGCCCAACATACCTCATAAATGCAAGCTGAAGAACAGGCAGCCCAAAGAGCGCCAGCCATTTTGCGCTGGTGTCGATAAATGAAAACAGAAGAAATGCACCAAGCATCAAGATGATGCCGGTCATTGCCCTGTCTTCATTTGCCCGAATTGCTAGGCGTGCCATGCCGTGAGCCTAACTAGGGTTTTAGGTTCACTTGGAGTATTTTTCGGTAAAGTATTCAACCATTTCCGGAACCATTCGATCACCAAATCCGTCTGCAGTAGCGGACGACAAGGCTTCGCGAACTGATTTGGACATTATGGAATCCACGTTCACATCGGCGGCCATTTGCGCATAGTACCCGACATCTTTGTTTGCATTTTTAACTGCAAAAGCGAGCTGATTTGGGTTTCCGTCAATTGCGTAGGCTTTCACAAAATCCATCATACCGGAGTGGAGCGGGCCTGCGGACATTACTGCATATACTTTTTCCCGATCAACACCCATTTTGTCTGCCATGCAAAATGCTTCAGACATCGCATTAGCTGTTGTCATAGCAAAGAAGTTGTTGATGAGTTTTATTGTGTGCCCGGAGCCCAAATCGCCGAGGTGAAAAACATTCTCGCCAAGGTCATTCAACACAGCTTCGATCTTATCAAAGGCGGATTTGTCGCCAGAGCACATAATATTCAATTGACCATCGAGTGCATGTGATGGAGTTCTGCCAAGAGGAGCATCGAGATAGAAGCCACCCTTTTCAGCTACAGACTCACCAATTTTGCGTGTGGAATTTGGCAAGGACGTACCGAAATCTACAACAACAGCTCCAGGTTTAAGCCCGGCGATAACGCCATTGTCGCCATACATGCGGCCTTCTACAGAAATCGATGTGTCCATACATAGCATGACTATGTCACTGTTCGCGGCAACTTCGCTTGAAGTTTTTGCTTCAGTTGCACCGCGTGCCACAGCTTTTTCTACGTTTTCACGAGATCGATTGGCGATAACTGTCAAGGAGTAGCCCATATCGAGCAAACGTTGGCACATGGCCGATCCCATGAGGCCAAGACCGATAAATCCAATGGTTGGTTTGGACATAATAATTCCCTTTTCGCTTATGGTTTTTGCAGAAATGCCCGGTTTTTCAAACCTGATTGCACTTCATAAATTGACTTGTTTTTCTGCGGTTGTGGCAGGGGTATCCGTATTGGCACATTGCTAAGCCGGGGGTACAAGGTGGGTTCTCCACATAGTATCTTCTCATTGTATTCTTCGATAGTGTTAAATGATGTCATGGACCCCATAACCGGGAACGCATCAACCGCCATCATTTCGTAAAACAGAAGCCGACGATCGCTTGAAGATGTATTTAATGCTGATCCGTGGACTGTGCGGGCGTGATGAATTGAAATGGAACCTGCTGGGCCTTTCAACTCTACAGCATCCTTCGTGTCATAACCGCACGCCTGCAAATCCATTGCCCCTACAAAAAAGCCATCATAGTGGTGGTTGTGAATAGGGTGTTTGTGCGATCCGGGAAAGACCATCAAAGGCCCATTTTCGCTATCGATATCATCGATAACGATACCAATTGCCAGCGCGTCATCATTGGTGTGCGGATAGAACGCGAAGTCTTGATGCCACTCGATTGCAGCGCCATAGTTAGCAGATTTCATATTCAACTTCGTCGTATGCAACCGAATATCAGGGCCGATCAAATCTCGAGCAGGACCAAGAATGTAGTCAGAATACATCAGGTCTCTCATTACTGTGCTTATTGTGTGCGGTAGTTTTATCCTACGTACTCTAGGGTCAGCGCGCGAGTGACTATCTTCCAAATCCAACCTATCGTTGGATTCATCCATAGATTTGGCCTCTTCATTGAAACGCTCAATCTCATTGCGGATATCTTGAATAATGCTCTCAGGAATCACTCGCTCCAGCAACAAGTACCCGTCCTCTTCATAGGATTTCACCTGAAGGGCTGTCAGCTTTTCAAGCTTACGCATTTTCTATTTCTCCCTTTTAGCAGGCGACAATTCCACGGAAACTCACGCTGTTGGTTTGAGAATTTCCAACCGCGCAAGCACGACCTCCTCATCCACCGCTCGATTTGTGTAAGCAGAGAAGGACGCGATGGCCATGTGTTTGAACAATTCAAATCCACTTATAGTTTTGAGCCCGGCAGACATGGCGAATGATAGAAACTGTGTTTCGACCGGTGTGTAGACGGCATCAAATGCCCATTTCTGACCCAGTATCCAACATTGCTCAAAGGCCGATCCAGGATACTGCTGCATGCCCAATGCTGTTGCGTTGACCAATCCATCGGCATCAATTGCGGCCTGCTTTGCCTGCTCTAGCGGGATAGATTCTGCAACCAAACCTATTTCACCGGCTAATTTCGCAGCCTTGCCATGGTCTAGGTCCCAAATTGATATTTTGGTTGCCCCGAGTTTCGCCAATGCGGGGCCGAGCGCGCTAGCCACGCCGCCTGCCCCCGCCATCGCCACCTTGCCCGGGGATCGAGCTCCCATGCAATTTGACCATGCACTAAGAAAACCAGTGTAGTCGGTATTAAAGGCCTCAAGCCCGGCATCAAACCGCAATGTATTGGACGCGTTCAGATGCGATAATTCTTTCAACATATTTGAGCCAGCAAAATTGCGTGCAGCGATCTTGTAGGGGTGGGTGACCGTCACACCCGACCAACCTTGAGTCATCAGTTCATTGACCCTGCTAACAAAATCAAAGCCATTGATCTCAGAGGTATCTATCAGCGAGAAGTCGAGTTTTATTCCAGCGTCGTCACACATCAGTTTTAGCGCGGCGGGAAGTCTCGTCTTTTGTATATGATCACCAATGAGACCAGCCTTCAGGAATTTAACCGTCATTACATGGTCGCACCAATTTGCCACGGCACGAACTCATAGTCTCCTAAGCCTTGCGCTTCAGATTTTGACATTTCGCCAGAGGCAACTCGCAAAAGCAGCTCGTAAATCTCTCTGCCTTTTTCCTCCAGCGATTTGCCATCGGAAAGCATCTCCCCTGCATTTACGTCCATGTCACCGGTCATGCGCGTGTACATTTCATTGTTAGTAGCAATCTTGAT
>JBGCFS010000223.1:0-16329 GCA_045107035.1 Hyphomicrobiales bacterium
ATGTTTCGGTAAACCGGAATGTTAACCAGCCGTTGCAAGTAAATGGCCCTGGGCGAAAAGCAACAGTTGTTGACGTGAAAACCGGAAAACCAGTGAAAAGCAATCAGGTCGCTCAATCGAACAACGGTCGAGGAAACGGTAGTGGTCGTGGAAACGGCAACAGTGGCGGAAACGGCAACAGCGGCGGTAACGGCAACAGTGGCGGTAACGGCAACAGTGGCGGTAACGGCAACAGCGGCGGTAACGGCAACAGTGGCGGTAACGGCAACAGTGGCGGTAAGGGCAACAGTGGCGGAAACGGCAACAGTGGCGGTAACGGCAACAGTGGCGGTAACGGCAATGGTAACGGCAATGGTAACGGCAATGGTAACGGCAATGGTAACGGCAATGGTAACGGCAATGGTAACGGCAATAGCTAATTGATGATGTTACTTTAAGGCCAATTGCTACATGACAACTTCCTCACCAGCTTCTATTCGGCCTTTGCGTGCAATATTTGCACTTGCAATAGTTGCGGCTACTTTTTTCGCGCAAGAGTTTGGTTTTTGGACAAAATTCGAAAACGATATCACCGAGTTCAGGATGCGGCATTCCAAAAGCCCCGCTACAGGTGATATCGCCTTCATTGCAATTGATAAAAAGACATTGGACCATGTAGGCTCTTGGCCATGGCCTCGAGGCATCTTTGCCGATGCTATCAATAAAGCCATGGAGTACAATGCAAATGACATTTTCCTTGACGTGGACTTCAGCGCGCCTTCTTTTCCAGATCAGGATCAACTTCTCGAAAACGCACTAGAGGGAGCCGAGGGCGCAGTAACACTTCCTGTTTTCTCACAGTCACATTCTGTTGATCCTACTTCCACAGCTTTGAGCGAAAGCCGACCGTTGCCCCAATTTGAGGCACATACTTGGTTGGCGTCAGTGAATGTCATTCCTCAAACCGACGGGATCGTTCGACAATTCCCTTATGCACAAGAACTGGATGGTGAAACACTTCTTTCCGTGCCCTCTGTTCTTTCTGGCATCACAGGTGAATCGGGAACTCAGTTTGGTATCAATTTTTCAATCGATGCCAACAGTATACCAACCTATTCATTGGCTGACTTACTAGATGGCACGCTTGAACAAACTGCTTTGCAAAATAAAAGTGTTGTGATCGGAGCGCATGCAATTGAACTGAGGGATACGTTTGCAGTACCAGTTTTCGGCATGCTCTCGGGGGCAAAACTACAAATTCTCGCAGCAGAAACCTTGGCTCAGAATCGACAATTATCCGAAGTTAGAGCAAATTTTATACTTGCAGCTACAGGTCTGCTTATATTCGGATTTTTCTACTTTTTGAGATCTACAAGAATATCATACCGCCTATTGGTATTGGTTTCATTGGCAACTTTGATAGAAATTGTTGGTTACATGATGCTGAAAAAGCAATCGGTGATCTTGCCGACTGTTAGTTCACACGTACTTTTGGCGAATGCTTTGATTTTCGTCGCATACAGCGAAATCAATATTCGCGGATGGATGGCAAAACTAGCCTTCGCGCAAAGTAGAAATGCGAAGGATATCCTCAGTCAAATTTTCGAAGACAGTTCAGACGCAATGATTGTACTGGACTCAAACGGATGCGTTTTGGAAAACAGCAGAACCGCACTATCTCTTTTTGGCAGTGCACAGAAACAAACAAGCGGAGTTCTATCTCTTAATGACTTGCCGTCAGGCCTATTAGAAGAAGCCATGCAGTGCATGTCCGACCTTCAAGAATGCAAAATTGCTCAGTTTCGTGCCGGAGAGATACAAACCGGACAAGATGCGGACTTAAAATTCATTGAATATGTCATCTCTCCATCAATGCTGTACACGCCTGTAAAAGGCGCTCATACCACTCCAAAAAGTACAGTTATTGCGTCTATTACGGCACAAGATGTCACTGAAAAAAGACACCAGACAAAACGCCTCGAATACTTGTCATCACATGATGAGTTAAGCGGTGCCCTGCAAAGACATGCATTTACCACGTCTATTGATGACGCGTATCAATGGGATATCCCTAGCGACTCTATCGCAATATTTGCATTTAGCTTGCGACGCTTTGACACTATCAACGCCACACTCGGCAGAGACATTGGCGATTCACTGTTAAAGTCTGTTGTCGAAAGACTGAAACAATCAGACTTAGGTGTCATCGAAGTTGCGAGAGTTGGTGGCGGCACATTTGCAATAGCGACGAAAACGAGTGAATGCCACTTTGAACTTGCTCAGAAAGCTTCTGCTTTCGCCGAACTTTTAGAGCAAACATTTGTGCTTAGTGAAGCAAGTGTGCAGGTTGGAGCTCATATTGGTTACGCCAAAGCAGAGATAGGTTCCACAAAAACGCAAGATTTGTTGGGGAATGCAGAACTAGCCTTGCAAGATGCCAAACAGTCCGACACCAGCAGTATCGCAGCCTATGATCCAATTTCATCAGCCAAACAGGCGCGAGCACGGGAAATTGAACGCAGCCTGCTACCTGCACTTGAGCGAAATGAATTTTTCGTCGTTTACCAGCCGCAAATTGATGTAAAATCTAACACACTGATCGGTGTAGAAGCGCTACTAAGATGGAAACATCCAACACTTGGCGCCATCTCGCCTGACGAATTTATCGAGATAGCTGAAGCCAACGGTTTTATTGACCAACTTGGGAAGTGGGTTTTAGACAAAGCATGTATGGATTCTGCATCATGGCCTCGCGAAATTTCTGTTGCTGTGAATGTTTCACCTATGCAATTCCTACACTCAGATATCGTGTCTGAAGTAAAAGAGGCGCTCAACAAATCTGGCTTGAATTCCTCCCAGTTGCATTTGGAAATAACCGAATCTTCATTTCTTGAATCTTCAGATGAGCTTGTTGCAACTCTCAATGATCTGCGATCACTCGGCGTCTCATTAGCTCTGGATGATTTTGGAACTGGCTACGCTTCTTTTGGATACATTTCTCGGTTTCCAATCAACAAGATCAAAGTTGATCAGATGTTTGTGCGGACCTTGCACACTGATCCAGCAAGTCGCTCCATCATCAAATTCACAAAAAGTCTTTCAGAACTACTTGGTCTAAAACTACTTTGCGAAGGTGTTGAAACAGAACGGCAAATGGCATTTCTTAGGCAAATTGGCTGCGATGAAATTCAAGGCTACTTATACGGAACGCCGAAACGGTCTGAAGATATTGTCGTAGCGCTCTCGGAGAATGAGCCCTTGCGGCACGCATCTTAATCAAACATCAATTGAAAACCGTGATTTCTAAACCTCTTTGTACATGAAGGTCGCGCCATCCAGCGTATCCGTATGAGCATTTTTGGCAAAATTAGGAATGATCCCGGCCGTTTGATATCCAAGAGAAGCATAGAGAGGCTCAGCGCTGTCCCCGGTACGAGTATCCAGAGTAAGCAATTTAATATTTTTTGTTTTTGCCTGCTCCTCCAACACATTCATCAAGAGCTTCGCAACACCTTGTCGACGAAATTCGGGATGAACAAGTAATTTGGACACATCAGCCCTATGGGCTTGATTGGGCGGAGTATCACAATCTAACTGTACTGTTCCGGCAATCATTTTATTGACCTTTGCCACTATCAGAATGCGTTTTTTTGATGCGATACCTTCACGAATTTTATTGCGCCAAAAGGCCCTGCTATCGTTGATACTAAAAGGAAGAATGAAGTTCACGCTGGCACCTAACTGAACACACGCGTGCAGTACACCGGCCAATTCATTCAAGTAGTGATCAAATCCTTCGAGGTCCAGGAGCTCGATTTCAATATCTACCATGCTTAAATTTCTCAAACTATTACAAGGTGGTATCGCGCACCTTTGGTTGCATGCGCCTGAAAACTACTTTCTCCATATAGTTTGTAACGCAAACAATCACCGGCCTGCAGCGAGTGGTTTTTACCTTCAATCCCAACACATAACTCACCTTCCAAGAGAACAAGGTGGTGCTCAAGCCCGGCATAGGGCGGCCCTAAATATTCGATGAAAGTACCGGGAGGCAGCTCGCATTCCAAAACTTCACAAGACAGGGAATTTGAAGGAGGAGACACTCCCCTCCGGCGAAACCCCGTTTCTGAATCAATCCAAACCCGTTGGTCAACTTTTTTCACGACAGGCGCAAAGTCAGCTTCAGCCATAATCAATAACCGAGACAGCGTGAGACCATATGTAGTGGAAAGTTTTCCAAGCACATGTGTTGTTGGGCTAACGTCACCATTTTCAATTCGCGACAGTGTTGCGCGGCTAACCTGGCTGCGAGTAGCCAAGTCATCAAGCGACATACCACCGGAGATGCGAAGCTCTTTGAGTCGTGCCGCAAGATTCAAATCATCTTGAGTGTACACTTTTTCCATATCAGAGAATTAATCTCAAAAATGAGAATATTTCAACTCTAAAACTTTAACGGTAAAACGAATGAAGCGAAAAAGCACATTCATCACATGGCAATGAAACGACACGTCAGCAGGACAGAAATATTAATGGCAGGGCGTGTCTTACTTTCCAGAAAGTCGACGAATTTCTGAAGCAACCATTTTTTCCACCAAAGGTGGGAGGTTTTGATCAAGCCAAGACTGCAGCATGGGCCGGAGCATCTCCTTCATCAGATCCTCCATCGATTTTGCTTGGCTAGAGACTACCATTCCAGACAAATTAGCAAAAGCATTCGACACGGAACTGGCTGCTTGATCGCTGACCAGCGCCTCCATCTCATCCATTGAAACGTCAGCAACAGCCAGTGGTGGCGGCGCCATCGCTGGCTCTGGCACTACTTCAGGTTTAGCTGGAACTTCAACAACAGGAGCAGGCGCTTCAACACCCTCTTCAGCGAACATGATATCCATGCCCTCGACTATATCGAGGTCATCATCGGGTGCCATCTCAGCCTCAGTGAGCTCCATCACATCTTCATCGGCTGCTGGTTCTGGTGCAGGCTCAGGTTCTGGCTCAGGTTCAACTTCCGCAGCACTAGAGCCAAACAGGGCATCCAGATCATCTTCTGAAACAGTTTCGTTTTGAAACTCTTCAGACGCCGGTTCATCTGACGCAAACAATGCGTCCAGATCTTCGGCAGAAATTGCTTCGCCACCACTCACAGTTTCGTCCTCCTTTTCGGAGGCAGCAGAAACGGAGTCTACCGCATTGCTGGCCTCAGAAACCATATCGGGTGCAGAATCTGCTGAACTATCCCCCTGCTCATCCGTGATGATCCGGCGGATGGAAGCAAGAATTTCTTCCATCGACGGTTCTTGCGCGGCGGCGGAGTTCGACATGTATTATTCCCGACTATCAGCGAACAAATTCTAGTAGCTTGCCATGCAAAATGCCGACCCGCCGATTCGCTAGACCTCAGTATATCTAACAAGGGCAATAATGGGAGAGCCCCGCCCTAGAAAGCTGTTGGTTACCTTGGTTAACGAACTATGATTTAGCAGGCGCGTTAATAATTAATCCAGCATTTCCTTAAAATTGCACAAAAATGGTTAACGCCCATCTGGGGTACGCAACCCAAACCACTTATCGCGTACTTTCTCATAGTGTTCTTCCGGTTGGTAAATCTGCCCACCCAAACCCAGGCGCTGAGCATTCAGCCTGCCAATTGACGAAGCAAGCGCAAAGGCAGCGACAACCTGGTCCCTACGGGCAGAGATCAGATTTACTCTCGCATCTTGAAGCTCTTGTTGAGCGTTCAAGGTATCAAGAGTTGTGCGTTGTCCAACACGTTGTTCTTCAATCACACCGCTCAAAGCAATTTGACTTGCATTACGTTGAGCTTCAGCAGCAACAATCACAGCACGAGATGCGGTTAGTTGGCCCCACGCAGAAACTACGGACGCGCGGACTTGTTGCCTAGTAAGATCCAGCTCAATTTGTCGTTGACCAGCAATTTCTTTGGACTGACGAACCCGCGACGATACGCCGCCACCTTGATAGATAGGAATACTCACCCTGCCGGTCAAAGAAGCATTGTTGGAACTGCTCGTATTTCCCTGAAAATTAAACGTGCGAGAAATATCGCCCTCTAAACTAACTGTCGGCAACAATTCGCCTTCAATGACCTTGGTATTGTAGGCTGCAGAATCCGCATTATAGATCGCCGCCAGAATTCCTGGATGATCAGTCAAAGCCACAGTAAGAGCTGAGTCCAAATTGTTTGGAATTAATCCGTTCGGCGAATAGCCCTGATTTAACTTGCCTGGCTTATTACCAACAATCTGCTGATAAATGGCTTCGCTGGAATTCAACATCGCCTGCGCCAGATTATATTGAGAGACCGCCAGGCTGACACGAGCATCCGCCTGCGCCACATCTGTGCGGGTTGTTTCACCCACCTCGAATCTATCGCGTGTCGCTTTTCCCTGCTGGCGCAAGAACGCGACGTTTTGAGAGCGCAGCTCAACTAGAGCCCTGTCGCGAACGACATTCATAAATGATTCAGCTGCCCCAAACAGAACGTTCTGCTCAGTATTTAAGAGATTTGCCCGACTGGCAAGAACGGCCGCTTCTGCTTGTTTAGTGCCGTTCGCTGTTCGAAATCCCCGAAAGAGGTTTTGTGTGACATTTAACCCAAGCGTGGCGCTCGCGCCGTTGGTATCGGTACCACCACCACCGCGAAAATCTGTGTCATCCCAACTTTGCGTTATGGAGCCGCGCGCATTAACTTGCGGTCGATAATTTGAAAGCGCTTGAGGCACGCCCTCATCGACAGCACGCGTTGCAGCTCGAGCCGCATTGAGTTCAGGGTTATTGGCATAAGCTGATGCAAGCGCTTGTAACAAAGTTTCGGCGGATGCAAGGCTAGGTACAGCTGTTACAAAACCACCTGCAACAGACAAGGAAACAAGACCAGACGCGATAGTGCGAAACCACTTACTCACAGACAACCCTTTCCAGAACAACGAAGGCAGCTGAACGAGTCAGCGGCCTGAACTAATTAGTTTACATTTCATTAACGTTTTTGAACGGGCTCGCCAACACTACATTGTGGTTTTTCCCACAGGTCTTTTGAAAACGTGCATGAATGCAACAGATTGTCAGCATATGACATGACAATGACAGCTGTTTGTCAAAAAGCAGGGATATAGTTCTTTGGTTAACGTGAATCAGCGAATTTCAGCTAACACATAAAGTGCACGCATCTGTTGTCGCGCGAGTTCAAAGTTAAAACACAAAACTTTCTTCAAGTTGAAAGCCTGGCAGCGGAGGTACACTCGCGTTCATAACAGGCACTGATGTGGTTCCAGTTCCTGTCTTGCGGAAAATTGTAAGGTCTCCAGAATTACCCTGCCCTACAAACGTCAATAGACGGCCGTCATCTCTCAATTGCTCGAATAGTTTCTCAGGAACATGATCTACAGCGCCATTAATGACGATAAGATCATACGGTCCTTCTTTGGCATATCCATCTTCTAAAGAGCTTTGCAGAACAACTGCATTGTCGATTTGCATATCAATCAAGTTAGCAGTTGCGGTTTCGACCAGTTCTGCAGCGTTTTCAATCGCAACCACAGATTCGCAAAAACCTGCCAACATAGCTGCGGAGTAGCCGGTGCCGCACCCAACATCCAACACCAAATCTGTAGAGCGTATAAGTGCCGCTTGCACCAATCGCGCAAACGGTGCTGCTTCCATCAAATAGCGTTCTTCGCCAGCATCACTTTTCCAAGCAAGTATATCGTTGTCAGTATAGGCAAATGGTTTTTGTGGCGCAGCAACGAAGGTTTCGCGAGACAACTCACCAAAACGATCCAAAACATCATGTGATGTAACGTCACTGGTCCGCAGCTGGTGTTCCACCATATTGCTACGCAAGTCCGCAAAATCCGTCATGGTCTGACTCTCTTAGCTATTCGGCTGTTTGCCGCATTGTTGATAAATATCTGCATAACGTTGTGAGGATTGGCACGCAAGACCGGAATGCAGCCAATCCGACAAATGCTGAACGCTTTGTGCATTCCTTTAGAGCGTTTGCGTCGGGATTTGACTGTCTCCGCATTGAGGCTTCCGTCATACTTCATTGACGATTTTTCATTCGTCGGCATTTTGATACTATCAAAATGAATTCGGTTTGCAAAAACCTGCCTTACCGATCAAGGGCAACGTGACGGAACAGAAACGCGGCGGATTGCAAAGCTTTCAATTTGTCAACGTAATCAATTGCCATTCTGATAAATGGCAATTTCCACCTCACGTAATGTCAATGGCTTAGCGCTGCTCGTCAAAAAGAACACCATTGACGCATTGATTGCGCATTGGCAAAAACTGAAGGCAATTAATAATCACACCATGAACAAATCGGAGTCGCAGTAAGTAGTCTAAATCCGTTTGCACGCAGCATCAAAATGATTCTAGATCATCTCGACCCCAACGAATGAACTGCAAAGCTTTGCACAAGCAACGCCAGTGCTACCAAACCCCACGACTTGATCCGTGCCCAAAATAACGGCAAAGTGACGGAAAGGGCGTTCTTCTTGGGGAATGTCGGCTCGTTTTTTGACCGTCTTCGGGACCCGGTCTTTGAGGAGGTTCCATCAGCAAAAGGACCTAGATTTTGACATTCTCGCGCACTCTCAAGTTCTTCGCCAGCATACTGATGTTGGCCAGCTGCACGGCCACCGGGGTCGCTGCGCAGACGCTGACGGGCGACTACACCGTGCAACAGCAAAGTAATGGACGATTTCTAGACGCCTATCGCGACCAACGAGACAATCACGTCGTCACCCGCGAGAAGCAAAGCAACGACACCCAAGTCTGGACCTTCACTCACATGGCGGGCAACACCTATACAATGCAACAAAAAGCATCATCCTTGTTTATGGATGCGCATCAAGGAGTTGCGGACAATGGCGTTGTGACCCGCCCCTCACAAGGGAACGCGACGCAGGTTTGGATTCTGAACAAAGTCAGCACCGACAATTACATCATTCAACAGCAAAGCAGCGGTCGTTTTCTTGATGCCCACCAGGGTACCAATGACAACAAGGTTGTCACACGAGACTTCCAAAGCAACGCGACGCAAGTGTGGGTGATCAAGAAATCTGCGCCGGTCGTGGTACAATTGAAGGGCGTGTTCACGATCCAACAGAAAAGTACCAGCCTATTTCTGGATGCCCACCAGGGTAGTAATGACAACGCGCTGGTCACCCGCGCATTTCAGGGAAATGCCACACAGCGCTGGAACATCATGCCAGTCGCAGGCACCAATCGTTACGCAGTTAGTCAACAAAGCAACGGTCGCTTTGTGGATGCGCATGAAGGGACGCAAGACAATCAGGTTGTGACCCGCACTTCGCAAGGCAATGCGACACAGGTCTGGGTGATCGCCCCGTTGGGAGGAAAGAATTACTCCGTGCGCCAGCTGAGCAATGGTCGCTATCTGGACGCCTATGAGAACGAGAACGACAACCGCGTCGTGACCCGTGACAATCAAGGCAATGACTCTCAGGTTTGGATTGTTACCAAAGTCAACTGAACCACTGTTATGTATGAACAGGGGCAGCGCCGCCGGTGCTGCCCTTTTCGCGTCTGCTCAGGTGCTGCAAGAAAGTTAAATCTGCCATACAGGTAAAACAGATGCCCTTCACAAATGCCTTACTCCAGTACTGTCAACGCTCACGGTTGAGCATTTGAAATGTATCGCTTTTTTGAATTAGGGCAAATTTACGATCCCGCTCACCCCTTCTTTTTTAGGGCATCCCTTCCGCTGTTTGTGCTGTAGTTGGGCTAGAACCCTGCCTGTTGCACGAACAATTGGTGGGTCCGACTTAAAACTGAGCTTGCGTTCAAATTGAAATTTAAACCGGCAAGAAACTTCCTGTTTTCAATTTGTCAATATACTCAAATGCCGTTTCATTTTTTCAAGCGACAGCTATTGGTTCTCCGTGAGCAACAGAACCATAAACAAGGTGCGCATCGACATCAGCTAATTTACTTTTACCACAAGCAACATTTGCAACCTACTCAAAGGCGCGTTGAAGCGACCACTAGATTGCTCCGCAGGCCCGCTTTGGATGAACACAAATAGAACGTTCGTCAGAAAGGCTAAACGGATGGCCGTCAGAATGCACAAATAATTTGAAAATCAATGTTGCATTAACCCGTTGTAGGGCATAGAAAAACCACAAATCAAGGGCCTCGTGGCGGAGTGGTTACGCAGCGGATTGCAAATCCGTGAACCCCGGTTCGATTCCGGGCGAGGCCTCCAACATTTCGCAAGACCAAACTTTCGCAAAAGCGCAGCGGAATGGGCCGACGAACATGAAGCATGGCGGCGAGCCTCCCTACAAAAACCACTTAGACAAAGACCGCTGGCTCGATTTATCCACTGGCATAAACCCAATTCCATATTCACTTCCAACGCTTACCGCTACGGATTGGCAAGCATTACCTCTCAAACGAGATATGGATGAGTTACTTAGCTCCGCTCGAATCGCGTATGAAATTCCAAATGACATTGAGATATTTGCCGGTCCGGGCACAGAGGCTTTAATCTGGCAACTGCCAGACATGTTTGACGGTGCAACGAGTGTTTTGGGCCCTACTTATTCCAGCCATGCGGAATCTTGGGCTCACTGGAACGGCAGCCCATCAATCCTTGCATCAAATTGTTCCTGGCCAACGAATCAGAATTTGGTCGTTGTTAATCCCAACAATCCAACCGGTGCGTTCATTGCTCCAGAAACTCTGATTGAGTTTGCACGGACATTAGCACCCGGTTGCGTGTTGGTAGTTGATGAAGCTTTCATGGACTGCACGCCTGAATTCAGCGTAATCCGGCACCTAGAGCCAAATCTCCCAATTTTGGTATTGAGATCATTTGGAAAGTTTTATGGTCAAGCCGGCCTAAGACTGGGTTTTGCAATTGGCCAAAAGAGCAGGATCAGACAACTCAGCATGAGGATTGGCGACTGGAGTGTTAGCGGTCCTGCACTTCAGATTGGGAAGAGGGCTCTTTTGGATCAAAATTGGCAATATACCATGCGCCTGCATTTAAAAAGCCGCATGAACCAGCTGGTAGGCTTCCTCAAAAGACCAAACTCTATTGTGGGCAAAACAGATTTGTTTCTCCTCTACAATCACCTTGAAGCGCATGATCTACACGAATTTCTGGCTCAGCAGCGTATTTGGACCCGCATATTCTCTGACAACCCAAGTTGGATACGCTTCGGGGTTCCAGGAAATATCAAAGACTTCAGCCGCTTGGTACAAGGGTTTTATGATTTCTATGAAACAAAGCAAGAAACATAAATCCCATGCTGCTTGATTATACCCTGTTTCTTTCTGGTACGCTCGCCAGCCTGCTTGTTGCTTTGCTGATTGATGCAATTCTGGGTGATCCAGATTGGATTTGGCGTTGGATTCCTCATCCGGTGGTATGGATCGGAAAATTCATAGGTTTGTTCGACACGATATTGAATTTGAGGCGAAGCAACGCACTCAATTTTTTGTTGGGGCTTATCGTGACGCTTTTGTTAGTAGCGCTTGGAATTGCTGGCGGTATTGGCTTGCGCAGGATTTCCGAACAATCACTGGCAAGCGCTGCTGCAGCAATAATATTTGTTGCAATTCTGCTGGCTCAAAAGAGCCTCTACAGCCATGTGAAACGTGTAGCAGACGCCCTAAAGGACCCAAATATTGAAGTCGCGAGACAAACCGTTGCTAAGATAGTTGGCCGTAATCCGAAACAATTGGACAAAGCGGGCATTTCAAGAGCTGCTATCGAGTCATGCGCCGAAAACCTCTCTGATGGAGTTGTAGCCCCCGCCTTTTGGTTTGCTGTAGCTGGGTTTCCAGGGCTCCTTGTCTACAAAGCAATCAACACAGCCGATTCCATGATTGGACATAAGAATGAGCGTTACCATGCCTTTGGGTGGTCAGCAGCCCGTTTGGACGATCTTCTAAACATAATCCCTGCCCGCATCACGGGCCTTCTTTTCGCACTGTGTGCACCTATCGTTCGCGGTTCGATATTTCGCACTGTGGGCGGAATGCTTAAAGAAGCCGGATGGCATCGCTCACCAAACGCAGGATGGCCTGAAGCCGCAACAGCTTACGCTTTGGGCATATCTCTGGCAGGTCCAAGACGCTATGGCACTCAGCAAGTAGACGCGCCATTTTTCAATGGAAAAGGCCGCAAAGACGTTGGAAAACGTGACATAAGGCGGGCGTTGAACCTCATGATTGCGGTTTTGGTGCTGCATTGGGCGATCTATTTGGGGCTTTATGCCGCCCTTGCCTGAGCAATCTGCAAAATCTGGTCTAAATCGAGATGAAATTCCATATGATCCGCCAGTCGATCCAAAGTTTCATCTATGCTCTGCTCATACCGCACATCAGAAACGGCGACGCCAAGTGTGGCTAGAAAATGCTTACGAAATGCATCTGAGTTGAAAATACCATGCATGTAAGTTCCACTCACAAGCCCGTCGGAAGATCGCGCACCATCTTCTCTACCATAGATCTGGGCATATGGATGCGCACAGTCTGGTCCGCTGGTTTCTCCAAGATGTATCTCATACCCATCAACAGCTAAGCCGCTGGTGATATGTGTTCCATGTACTGGTCTTGTAGCCTTTTTTTCGCCAAGCACCGTCTCAATGTCTAGTAAACTGAGGCCTCTTACAGTTTGGGCAGTGCCTTCAATACCATTTGGATCAGATATCGCGTTGCCAAGCATCTGATATCCACCACAAAGCCCAATGATTGGTTTGCCTTGACGATGATGAGCCGCAATGTCGATATCCCATCCTTGTGAACGTAGGAAAGCCAGATCGGCTATGGTCGATTTTGTACCCGGCAGAAGAATAAGATCTGCGTTCGCTGGCAATGGTCGTCCAGCCTCCACCAAATCTACCCAAACATCAGGCTCTGCAGCCAGTGGGTCCAAATCATCAAAGTTGGCTATGCGTGGAATGCGCGGCACAACAATGCGACACGTTCCAGCTTTTGAGCCACTAATTGGTAGGTCAAGAACATCTTCGGCAGGCAACTTGTTTGCATCGTTAAAGAAAGGAACCACTCCCAAGGCCGACCAACCCGTTCGCAGTGCAATTTCTCGAACACCATCATCAAAAAGCGTAACGTCCCCACGGAACTTATTGATTAGGAAGCCTTTGATGCGCGCTTGCTCATCTGGCGGCAAGACCGCATGCGTGCCAACAACACTGGCAATTACGCCACCACGATCAATATCACCTGCCAGAATCACAGGGACATCAGCGGCCTCCGCAAAGCCCATATTCGCAATATCACCAGACCGCAAATTGATCTCGGCAGGACTTCCAGCGCCTTCGGCTAATATCAAATCATATTGTTCTTCAAGCCTTTGGAAACTCTGCAAAACCTTTGGCAGCAGGTCTTGCTTTCGCGAACCATACTCACGGGCGCGCATTGTGCCAAAACGTTTTCCCTGAACAATAATCTGCGCGCCGGTATCACTTTCTGGTTTCAGTAAAACCGGGTTCATGTGCACGCTGGGCGTTAATCCTGCAGCGCGGGCCTGCAACATTTGTGCACGGCCAATTTCGCCGCCGTCAGCAACACCGGCATTATTGGACATGTTTTGAGATTTAAACGGCGCGACACGAATGCCGCGCTTCAAGAACGCGCGCGCAAGCCCCGCCACCAAAATGGACTTCCCTACATTGGAGCCAGTGCCCTGCAGCATAAGTGCCGGCTTACGCACCATCTGCGATTAAAACTCGATGCCAATTTGGGCTTTAACGCCAGAACGGAATGGATGCTTGATCATAGTCATTTCCGTAACCAAATCCGCAAAATCAATAAGCGGCTCTTTAGCATTGCGGCCGGTAATGACAACGTGTTTGTCGTATGGCTTCTGCTTAAGGAACTCCACGACCTCCTCGACATCGATATAGTCGTAACGCAGCACAATGTTAAGCTCGTCCAACAGCACCAGTTTATGCTCATCATCCATGATAAGTTCTTTTGCTTTTTCCCACGCTTGGCGGGCCGCAGCGATATCGCGTTTCCTATCCTGCGTTTCCCAAGTAAAGCCCTCACCCATTGTGTGGTGCGAAACAAGTTCAGGGAAACGTTCTAAAACTGTTCGCTCACCAGTTTCCCATTTGCCTTTTACAAATTGAACGATCCCAATTTTATGTCCGTGCCCCAAAGAGCGAAACACAAGCCCAAAAGCCGCAGTAGATTTGCCTTTGCCTTTGCCCGTATGGACAATGACGAGACCTTTCTCGATGGTTTTTGTGGCAATGATCTTGTCGCGTGCCGCCTTCTTTTTCTTCATTTTTTCAGCGTGGCGGGCGTTTAGCTGCTCTTCCGTCATATCTTCTTTTTTGGTCATGCGACGGTCTCCCCTTTGAGGTTCTTCAAATCTGCAAAAATGCTGTTCCGGCGTGGTTGCCAAAGTTCACGGTCAATTGCTTCCAGAAACCTATCTGCCATTTCCTTCAAGGCTGCCGGATTGTGTTCCTCGATGAAATCTCTGACGTCATCATCGTCAAAATATGCATCATACAA
The DNA here is from genome assembly GCA_045107035.1 of Hyphomicrobiales bacterium. Taxonomy (GTDB): domain Bacteria; phylum Pseudomonadota; class Alphaproteobacteria; order Rhizobiales. Next base: position 14,527 of record JBGCFS010000223.1, read on the forward strand.
CAAATCAAACTGGTGGCTTTTGACGGCCTTGGTCGTGGCAGCATATGCAAAGAGATAGTCAAGCGTGGCTGCCATTTCAAAAGCGCCTTTGTAGCCGTGGCGCATGACACCAGAGATCCACTTCGGATTAGCCGCACGGCCACGAACGACACGCGCCAGCTCTTCTTCAAGCGTTCTAATTTTTGGCGTTTCCGGCCGAGAGTGATCACCGTGGTACACTTTTGGTTCTGCACCTGAAAGCGTCGCAACTGCGGCGGTTAACCCGCCTTGAAATTGGTAATAGTCATCGCTGTCTAAAATATCATGTTCTCGGTTATCCTGATTTTGGAGCACAAGCTGTGTTTGGCCCAAGCGGGTCTCAAGCAAATCGCGCGCGCCATCGCCCTCAGCTCCACCGCCATAGGCAAATCCGCCCCATGTCAGAAAACTTTCCGAAAAATCAGAACGTTGATCCCAGATTTTTTCATCAATCAATGTCTGTAATCCGGCACCATAAGCACCCGGCATGGACCCGAATATGCGGAATCCCGCGCGTTTGCTCGCTTCGCTCTTGGAAACACCACTTGCTACCAAATTAGTTGTTTCGGCTTTCATGCGGGCAGCAATAGGGTTTGCATCTTCAGACTCGTCCAACGCGCCAATGCCGCGAACCGCACTATCAAACAAGTCGATCTGATGAGGAAATGCATCCCGGAAGAATCCAGAAATACGAAGCGTTACATCTACACGCGGCCTTTTTAACTCCGACAGTGGAATGACCTGAAAACCTGTGACGCGACCAGACAATTGCTCCCATATTGGCTGGGCACCGATTAGTGCCAGCGCTTGGGCAATATCATCACCACCTGTGCGCATGTTAGAGGTGCCCCAGGCAGTCATCGCCAAGGCCTGTGGCCATTCACCTTCATCCTGAAAATAACGTTCAGCAACCAAATTGGCAGAACGACGGCCCAAATCCCAAGCTGTTGGCGTTGGAACTGCGCGCACATCCACGGAGTAAAAATTGCGCCCAGTCGGCAAACAATCCAACCGACCTCGTGTTGGTGCACCAGATGGACCCGGTACTATAAACCCCCCGCGTAAGGAAGTTAAACAGGCAGCGATCTCATTTACCCCACTAACATCAAGCGTCGGAGCAACTTTGCCGTTCATACGTTTCAGCACTGTGCTGGTTTCAATCCAATCGGCAGGACACCTATCTTCGTCGGCGACAATGCGTTTAGCTAAAAACTCTAACCTCTCAACAGTGTCACCATTTGTGCGCCAATTGTCATCAGACACGGACTGCAAAGCATTTGGACGACTGCCATTCCAAGCGGTCGAAACGTCGCAGGAAAGCGGATCAAATTCCGACAACCCAAGGTCAAGCGCCAACGCACGATGCAAAGACTGCTCGTTAATACCTGGAACCCGTGCCAAAGCTACCAAAGTATCCGTTCGCTGCTCATCGGTGGGTGATTGACCAAGAATGTGCAAACCATCACGGATCTGCATTTCCTTCAATTCGCAAATGTAGCCATCCAAGCGTTGCAACGCCTCTAGCCGATCAAGGCCTGGCTCGAGACCAAGTTCTGTGCCTAGATTATGCCGTTCAATGGCTTCAAATATACGTTCTTCAAGTGCTTTTACGCGTTTTGGATCAACGCCTTGTGCTAAGAAATACTCATCAATCAGGGCTTCGATTTCAGACAAAGGCCCATAGGTTTCGGCACGTGTCATGGCGGGCATCAAATGGTCGATAATAACCGCGGAGCTACGTCGCTTGGCCTGACTACCTTCACCCGGATCATTGACAATGAATGG
>JBGCFS010000224.1:0-10403 GCA_045107035.1 Hyphomicrobiales bacterium
AGCCGCCTGAGGTTTCCCAGAATTTGGATTAATTTTGTTGAAGATAGACTGGGGCGCACTTGCCCCAGTCCATTGTGTTGGTCGTGTCTTGGGAGATTAGTTCCAGGTATAGTACCCAGCTTCATCCATGATCGCGCGAGCGCGTTCAGCAACACCATCCAAAGCTTCCTGAGGATCGAGACCTTCAGTTAGGACTTTAGACATTGTGGTGCCGATATCAGCATTGATCTTGCCCCATGTTGGGATGATCGGACGCCAATCTGGATCAGCAAATTTCAATGCTTCACCGAATGTTGCAGAGTAAGGATACTTTTCGTTCAAACCAGCATCCTGATAAGTTGAGAAGCGTGATGGGTTACCACCAGCCATAGCAACCATCAGATCACCCTGTTTGGATGTCAGCCATTGCATCAAAAGGAATGCAGCCTCTTTGTTCTGTGCATTCTTAGGGATCGCAATACCGAAACCACCAGTTTGGGAGCCACGACGAACACCTTCTGGGTGCAATGCATAGCCAACTTTGCCAGCTACTTTGGATTTGGATGGGTCTTCAAAACCAGCAGCAAATGCAATGGAGTCCATGAACATGGCAGCTTGGCCTTGTGAAAATGCAGCAGCAGCTTCAGCTGGACCAAATGTCTGCGCGCCTTCTGGGCCGCAATCAACGATGGTTTTCAAAGCGTTTGCAGCAGCAACACCAGCGGCATTGTTGATGATTGGGTTCCATTCGCCATCAAATACCCGGCCGCCCAATGGTGCAAGATGCAATAAGAACGCGTGGCTGGCTTGGTGACCAGAAGCTGCACGGGACGCCATGCCGCCTACACCTGGCTCAACTTCAGGCACCTTGCATGCCGCAGCCAAGAGCTGGTCATAGGTTTCTGGAACAGCAATGCCATGCTTTTCGAAAATGTCTTTGCGATACGCAAGAACAGATGTTTCGGAACCAAATGGAATGCCGAACAATGAACCTGTTTTACCTGGCAAATAACCCTTAGTACCGCCAGCAACACCGATGTTCTGGACATAACCATCAATCAGGTCTTCTGCATCGTATTTTGGGTTCGCGAGCTTAGGATTCATGAAATAGCGAGCGAGGTTTTCCAATTGATCTGCAAACACATAGTCAGCTTTGGAGAACACAACGTAAGCAATAAGATCGTAATCGCCTTCGTCCTTGGTCAACTCCAGAGTTTGGCGCTCACGCATTTTCAAATACTGAAGTTGATCAACTTCAACACGAATACCAGTTTCTTTGGTGAATTCCGGCAGAACTTTCATCACCGCATTGTAGTGCGGGTGCGCCGGGAAGTTCACGACAAGTGTCGTGTCTTTGTAAGGTGCGTATGGGTCCGCATAGGCACTGGCGGACAGCATAGCCAGTCCAGCCGCTGCAGCCGTTGTGTATTTCAGGAAATTCAGCATCAATGTTCCTCCCTAGTTGCTGAGTATTTGCTCAAAGCCGCTTTCCGGACGCGTTGTCGAAAAGCATGATTTCGTCTGTACGAACGCCAAAAGTATTGGTTTCGCCAGCTTTGACCGGTGAAGCACTTTCATACTCCACAAGGACTTCTGCGGCGCCGCAGCGGGTTACAAGAACCGACTGCGCGCCAAGGTATTCTGAAACGATGACGCGCAGATCGATGGGCGCGCCCTGCGTGATGTCTGATGAAAAAGAAGAGGGCCGAATACCAACAGCAATAGAACGATCCTTGTGCGCGCCAAGTCGCGTGCCTTGCTCATCTGTCAAAGGCAACGAAAAGCCATCACCCTTGACGATCAGTTGATCGTTTTCCTGGCGCAAATCACCATCCAGAAAATTCATTGTTGGACTGCCGATAAACCCAGCGACAAATTTATTAGCCGGAGATTTAAACAACTCTTCCGGTGTTCCTTGTTGTTGGATGACACCTTCTGACATCACAACAATCCGATCGCCCAGCGTCATCGCCTCAATCTGATCATGGGTTACATAAACCATGTTCTTATCAAGCGTGTTTCGCATTTCAGCCAATTCGGTACGCATCTTCGCGCGCAGTTTGGCATCTAGATTGGACAAAGGTTCATCGAACAAAAACGTAGATGCATCGCGGACCAAAGCGCGACCCATTGCAACACGTTGCCGTTGGCCACCTGATAATTCCGCAGGCTTACGCAATAGCAGATGATCGATGTTCAACATCGTCGCAACGCGCTTTACTTTTTCTTCAATCTCGGATTTCGGCGCGCGTTTCAAACGCAGAGCAAAGGACATGTTCTTTGCAATGTTCATATGCGGATAAAGCGCATAATCCTGAAACACCATCGCCAGATCCCGTTCTTTGGGCTCCAAGTGACTGATGGGTTTCTCGTCGAAATAAATCTCACCACCGCTGAGATTTTCAAGACCTGCAAGAATGCGAAGGGTTGTGGATTTCCCACAGCCAGAGGGACCAACGAGAACGGTAAACTCACCATCGGTCAACTCAAGATCAAGCGGCGGCAGGACACGAACACTGCCATAGCTCTTCTCGATTTTTTCGAAACGGATGTTCGGCAAGCAACCCTCCCAAGTGTGCTATCCCAATTTTGTTACCGTTAACAAAGCCGGATTTTGCGGGTGCCTACAATGCAATTCGTAAAAACCTACGTTAGCGCTAACGTAAATTCACTGCTAAAAGACTGGCCAGCACTCACAGTCAGGACTAAGCCAGAAATATGAATGAAAACGAGCCAAAGACCCGTGTGGCAAAGATCGAAGACGTTGCAAAAGCGGCTGGCGTCAGCATCATGTCTGTCTCTCGTGTAATGCGCGGTGTGGAAGGGGTTTCCGCAGCCAAGCGCACAGAAATCCGTCGCATTGCCAGACGGTTAGGGTATTCTCCAAGCCGCGTAGCAGGATCGTTAGCTGCTGCAAATTCCACTCTTATCGGCATTTCTGTACCCACTTTGTTTGAAGCTGTTTTCGCCGAAATTCTGGACGGTATGCGCAGCATATTTAATAAGGCTGGTCTGCAAACCATCGTCGAAACCACGGATTATATGGAGAGCTACGAGGAAAAATGGGTCGAGCGTATGATCGCCTGGCATCCAGCTGGACTCATTTTGAGTGGCGTCTATCACAGTAAGATTACTATGGATCGATTGCGCAACGCAGGAATCCCTACCCTCGAAATCTGGGATTACACGGAGTCTCCGATCGATATGTGCATTGGCGTGAATCATTTAAGCGCGGGCTATGATATGGGTCGCCATCTGGTGGAATTGGGTTATCGCAAGCCCGCCTATGTGGGCGTTGGTCTTAACCGTGATCCGCGTGCCGAAGACCGCTTCAACGGGCTCGCCAATGCTTTTGCAGAAGTAGAATCTAACATTCATCCGAATTCACGATTGGCCGCTGCAGCTTCTTTTGAAGGAGGTTTCATGGGCACAGCAGACATATTAGACCACACATCTGAACCGCCCGATGTTGTTTGCTATTTGAATGACCACATGGCATTTGGCGGAATTATGGAATGCGAGCGACGCGGCCTCAATGTACCAAAAGACATTGGTATTGTTGGCTTCAACGGCCTCAATATAAATCTAGTTCTACCGAAGCAAATAACCACATCCGTGACACCGCGCACGCAGATGGGCACTGCAGGTGCACGCATGCTGGTTTCCAAAATTTTGGGCGCGAAAACCGAGCAAAGTATCTTAATGCCCGTTGAGATTTTTGCTGGCGATACCACCCGGCCTATCAAGCCTGACCAGAACAGCCACTAGCTCAATGCCATTGGCCATTCTGTAAACTTCATGCTAAATGATATCGATAACAGTTTCAGAACCGGCGTCGCAAAGCTCGATGGCTAATCACACAAAACAACCAACAATGATGGACGTCGCGCATCTGGCCGGAGTTTCTCCGATGACTGTTTCGCGCGCTTTGAAGCCCAACACATCTGTAAGCGAAGCAACGCGTAAAAAAATCCGCAAGGCGGCAGATGAGCTTGGCTATGTGCTGGACAGCACAGCAGCTGGCCTGTCATCGCGCCGCACCGGATTTATCGCAGTAACCATTCCATCCATAAACAACGCAAACTTCGCAGATACCTTACGCGGCCTCAGTCAGCGGCTTCGTGAAACAAGTCTCCAGGTTCTTTTGGGATATACCGACTACGACATGGCTGAAGAAGAACGATTGGTTGAGCAGTTTTTACGCCGCCGTCCAGAAGCCATTATAGTCACTGGAGAAGCGCACACAGGCCGTTGCCGCAAAATGCTCGAAAATTGTGGCGTGCCGGTTGTTGAGATGTGGGACATTCCAAGCCAGCCTATCGGGCAGGTCGTTGGGTTTTCAAATGCCAGCGCTGCAAAGCTGATGGTTGATCACTTCTACCAGCAAGGCTTTCGCAAAATCGGCTTCATTGGCGGGGATCCTTCACGCGACACCAGAGGGCAGGATCGACGCAAGGGCTTCATTAAAACCATGCAATCCTACGGCCTTGAAACACATCGCATGATCGACAGCGAATTGCCGCCAATCACTATGCGCGAGGGCGCCGCTTCAATGAAAAAAATGCTAGCGGCTTGGCCAGACACAGAAGCCGTTATGGGTGTGTCTGATTTATCAGCGTTTGGCGCCATGACTGAGTGCCAACGACAAGGACTGAAAGTGCCCGATGACATGGCAATCGGTGGGTTTGGTGCTTATGATTTGTCAGAACAAGCATTGCCATCGATCTCAACTATCGACGTAAGCGCAAACGAGATTGGCAAAATCGCAGCAAATGTCATTGTCGAAATGTTAAACGGCGATGCGAAGACATCGGTTGAAAAAATTTATGCAATTGAGCCCAAGCTACTTGTCCGCGACAGTACAAAGACCAAAGCATAGAGCCAACATTTGTGGTTCACACGGACGTTACAAACTCTTGACTTGCGATCGCTTGCTTAAAAGCTCACCTTCCGGCCAGGTTAAATTCCGGAACACCCAACTATGTATATGAAGCGCAAATGGTAGGTCTGCTTTTACTGGCACTATTCACCATTTGCTTCACAATGATTGCGCGCCGCCTGTCATCCACCATACTGACAGCACCCATGCTGTTTATCGGCTTTGGATATTTGCTGTCCACCACAGGTGTCATGCCACAAGCGGGCGCTGAAACCATGCTGCATATTGTGGCCGAAGTAGCGCTGATTGTGCTGCTGTTTCTGGACGCTGCGCAAACCGACCTCGTTTCATTGCGGAAGCGTCATATCTGGCCATTGCGAATGCTGGTTATCGGATTGCCGCTTACAATTATCATTGGCACGCTTTTCGCCATGCCATTCCTTGCCGGTTGGCCCTTAATGGCTGTCGTACTGGTGGCAGCAATTCAAACACCAACAGATGCAGCGCTCGGGCAAGCGGTTATTTCCAATGAAAACGTGCCAGAACGGGAACGACGGGCACTCACCGTTGAAAGTGGTCTCAATGATGGTTTGGCGCTGCCAGCAATTCTTCTATTTGCGAGTCTTGCGGCGGGCGCAATGGAACAAAGCAATACGGATTGGCTGATCTTCGGTGCAAAGCAACTGATCTTCGGCCCTCTTATTGGCGGTGTCTTCGGTCTTATAGGTGGCAAAGTTCTGATATGGGCGAAAGAGCATCAAACTACGTCGGACACATTTGAAGGTATCGGCGCGCTTGCGCTTGCAGGCGCTGCTTATCTGGCGGCAACGCTGATTGATGGAAACGGTTTTATTGCGGCCTTTTGTGCCGGGCTTGCCTTTGGTCATATGGTGCAGGGTCGCTGCAAATTCATTTACGAATTTACAGAAAGCGAAGGGCAACTTTTAACGTGGGGCGCATTCTTCTTGCTTGGTCTGGCCTTACTGCCGGAAGCTCTGAAACATCTATCCTTCCCGGTGTTAGCGCTTATAGCGACAAGCCTTTTTATCGTCCGACCGCTGGCCATATACCTATCGCTTATGGGGACTGATGCCTCTGCCAAAACGCGATTGTTCTTTGGTTGGTTCGGCCCGCGCGGGTTGGCGACAGCGCTTTTCGCGTTGTTGATTATTCCTACAATCGACAAGGAACTGGCAGAGCCAATTCTATTCATCGCCGTCAATACCGTTTGGATCAGTGCTCTTTTGCACGGTCTTAGCGCGGCGCCAGGCGCTAAGTTCTATGCTAGCCTAGTTGCTAAAGAAACAAATACAGACACCAACGCAATCAAAGATAGGGAAACGGAATGAAAAAAGTCGCCATTTTCAAACTGGACGGTCTTGCTGATAGAAAGCCCGAATATGCTCTCGTGGGAGAAGTCGATCTTGTAGTTGTGCGCTTTGATGAGGAAATCGCCGTATTCTACGGTCGTTGTCTGCATCGTGGCGCGTTGATGTCTGACGGTTTTGTACGCGGAGACAACCTAATCTGCGGCCTGCACAACTGGGATTACAGACTGGATTCAGGCGTTTCTGAGTATCAAAACTCGGAAGTTTTGCCAAAGTTTGAATCTTGGATCGATGGCAATGACATTCTGGTCGATGAAGATGAGATCGCTGCATGGGCTCTGAAAAACCCACAGCCATTCAACAGAGAAACTTATCTGGGGACTTATGCCGATACTGGCCACGGTACAGAAGAAGAACCCTACAATGGCCTAATCCGCAACTACGCGAAAAGTGGCCTTTCTAAAACCGGCCACCATGGACAGGTTGACTCCATGGGCGTGCCGCGCAACCAACTGCCAAGTTGGGATGATATCCAACTGCTGACAGCACAGTTGCACAAGCCGCCTTTGCTTGATGAAGATGCGGTTGGCACTAAAACCGTCATTGGGCCCAACGCACAAAAGCCGCTGCATCTCGATATTCCATTATTCGTATCCGATATGAGTTTTGGTGCACTATCAGAACCGGCAAAAGTGGCGCTTGCAAGGGGTGCTGAATTAGCAGGCACAGGTATTTGCTCTGGTGAGGGCGGCATGCTGCCGGAAGAACAAGAAGCCAATTCGCGTTATTTCTATGAACTTGCCTCGGGTCGTTTTGGCTTTGACTGGGACAAACTCAGCAAAGTGCAGGCATTCCACTTTAAAGGAGGCCAGGGCGCAAAAACCGGAACAGGCGGACACCTGCCTGGCGCGAAAGTGAAAGGCAAGATCGCTTTAGTGCGTGGATTGAATGAAGGTGAATCTGCCATCTCCCCACCACGTTTCCCCGAATGGACTGAAGTAAGCCAGATTAAGGAATTTGCCGATGAAGTGCGCGACCGCACAGGTGGCATTCCAATTGGCTACAAATTATCCGCACAGCATATTGAGAAGGATATAGATGCAGCGCTCGAAGTGGGCGTCGACTACATCATTTTAGATGGGCGCGGCGGTGGCACAGGCGCTGCCCCCATTATCTTCCGCGACAATATTTCAGTGCCAACCATCCCTGCCCTTGCCCGCGCAAGACGTCATCTAGACCAATCCGGTCGCAGCGATGTAACTCTTGTCATTACCGGCGGACTTCGGAAGCCTGCCGACTTCATCAAAGCTTTGGCTTTGGGAGCAGACGCAATTGCAGTTTCAAACTCCGCCATGCAAGCGGTTGGCTGTATCGCCATGCGTGCGTGTCACACCAACAATTGTCCAGTTGGCATCGCTACACAGAAGCCACATTTGGTAAGTCGTTTGGTGGTTGAAAAATCTGCGCAGCAACTAAAAAACTTCTTCGAAGCTTCAGTTGAACTCATGCAGGTGATGGCGCGTGCTTGCGGGCATGATCATTTGTCGCAGTTCAACGCCGATGATCTCACAACCTGGAAGAAAGAAATATCGGAGCTATCCGGCGTTTCATACGGTGGAATGGCATAGCTAACTTTAGTCCTTTTTAATAAACAAAGAAACTGCCGGGCCCTTGCACGGCAAACGACGAATGGTACTGACGTTTGAATGCGTCAGTGCCATTTCAATATCCTCTACGTTTAAAAATCTGCCCGATTTGCGCAATTTGACCGACCATTTCATAAACTTTCCAAGCCATCCCCTGCAGCACACATCAGCGCAGAACACCACGCAGATGTAACCACCTGGCTTCGTGACACGAATGAGCTCAGTCAATGCTTTTCGCGGACGGTTGGTTGTCTCAAGCGCCCAACCACAAGTGACCAGATCAAATTGATCGTCTGAAAATGGGAGACCTTCAAGATCTCCCTCTAGTTTTTCAGCTGAAACCATTAGAGCTTGCGCCAACATTTCAGGACAACCATCGAGTAATGACAGGTTTATTCGATTGTTCGTCTGCCGAAGCATTCGCTGAGCAAAAGCGCCCGTTCCACAACCAGCATCCAACACATTCATACCCGGTCGCAGCAAAGCCACTGCTGCGCCTTCAAACGCACTTTGTGCTTCACCGCCAGCATAGTTAAGCCAGCGCTCATGCAATCTCTCATAGCGTTTAGCCAATTTGCGATAATTTATCGTCGGGATTGCAGAAGACGTCATGTCACTCTTTCAATTGGCATTTGAATTTTTAAAATGAAGGCAAAGTGGTGCCGTCGGACCAATCAGTGCTCGATGAGCCACTGATTGGTCCGCGATATCAAAGCTAAGCTGAACCGGCGCTGAAGGTTTGGCTCAGGCAGCTTTTGCGCGTATGAGAAAGTTCTTGTTGACTGGACTATGTGGCTTGAGGGTTAAACGCTCATTTGCCAAGGCTTCTGCCATATGACTAAGTCCGCCGCGAATGGTTGCTTCCGTCAATGTCAAATCAATGATGTCACGTTGAGCATGACTGCCGCCAAATCGATTGGTGATAAACCGCGCGTGATGAAGATGTTCTGCCGCTATCGCATAATCTCCATGCCAAAACGCCGAAAACCCATTTATAAGCGAAGCCCCTGTACCCGTTGCCCACGTACCAACCTCAATTTGTATAAATCCGGGCTCTTTATAGGCCTTTAGAATAGCTTCAACCGCGCCATCCCGACCGGCCCCCAGATAAGCCATACAGGCATGCCAGTCATTGAACGGGTAAAGCTTACCATCCGCATGCTGCTCCCAGGCCGTTGCCAATTCACTCCAACGATTCCCCACATCATGCCCTGCAAGATGCAGGCGCCATAAAAGCGCTGACGCATCAACAAGATCCAAAGCAACAGCGCTCTTTCCATCACGAACAGGACCATCATAAAGAGCCAGTGCATCATCCATCTGGCCCAGATCAATATGAAACAATGCCTTATGCCACCAATTATGAACCTGGAAAAAGCTATCATCACCAGCCCAATGCGGTGCACGCGTATGCATCCACTCGATCCCGTTATCGGCACGGCCTTGCATTTCCATAACGTGTGCGACAGCGTGATGCGACCAAGCATCCAGAGGCTGCAGATCAATGGCCATTTTTCCGGTTTCTTCAGCCAACCCATAGTCACCACATTCCTCTAGGCCGAATGAATGCATGCCAAGAACGAGAGAGTAACCTGAGATATCCTGTGACCATTTGGGCAATGCCCGGCCAATGCGATCGCGAAGATTAACGGCGTTAGCACGGTAGAAGTCGATCAAATGCCCAACCTGCAATGCAGGAAGGTCAAATGGCCAAGACATATTGTGATAATCAAGGGCAACCGCGGCTGCGGTCCACTCACCTGCAATGAGCTTTTCAAGCGCCGAAAGGTGAGACAGCTCTCTTTCGTTCATTGCGAGCGCTGTTATCTGCGGAACAGTTTGCCTTACGAAGGCTGTTGCCTCTGGTTCAGTGGCCAATGCAAACATATGTGCTTTGAGAAGCTGCGCCATGGCAAACTCCGGGGCCAATTCAATGGCCTTGTCCAACAATGCTACTGGGTCTCCGCGATAAAGGCTGAAAGCCTCAACGGCTTCGTCAAACAATTCTACCGCTGCTGGGGTTGCACCGCTTAGCGCGTTTCCCTGTCGATCCTTGTTGACGTCTGTTATCCAGGGATTTAATCTCGGAGTGTTTTGGTCTGATTGTCCGTTTGTGTGCGACATATCAATCTCCATGAATTCTGAAATCTCAACCAGACAGTCTTTAGAAATGTAGCGCTCATCTGAGCACTTGATCAAAATCTCACACCAAAACTGGCATATGTTTTGTTCAGCCACAAACTTCAGAACTGAAAAGCGTTTTCTCAGCGATTTAATTGACACCTGCAAACACGCATTGGTGAAAGCAGATCAAAGCGTCTGACGTATCTTTTCAAATTTTATGCAAGTCATCCTCAGCTCATTGCTGCGAATGAAAATGTTACGCGGCAAATCAATTGGAAGTTTCAAGCGTCTAAAATTAAATTTCACGCCGAATTTTCTACGAATTTAACCGTCCATCCCCTGTCTCACCCCATTTAGTTGATGTTTTTCAATAACAAGGCTGTCACCTTGATACACACAAGCGTGAGCGGTTCTGTCATTCCCGTGAGTTAAAAAACATCGAATGGC
>JBGCFS010000225.1:0-4127 GCA_045107035.1 Hyphomicrobiales bacterium
GGCAGTGCATGGCAACGCGGCAGCAACGAGAACACAAACGGGCTATTGCGCCAGTACTTTCCAAAGGGCACAGATCTCAGTGCCCATGATGAAAGCACCCTGGATGCTGTCGCTCATACCTTGAACAACAGACCCAGAAAAACGCTCAAATGGAAGACGCCCCCTGAAGCGTTGGAAGAAGTCCTAATATGAGATAGACATCAACCGTTGCGACGACCGCTTGAATCCGCCCAATATGTGTCGATCAAGTACACAGAACGGTTGGCTGACGCGCGCCTCGAACCCAGTGTGGGAACGGTGGGTGACAGGTATGATAACGCGCTGGCCGAGACCATGATTGGTCTCTTCAAAGCCGAAGTGATCCACAGATTGGGCCCGTGGAAATCGGCTGATGCGGTCGAATGGGAAACCCTCAAATGGGTCGACTGGTTCAACAATCGCCGCCTGCTTCAACCAATTGGATATATCACACCAACTGAAGCAGACAAGGCGTTTTATGCAAACCTGAACACACTCGATAAAGTCGCTTGAGAAGAACTAAACAGTCTCCAGGAAAACCGGGGCGTTTCATTTCGGGTCGTGGCCATCAATCCCAACAGACCAAAGTATCCTGAGAGTTTCGGTCACGTGTCAGACGGGCGTGGGTTCAAGTTTCCAGCCGAAGATGTGGTGCTGTACATGCAAAATGCCCGGGGTTGAGACGTTCCGGGAATATTCTGATAAAAGCCCAAATATACAGCTTCGGGCCCCTTGGGCCGACTCCGCCGTTCACATCCAAAAAAATTGAAAGCAGGCAATTGCCAAAATCCAGGACATTCACTAATGTAAGCGCTTACATCACCTTAAGTGACGGTTACCATTCACGCGGAAGCCAGCTTGATTTGAAATTTTGGTGGCGCCATGAAAGAAAAGATTGAAATCCAACGCAGCCAGCCTGAGTTTGCAGAAAATCCTTTTGCATTAGTAGACGCAATGGGTCATTTTTCTGGGGACATAGCTCAACGCATTTCCCAAATCTCTACATCCGAACTCGAAGCTGTATTTCATGCTCTTGAACAACACGAGAAAGCACGACGTGCCCTCGGTGACTCCAAAATTGGGTCACGTGACTCGGATTTCGGCTACTTCATTGTCGAAGATCGCCGACGCGTTCTGGCTGCTAATGTCTGCGCACAAAGGCTGCTTGGTGTATTCCATAACAGTAGTGCTAATCACATAGACTTTCGTAGTTTTCCTTCACACACCGATTTGACGCAAAGTGTTAACACTCTTCAGCTGGGTAACCTTTTTCTCAAAAAAGGTGCTGAAGGAGCTGACGCTGTTCGTATACACCTGCAGTCTGCTTTGAAAGGGAATTCACTGGAACTTTTTGTTCTGTGCGATGCCGCAAAAAAACAGAATCTCGCCATTCTGGCCGAGCGGTTTGGATTGTCACCGACAGAACAGACCATCGTTGAGATGTCTTTTTCCGGATTGACGATGGACGAAATTGCAGAACGCAGATCACGTTCGCTTCAAACAATCAAAACACAATTCTACCGTGCCTTGGCGAAGTGTGATTGTAAGAACCAAGCCGAATTATTCCGCAAGATATCGGTGATAATGAGTCTAAAAGAGATATTCATACCTCAGGAAAACGCGTCCGCGCAATCGTGCCGCCGCGAGCATCTTTTGATCCGGCCCCAGGGGCGCACTCTAGACGTGGTCATCGCCGGAAAGGATGACGGCCTCATCTTTGTGTCTTGTAACACGCATCTGAAGCGCTGTTTTCCGCCTTGGCTTGAAAGACTGTTAAATGATCATGGGATCACAATAATTTCGATCGCCCCGCCTGGCAGTGGCAAGACAAGCCCGCCACCTCACGGCACACCAATTGATGAATGCTTCGCAAAAGATATCAGCGCTGTTTTAGACAGCATTGGCGCACCACAAGCCGTTCTATTGGGCACAACCATCGGGTTTTCATTGTGCTTGCGTACGGCAAACCTCATTCCTGACCGCATTAGGGCGGTGTTTTCGAATGCGGTTATTGCGCCGCCCGCACGGGTGGCCGCTCATTCAACCAAAAGTCGCTGGCTCTTGAACTTCCGTAAGATTTTTATAGGGACCTTTGATGTCGTCGATGATGCAATCTGCCGCGGTTACTTTAATTATATGTCCTATGTCGGGCTAGAGAGTTATATTCAGGCGTCATGCTCACATGATCCACGGGGACGCGCTGCTGCATTGGAACCAGAGAATTTTGGCCCGATTGAAGACGCGTTCGATGCGTCGATGGTCCAATCCATGGACCTGAACATAGCGCTCTTGAAGGATGCATTGACAGAAAATTGGGAAACACTTTTGGAAGAAGGCTGTGTTCCAATACATATGTGTATCGGGTCCGAAGATTCTGTTGGGCCCTATGAAGCCTTGAAAGAGATCGCAACCGATCATCCGGCAAAGATAAGCTTTGAGACGGTGGACGGCGGAACATCTGTGTTTCACTATTATGAACCAATGCGTTTGATCGCCGCACTCAAAACAGCCGCAGGTGCTATTGTCAGAGAATCAGACTCTGCCCGTACCGATTGAAGGGCTGACTGCGCGGTGCTTTGCAACAAGTGAACAGCGCACAGTCTGTCTCGGTAAACCCCATATCACATAAATAGCAAAAAATGCGATCTGCGCTGCGAACAGTGTGAAAAAAAGCTCTGGCATGCCTTCCTCTGAGCAATCAATAAAGCAATTTAAACTCAGTAGCTTACAGAGCACTTTGGCGAATTTAAAACTAAGGTTTTTTGCTGGAAATGCTCTTCAAAGTCAAAAATACCAAAATTTTGGTATATGCAGGTTTTTCCAAAAGCCTTACCCCTGGGAAGGTAATTTTCAACTTACGATAGGAGGCCCTTTTCAACTTAGGATAGGAGGCCCTGTCCTGCGAGTTTAGAAATTTGCCGTTAGCAGATTGCAGAAGGGCCGCCCCTTGGGAGGGAGGCAGATAGATGGAAGAAACCTTCGATTTGCACTGAACCTTGTCCTACGGCTGCAACGCTTACGACAGACAATTACACAATGAAACGCAAACCAAATTACCAAATACTGCCTCGGGAGAAGCCCACATGGAAAATACAATCGAAAACCGCTCGGTAGGGATTACACCGCTGAGCGAGAGTGAGCTCGTCGCAAACAATTTGCATGATCCCTTGTGGGCGCATAAAGCAGTCGCCAACCATCTTTCAGGGCTCCGCGACCAATTGCTTGATCCGACTGAAAAGGCGCAGTTGACAGATCATATCAATAGCATTTGGGGCAGGATTAACGAATGGCACCCTTTCAACCCTTCGACTTGGGGAAAACCGACAGAAGCCGTTATCCATGCGGCGGGATGGATGGCAGCGAAAATTGGTGCATCATTACCTGATTTTAGCGATATAGGTAATTTGGTCCATGCGGTTATTAAATTCTTCTCAGATGGGATCGACTGGCTCAATGATAGGGCGCAGGACGCGATTGATTTGGCCGAAGCCACGCTTCTTGCGACATTTGTCAACGCAGCCACTGGCGACAACGCTGTCAGCGTAGAAGATATGCTTCCCGTGGTAAGGTCTCAAGAATTTGCAGATATTATGACCGATATCGGAGGTATTGAGAAGCTAGCAGAGTTCTCGGAAGCGAATGAAAACCGGCAGGCGGCTAATCCCTCAGACTGGGACAAATATTTCTTTTATCCGCTTGAGACTGTGTTTGCAGGTGTTGGCATTAGACTCGACTTAAACGGTGATGGACACATCGGCTTCCCATCAACAGGCCCAGAAGACCCAGAAGAACCAGAAGAACCAGAAGCGGACGCTTGGATACCGATTGAAGATTTAAACAATGTGACCCAATACGATTTAGAAGGAAGCATTAGTTATTCCACCGACGGTTTATGGGGGCTCGCCGACAGCTTAAACCTGTCAGTTGTCGCCCCCGGTAGCACTGGTTCACAATCAAAGAGCGATATTATAGATAGGTTTGACAGCCTTGAGGGCAACATCAAAGACCTTGTCGGGGCAACTAAAGATTTAGCTTTCGTGCCAGTTATGAAGGAATATGTTGGAGATGATGGAGTAACAGTAGTCCCCAATTTGCTTGCTTTATCCACA
>JBGCFS010000226.1:0-11020 GCA_045107035.1 Hyphomicrobiales bacterium
TGCCATTTGCTTTGTTGCAAAAGCCTGGGATTACCATGTTCGTGTAGCGCTTGGATGTACTAACGAAGAAAACCTTGAAGGCATTCGTGCTTCCGTTGTCGCGACAACTGAAGCTGGAAAGATGCCGTTGGTAGATTGCGAGCACTTTTTCGATGGGTACAAAGCAAATCCTGAATATGCTCTCGCTTGCGCAAAAACTGCTTATGATGCTGGTGCGAGATGGGTTGTCTTGTGTGATACGAATGGCGGAACACTGCCATCAGAAATCACTGAAATTATCGGTGAAGTAATAAAACATATACCAGGTGATCATCTGGGCATTCACGCCCATGACGACACCGAGCAAGCTGTTGCCAATTCCTTTGCCGCTGTAATGGCCGGGGTGCGTCAAATCCAGGGAACTCTGAATGGAATTGGCGAGCGTTGTGGAAATGCCAATCTCATTTCCATCATTCCAACATTGAAACTGAAACCAATTTTCTCAAACCAATTCGAGACGGGAGTTTCAAATGAGTCACTTGAGAAAATCACAAGCCTTTCAAAGGCTTTTGAAGAATTGTTGAATCGATCTGCAAACCAGCAATCCGCTTATGTCGGCTCAAGCGCTTTCGCCACAAAGGCTGGGATCCATGCATCAGCATTGCTCAAGGAACCTGAAACATATGAGCATGTGCCGCCACAAAGCGTGGGCAATAAACGACACGTTATGGTGTCTGATCAAGCTGGGAAGTCCAACCTTATTTCCGAATTGAAAAGGTTTGGAATGGAAGTGGACAAGTCGGACGGACGACTTGATGGATTGCTTGCAGACATCAAGGAACGAGAAGCTCAAGGGTACGCCTATGAGACGGCAGATGCTTCACTGGAGCTTCTGGCCCGTCGCAGACTTGGTGTGGTGCCGGACTTCTTTACGGTCAACAGTTTTAGGGTCATGGTCGAAAGACGGCATAATGCACGCGATGAATTGGTCACAATTTCTGAGGCGATTGTAAAAGTATCGGTAGGTGGAGAGGAGTTTATGTCTGTTGCGGAAGGCAACGGACCCGTTAACGCATTGGATCAAGCGCTGCGTAAGGATTTAGGCGCATATAATCGCTATATTGATGATCTGGAATTAGTAGATTTTAAAGTCCGTATATTGAATGGTGGGACAGAAGCCATCACAAGAGTGTTGATAGAAAGTCGTGATGGCAACGGCAACCGATGGTTCACAGTCGGTGTGTCTTCAAATGTAATAGATGCCTCATTCGCAGCACTCATCGACAGCATCGACTACAAATTGATACGCGCAAGTGCAGCTGAAGCATAAACGGCTACAGCTTTGACACTTCTGCGACGCCTTGCGCTGTTTCGCGCGCTTGGTTTGCCGCCTTTTGCAGCATCGGGATCATTTCCTCGACATTTGCTGAATTAAGAAACTCTACTTCAAAGCCTTTGCGAATGTAGGCTTCGTCCTTCATGTGTGAAATCAGCTCAATCAACGGCTGCCAGAAACTGTTGATGTTGGCCAGTAAGACAGGCTTTTTGTGCCGCCCCAGTTGGACCCACGTCAACTGCTCGACAAGTTCTTCTAAGGTGCCCACGCCACCTGGCAAAGCAATAAAGGCATCTGCTCGCTCAAACATAGTGCGCTTACGGGCATGCATATCTTCTGTCAGTATTACTTCATCCAACCGTTTCAGTTCTTCGCTGGAACCTTCCATATCCAACAGGAATTTTGGAATAATACCAGTAACCTTTCCGCCATTGTCGACGACGGCGTCAGAAACAGCACCCATCATACCCATTGTGCCGCCGCCGTAGATCAACCGAATTCCTTGCTCGGCTATCAAGGATCCAAGAGCTGTAGCAGCATTTATATGGTCAGGATCGGTGCCGCTGCCCGCGCCGCAGTAAACGCAAATCGACGAAATAGTGGCCATATAAATCCATACCTTTAGTTAGTGCTATCGACATTCAACTGCCGCTTCACCTTGTTATGCATCGGAAAGCATTTTAGGAACGGTTAACGGAGTAAAAATACACGAGTCGATGCATTTTGTGCACGCAAGGAGCGCAAACGCAATCAGATAGAGGTCTATTCTCAATGTGACGTATCGTCTTATGGTACCAAAACAATCATGAGCCAAACCGGCGATATGGAAACACCGGATGTATCTAGGTCTGCTATGATGAGCCAAAGTGTATATGGATGGGCACTGGCTGCTTGTGTTGCCGTTGGTGGGCTGTTTGTCGGCACGGTAATGACTGGACAGTTTGATACTGTATTTGGAAAATTCCGTAGTGGACTGGCTAGCATTGGCGTTGAGCCCAAGTCAGGAATTCCATCTGCGAAATCTGAACAACAGGCTCAACCGGAGGAAAAAGATCCTCTAATACCTGAGGCCATTACGCCAACTTTTGATATTGTACGGGTGGAACCAACGGGTGAAGCCGTCATGGCGGGTTTATCGTTTCCGAATAATTTGATCAACATAGTATCTGATGGAATTGTCATCGCCGAGGCGAAATCGAATGCGAGCGGCGAGTGGGCTCTTGTGTTAGATCAGGCCTTTAAGCCCGGAGGGCATGCAATCTCAGTCCGTACTGTCTCAACAGGCGGCGAGTTGTTGGTCGCATCTGAAGAACAAGTCACGATTAGCGTTCCCAATGCCCCAATGGAATCCGCAATTGTGATGCTTGATAGTCCTGATAGCCCAAGCACCATTTGGCAAAGCCCCACCAAAAGTCTTCGCCCAGAAATCGCAACTAAAGATGCTGGCACACCAATTCTTGAGGACTTCAAGGAACCTGTAACTGAGCCAACCGAGAGCCTGGAGTCTCCTGACAGAGTTGTTGGCGTGGCAGATTCTGGAAATTTTGATACAATTCCAGCAGCAATTGTGACCATTGAGACCATTGAGACTGAGAGTGATGGTGCGGTGTATGCGTCAGGAGCGTCGAACCCGAGTGCAACAGTCCGCATATATTTTGACGAAGAGTTCGTCGGGCAGACCACCACGGACGCTATCGGAAGATGGCAGTTGTCCTCCAAACTCCTTCTTCCAAAGGACAGCTACACAGTCCGCGTAGATCAGGTAGATACTGCGACAGGTCAAGTCCTGGCGAGGCGTTTGGTTCCTTTTGACGACAGCATCCAATTCCAGATTGCTGAGGCCGTGGTTACACAATCAAATACTGAAATTGAAACTGTTTTGAACACTCAAACAGCCAGTGGTGAGGCAAGTGTTCAGGTCGAAGGAGTAATTACTCAGTCTGAAGCCGTCATTGTTAACAAGGGTGATAACCTCTGGAGCATTTCACGTAGACTTTTCGGCCAGGGTATTCGTTACACCATCCTTTATGATGCAAATGAAAATCAAATTGGTGATCCCTCAGAAGTGTTTCCAGGTCAGGTGTTCGTTGTTCCAGACCAGGAGCTGCCCGCAAATTAGTATTAAACTTGCGACTTCACTTGATTGCTAGTGCCAATATGCCATATTCATCGTAAGTTACCGATGAAAGGGTGCGGCGTGAGTCTCCAAATCACAAAAAACAACCAAGTCGGAACCCCACGCTCCGAGTGCGGAAGCGTTGATGATTGCGATATGGCGATTGTTTTGCGTGCGCTTGGGCACCCCGCGAGATTAGAAATTATTCGCGCCTTGGCAAGCAAGGGTAGATGCTTTTGCGGCGAAATTGTTGAGATGTTGCCGTTGGTTCAATCCACTGTTTCACAACATTTGAAGGTGCTGAAAGACGCAAACTTGATTGAGGGCACAATTGATGGACCCAGATCTTGCTACTGTCTCAACACTAAAAAACTGAAAGATGCCAGCGCACTGCTCGGCGATCTTACTTCTGCTGGCGAAGCAGCTTCTGCCATTAATGCAGAAAGCGATCTGGTTTAGCCAATCGCAATGTAACTGATCTGGGAACACCATATTTATGACTTCAGTAGATGCTCAACCTGAAGCTGAGAATAAGACTGGTAAAAAGTCGGCGGCTTCAACTACTATTTCTACGCAAGATGGAGATCTTGTTTCCACCATCAGGAATCTTTGGCCCTATATGTGGCCGACCGAACGGCCGGAGCTAAAGCGGCGTGTTTGGTGGGCTTTTGCAGCGTTGGTTATTGCGAAAATTGTCACGGTTTTCGTTCCGTTTCTTTACAAATACGCGACAGACGCACTCGCCGGGAATTCAGAGGAGACCGCCTTTCTCCCTGCATTCCTAATTGCGCCAGTCATGTTGGTAATCGCGTATGGTGTTGGCCGTATCTTGATGATTGGCTTCACACAATTGCGCGATGGATTATTTGCTCGTGTAAGCCAACATGCCGTCCGTAGCCTAGCACGTAAGACATTCACTCACATGCATGATCTGTCTCTTCGGTTCCATCTACAAAGGCGGACAGGTGGGCTCTCTCGTATAATTGAACGAGGTACGAAAGGGATTGAGACCGTTGTAAGGTTTACAATCCTCAGTTCTTTTCCAACGGCGCTCGAATTCATTTTTATGGCTGGTGTTGTCGGGTACAATTTCGACTTCATTTACCTTGCCGTCATCATAGTGATGATCGTTCTTTACGTCGTATTCACCATCATGGCTTCAAATTGGCGCATCGCCATTCGGCGTGAGATGAATAATTCTGACACCGATGCGAATAGCAAGGCTGTCGACAGCCTGTTGAATTACGAAACCGTCAAATACTTCAGCAATGAGAGCATGGAGACAAATCGCTTCGACCGCTCCATGGAAGGATATGAGTCCGCTGCTGTAAAAACCTCAACATCATTGGCATGGTTAAACTTTGGCCAAACTCTGATTTTTTCTGCGGGGCTCGTGATTTGCATGGCGATGTCTGCCAAGGCCGTGATAGCGGGAACTCAAACACTGGGTGACTTTGTTCTCATAAATGCGTTGCTGATGCAGCTTTACATGCCGCTCAACTTCATCGGCTCAATTTATCGCGAAATTAAGCAGGGTTTCGTTGATATTGAAGCAATGTTTAGCCTGTTAGGTGTGCCAGCAGAAGTGACAGACAGACAGGGTGCAAAAGATATTGAGATCAAAGAAGCGACAATTCGTTTTGAAGATGTGTTTTTCCATTATGACGAAAGCCGCGCGATTCTGAAGGGCGTTGATTTTGAAGTGCCTGCAGGAAAAACAGTTGCGATCGTGGGGCCATCGGGCGCGGGCAAATCAACCATATCTCGCTTGCTGTTTAGATTCTACGATGTGACCGGCGGCCGAATTACGATTGATGGCAAGGATGTTCGGGATGTGACACAGGCATCTGTGCGGCGTGCAATTGGAATGGTTCCGCAAGATACTGTGCTTTTCAATGAGTCCATCAAGTACAACATTCGCTATGGTCGCAATGACGCAAGTGAAAATGAAGTCATACAGGCAGCCGACATGGCGCAGATTTCAGATTTCATCAAAACATTGCCGGATGGATTTGATACGGAAGTGGGAGAAAGAGGGCTGAAGCTATCTGGTGGCGAAAAGCAGCGCGTTGCGATCGCCAGAACGATCCTCAAAGCACCGCCCATTCTGATCCTAGATGAAGCGACTTCAGCGTTAGACAGCCATACAGAGCAGGAAATTCAAAGTGCTCTTGATCACGTCTCAAGAGACAGAACCACCCTCGTTATCGCACATCGCCTGTCTACAGTGGTTGGAGCAGATGAGATTATTGTGCTGGACAGTGGAACAATCGCAGAGCGTGGTACTCATCAAGAATTGCTGCAGCTTGACGGAACCTATGCATCAATGTGGAGCCGACAACGTGAAGCGGACGAAGCTGCAGAGCTTTTGCGCAAGGCTCATGAAGCGGATGAGCATGGGTTTGTTAAACGGATAAAACCTGCTGAGCCCGCCTGAGGCGCGACAAACAAACCAACATGACAAGAATTGCAACTGGATGTCTGGCCCGAAACTCTGCTAAGTGCATTACAACGGGATGTAGAATTCCAATTGTTGCAAGCAACCAATGCAAAGAGATCATGAGCACAATCGTTGACAGTATCCGGAACTCAATTGTTCCAATCCACAAGGAAGGTTTTCCTTTTATCGCTATAGCGGCATTTCTGGCACTTGTTCTGGGGTTGTTATGGTCTCCGTTTTTCTGGATTTTTGGCATTTTGACCGCTTGGGTTGCCTATTTCTTTCGGGACCCAGTTCGTGTCACCCCTTTAGACGAGCGATTTGTTGTTAGTCCGGCAGATGGCAAGGTTTCTGCTGTTGGCCAAGTAATTCCTCCGCCTGAGCTCGAACTTGGTACACAACCGCTAGATCGCATTTCAATTTTTATGAATGTGTTCAATTGCCACGTGAATCGTATTCCAATGGGTGGGCAGATTACGCGGATTGCCTATACGCCTGGAAAGTTCTTGAATGCTGAATTGGACAAAGCCAGCGAGCACAATGAACGCAACAGTGTTGTGGTAAATACGCGCTATGGCCCTATTGGAGTAGTGCAGATTGCTGGCCTAATTGCGCGTCGGATTGTGTGTTGGTCCAAAGAAGGACATGACATGAAGGCTGGAGAGCGCTTTGGCCTTATTCGCTTCGGCTCCCGTTTGGATGTTTATATGCCCAGGGGCACATCAGTTCGTGTTGCTTTGGGGCAGACTGCAGTAGCAGGTGAAACTGTGCTAGCTGTGTTTGAAGATGGCGGCGCGCGCGAAATTCAATCTCGTCTGGATTGATTGAGATGAGCGGACCTTTCCAGCCTTTAGAGCCTGATGATTCAGATGGTCTTGGCCCAAATCTTGTTGATCAACGCAAGAAGCGACCAATCTCGCTAAGAGCCATCTTGCCAAACATGGTGACGCTTTTAGCTCTTTGTGCTGGCCTCACATCTATACGGCTTGCAATGGAAGGACGCTTTGAGTTCGCCATTTTTGCAATGGTGCTAGCGGCAATTTTAGATGGGCTGGATGGCCGTGTGGCGCGTCTGTTGAAGTCCAGCTCGAAGTTAGGCGCTGAACTGGATTCGCTGACTGATTTCGTCAATTTTGGCGTTGCACCTGGTATGATACTTTATCTTTGGTTGCTGCACGACCTCCGGTCACTTGGTTGGATTGCAGCGTTGGTGTTTGCGATTTGCATGGCTTTACGCCTTGCGCGGTTTAACGTAGCGAATGCCGCTAAAAGCAAGAAAAAAGAAGAAGAATGGCAAGAGAACTACTTCACGGGTGTGCCTGCGCCAGCGGGAGCCATGTGTGTTTTGTTGCCACTATCCTTGCAGAAAATGGGCGTTCCAATCGATAGCAGTTGGGCCATACCTGTATTGACTTATGTGCTGGTCATTGGCTTTCTTGTGGTAAGTACATTGCCTACTTTTTCTGGAAAAAAGGTTGGGGGACGCGTGCCTCGCGATGTCGCTTTGCCACTAATGGTTGGGCTGGTGCTTTGGTTTGCATTGCTTGCCAGTTATCCATTCACTGTTGTGACAATCATGACGCTTGTATATTTGGCACTTTTACCATTCGGGGCTGTTAGTTTTCGAAAAAAAATGGAGGCTGAAAAACAGCCCCCATCTTCTGATACGAACGAATAGGCCCCTCGGTCTATTCCGCAGCTTGGGGTAACTGCCGTTCTGGTACAGGCATGTCACCGCGCATTGGAAATGGACGTATCTCAGCCATTGCTGGTAGCGTTGCATCAACATCTGGTTCTTCCGGCGTGTTATAACCGAACCGTCTTCCGATTGCCGCAAATAATGGCATGAATATAGGCCCAAACACGGCGCCGAAGTTTGATGGCAATGACAACAGAACCGGCACTAGCAACAAAGTCAGTAATGTTGAGAATGCCAAGCCAGCTATGATGGCGGTGGACAATTGAACCCACCAAATTGAAGTGATGCCACCAACTGCAATCACACGATTGAAGAAGTCGAAGTTTACCTGCGTTGCCATCGGTATCAAACCAGCAATAGTCGTAATGGTTGTGAGCAGAATCGGACGTAGGCGTTGTGCACTGGTCTTCAGAACGGCTTCTTTTGGAGATGCACCTTCGCTCAGTAGGCGATTATAGGTATCAATGAGCACAATAGCATTGTTCACTACAATACCTGCCAAAGCGACCACTCCGGTACCAGTCATAATGATTGAGAATTTTTGCCCGGTTGCCATAAGGCCTATCAGTACGCCCACTACCGCCAGGATAACAGTCATCAATGTTATGACTGTTTGATAGAATGAATTGTATTGGGTCACCAGAATGATGAACATCAGGAACAATGATGCAAGCGCAGCATTTGCAAGGAATACTCCAGCCTCTTTCTGTTCTTCATCGGCACCGCGGAAACGCATTTGAACAATGTCAGGCCAAGTCTGGCTGTCTAACCACTCTTGCAATTCAGTGACTTTGGTATCTGGCAATGCTGTGCTTCCATCCGCAATATTTGCTTTTACATCCATCGCGTACAGGCCATCACGCCGCGTGATGCTCGATACCTGAGGTTTTGCTTCTCTGGTTACAAAATTTGAAATTGGAACCTGACCGTTTTCAGTCCGCAGTTTCAGCTCATCAAGTTGATCAAAGCTGCGCTGATTTTCCGGGAGTCGGACACGGATATCAATTTCATCTTCAGAGTCGTCAGGACGGTAGTTGCCGATCATGACACCATTGGTAACGAGTTGAACCATAGCACCGACAGAGCCAATACCTGCATTGAAGCGTCCAGCTTCTTCGCGGTTGATATCCAGCTGCCATTCAATGCCGGGTAGGGGGCGACCATCTTCAATCTCAATGAGATCGTCCATCGTGTCGACATGAGAACGAATAGCACCAACAGTCTTAATCAACTCATCGTAGCTGCTGGATTTAACTTCAAGACGAAGATCTTTACCAGTGGGTGGTCCGCCTTCGATTTTGCGAATTTCAACAGAAATACCGGCGAGATCGGCAGTACGAGTCCGAATTTCATCGAAAATATCAATTGCCTGACGTCGGCAGCAATAATCTTCAAGTTCGATGTTAATCTCGCCAATTACATCGGCGGGCTTGTCTTGTACGCCGCCAATTTCCGTGCCGCCGCCACCGCCGCCACCGCCTGCAGTTGCGGACGCGACCGCGTTACGAATGCCCTTGGTTTGTAGAATTTCACTTTCGACTTCGCGAACAAGACCGTCGATTTCGTGGACGGACATATTGCCGCGTCCAGTCACCAGGACAATTGCTTGATCCGGCTCTTCATCGACGAAGAATTCAACGCCAGAACTGTTTTGGCCAAAGGCCATGAAGACACCAACAACAATGGCTGCTGCCACAACGAGTGTTATTAAATTGCCAGTTAGAGAACCAGAAATTTTCGACAAGAAGCGCAGGTAAATGCCAGTAACACCGCGAATTTCTGTGATGTCGAGTTCCGCATTGGCATTCATTTTAGCGGCTTCAGCAGCTTCTTGAGGCGAAGCTTTGTTTTTGCCAATCAATCCGCCAGTAACAGGGAGGAATATCATGGCTGTAACAAGCGCAGCAGAAAGAACAATCACCACCATGATTGGCAAATAACTCATGAATTCACCAGAAACGCCAGGCCACAACAGCAACGGCAGGAAGGCAGCCAAGGTGGTTCCTGTAGAGGACACAATCGGCCAAAGCATCAATTTTGCTGCGCGTATGTAGGCTTCTTTCCGGTGCATACCTTCCGAGATTTTTCGGTCTGCATATTCAACGATTACAATCGCGCCATCGACGAGCATACCAACAGTCAGTACGAGACCGAACATAACCATCATATTCACGGTCATGCCAAGGCCTCCAAGGATTAGGAAGCCAGTCATGAAACTGGTCGGAATTGCCAAACCTACCAAGATTGCTGATCGCACGCCTAACGCTGCCAAAACAACGATCATCACCAATACAATTGCGGTCATGATGGACGATTGAAGCGAGCCTTGAACCTCTTTAATGAAGTTGGATTGGTCGAGCATAAAGTCGATCTGGATCGCCTCGGGCCAATCTTTCGTAAATTCAGCAACCTTCTCTCGAACAGCTACATTATTTTGAATGATGTTCGTCCCAAGACGTTTGACAACGCTGATGGCGATCGCCGGCTTGCCATTGATGCGCGTGAACCCATTCGCATCTTTAAACGTGCGACGAATTTCAGCCACGTCCGCAAGTGTAACAACACCTTCGCCATTTTGTTTGATAGGCAGGCTGTAGACGTCTTGCGCTGTCTCGATAAGACCCGGCACTTTAACATTGAAGCGACCGCTGCCACCGTCAAGAAAGCCTGCAGCAACCAATTGATTGTTGTTTGACAGGGAGGTCAACAATTCCTGCTGTGTGATATCGTAGGATTCCAGCCGCATCATATCGATGATAACTTCTAGCTGTTCCTCACGATGTCCGTTCAGGTTTGCTTCCAATACCGTTGGAATTGATTCCAACTCATCCTGTAAAAGCCTGGAATGACGAAAGAGAGTACGTTCCGGTACATTACCGGAAAGTGCTACAAATATGGTTGGTTGAAGGGAAAAATTCGTCTCAAAAATTTGAGGTTCATCCGCATCTGCCGGCAGTTGAGCCTGAGCTTGGTCAACTTTATCACGGATGTCGGCGAGCGCTTTTTCCTTGTTAAAGTCGATATCGAATTCCAACACGATACCGGCATGGCCTTCTGAAGCCACAGCTGTCAATTCTTTCAACCCGTCCAAACCTCGTAACGAGGTTTCCATTGGACGAACCAACAAACGTTCTGAATCTTCTGGGGAGATGCCCTGCTGTCCCACTGAAACATAGAAAACAGGGACATCGATATCTGGATTAGCTTCCTTTGGAATCGCGATGTAGGTGAAAGCACCCGCCAGTATCATTACCAGCATTAGGGTCAGTACAGTGCGCGGACGTCTAAGGATTGCGTCTAATGCATCAATCATTGTGCAGCCTCCGGAAAGATTGGCTCTACAGGTTGACCATCAACGACATATTCTTGCCCGACAGAAATTATTGTCACCTGATCAGGAAGTCCTGACGCCCAAACACCGTCCGTTGATTCACCCAAAATGCTGATTTT
>JBGCFS010000227.1:0-3862 GCA_045107035.1 Hyphomicrobiales bacterium
ATAACCGAAGGTTGATGCATTGGAAATATTGTCTGAGATTGTCCCAAGGCGCGTTGCATTTGCATTTAAGCCAGCCACACCTGCGTTTAATGATGAAGAAATTGTCATATTTTGCCTCTTTAAATCGGTACTTCCTGTACCTTTAGGCATTAGAGTTTAAGAACGAACTAACGTGTAAATTTCTACCTAAGTTTATTTACTTGAAACCAAGAAAATAACCTCGACTCTGTTGTTTCGCACAGACAAAGCGTCGTTAGAAAAAAGACTTGTGTTGGCCTTACCAACTATTCGATCAAAGCGCTGTGCGTTGACCCCTTCATTTTCAAGCCAATCTCGAACAATAAGACTCTTCGACATAGTGCGCTGCCAAAGATCAATATTTGCTTTGGCTAATGGCTCTGATTTGGCGTGTGATCTGATTGAAATGCTATTTTCAGACCCTTGTGATACTGTCACAATTCTTGTTAGCAATAATGCAAGAACTCGCGTCACAGTGCCATCAGTCGCAAACAACGGGCGATCAGGAAGATCAAATACTTCGATAATCACACCTTCATCTGAAACCTTCGATATCACGTGTTTTAGAGCATTCTCCATCAGATCGCTTTCCCCACCACCACCGGCAAGCGTAGCGTTTATGACCTCCAGAAGCTTTTCGCTTTTCTGCTCTTGCGCACCCGAATTTTGTGCTTTGAGTTCTGATGGAAGCCACGGCGCATTTTGCCCCGAAGAGCCTGTCCCAGATTTTGCTAAAGTGTTTTCAGAAAAAATGGAGTCGCCGCCAAACGCACCATCGCCACCACCTGAAATTCTATTGATTGGAATACTTGGGTTGAAGTGATCAGCAATACCCTTGCGCTGCTTTTCAGTGGTCGCATTAAGCAGCCACATCAACATGAAAAACGCCATCATGGCAGTCACAAAGTCCGCATAAGCGACTTTCCAGGCACCGCCGTGATGACCACCGCCAGCAACTACCTTTTTCTTTTTAATTATTACGGGCCTTATAGAATTTTGCTCTGCCATGGCATGTTCCTTCTAAGATAGAGAGACTTCATTTCGTGCAGTCTGAAATTGAAAAATTGGATTTAGACTTCCAAAGAACCATCAAAATTGATTTTTATTTTATTGGCGATGAAACTTTGTTCATCACTTAGTTGCATCACGTTATGAATAAAAACCTTCGGGTTTGCCGGGCTCAACTTCTTAAGTAACCACGGAGAGTAGCGCCACCAAGCACAGCGCAGCATTGGCGAAATTAGCTCGGGTGGCAGACGCCACTTTTTAATAACAGCTGGGTTGCCAGCAACCACCGCGTAGGCCGGTACATCTTTTACAACCACTGCCTTTGCCGCAACGACGGCTCCATCACCGATAGTCACGCCAGCTGCGATATAAGCGCCATGCCCAATCCAGACGTCATTTCCAATTTTAGTAACCTTTACGGCTGTTGACGCGCCTTCTGGAATACTGACATCCGTGTGAAATTCACTCGCTCCTTCAAAATCGCTGCCAACATCAAAAAAAGGCTCTCGCAAATAGAACGCCGGACTGGTTGATGACCAACTCATTGCGTGATTTTGACGGCCAATCTGTACCTGTTCCCCAAACGAACAATAGCGACCAATATGTGCCGCGCAGGCGAAACCTGATACATGATATGAGAACGCTCCAAGTTTCAGTGAGTGCTGATAATCAGTCCATTTCAAGCTGCTTGGGGCTTCGATCACAGATCCAGCAGGAAGTTTTACATGTTTATTTGGGTTACGCGGCAGAACCTCTATTCCACTTTTCTTCAGAGCCGGAATTGAAACGTCGACTTGCTGAGTCATTGGACAAGGCTTTCTTTATCTCTTTCAATATCAGGTGTGGTTCATTGGCCCAGGCAAGTGGCAGCACCCAACCATTCGGCGCTTTTCGAACTGCTTCTCCTTGTGCACCAAGATCGAAGCAAAAGACTGGCAAGCCGGTCGATAGTGCTTCGTGCGTTGTATAAGAAAAAGTTTCTGGCCAAATGCTTGGGATGAGCCATGCCGTAATGCTATTTTGCTCTGCTAGGCTTGCTATCTCAGTTCTTTGATAAGCCCCCGTCTCAAGACTATCCTCGGCGAGGGTAAACCTTGGATCAAGGCGACCAACGATAATAAGTTTCTCAAATTCGGAGCTAGAAATTTCGTACGACAGACTCTTGACGCAATTCGCCCCTTTTTGCAGGCCTATGTCCCCTAAAACACCAAGGGATTGACGGTGAGGAACTCGTTTTCGAGCCACTTTGTTGATTTTGGAAACTTTGTGAGGTTTGACATGCACAGGTACCGTCAGGCGAGGAAACGTTTCAGCCACAATCTCAGCACTGCTTTGAGAAAAGCATCGTACTTCTGTAGAAGCTTGCAACACGCCAAACCAATTTCGACGCCACTTTGTAGCACTTATCGCTGCACCTTTGGCGTCGCGAGTAAAGTGAGCAGGGTCGAAGTTGGTTGCCATTGAGCCTTTTCGATAGACACCGTCAGAATCGAGCAGACAATATGAAGGGCTTATTGCAAAATAGTCGTGTATTAGAAACGTGAGCGGGCTATTGTGACGCTCGACCAGAGCTGTGAGAAATGCTGGAAAATTTGCCGGATCCGCAACGCCGACTGCACATGAATAGATGATATCACAGTTTTCGAGCGCTGAAATGAAGCGAATGATGATTGACTCATCTTCCGTATCGCCAAGCATATGTCCCTCAGGCGTGTGGACCTCAATCCGCCATCGCGAAGAACCACCAACGCGTAAAACTATAGATCCAAAGCCAAGCGACTTTAGAGTTTGAATTTCCTCAGCTAAATAGAGTTCCGCACCCCCACCCAAAGAATGCCCAATATACACTTTCACACGGCTTTGACTTGCTGAAAGCTTCACACAGGCCGTGAAAACGCGCACAGTTCGCAAAGGATCCAGCGCTATGAACTCCTGAACTGCACGATCGAACTGCGGATAACGCTCGGAAATAATCTGATTGTTGTGAGCAATTGCAGCTTGTTTTTGGGCAGTCCCAAACGACGCGCCGCCGCGATGTTCTACGAAAAGACTAGGTTGCAATACGTGAACCCCACCGAGCGCTGCCGCTTTCTGGCACCAATCGACCTCTTCGCCGTATCCTTTGCCAAAATCTGTATCAAGCTCAGGTATTTTATGCAGGAATTTGCGATTGATACCCATACAGAAACCAACCCCTGTAGGGTTTTTGACATAGGAGTCTGAAGAGACCGATTCAGCGAGCATTTGATCGATCCGGTCGGCAATTTCATCAGAAAGGTCATATCGTTTACACATGAATGGCGCTGTCGCGAGTTCGGCATCGTTAGACAAAGGTGTCACGCTCGCAACGCGTGCATTTTTGGCGATAGGATGCATCAACCTGCTCGCCCAGTTTTTGGGAACTAATGCATCAGAGTTGAGCAGTACAACGTGATCCGTGTGTTGCAGCGCTTTTACAAACGCGAGATTAACGCTTTCTATAAAGCCCAAATTTCTTGCATTCTCGATAAGTGCGATTTCGTGACCAGACGCGCTTGCAGTCTCCGCCCATTTCCTTAATGCAGGTCGCACGCGCTTATCGGTCGATTTGTCTTCAACTAAGATCAATCGCCAAGGTACATCAGTATGATGCTGCACCCGTTCCAATGCGTCCCACAAGACCTCAAACGCGTTGAATACAGGCATGACAATTGTAATTTTTTCTGAACTATCAGGTCGCTTTGAGGAGCAAAATATCCGCGGGTCTAGAGTAAATCGCTCTTCCTCGACGTACAGTCCCATCGCTCTTTTAGCGCGCGATTTCCGAATGGTGGTGGGAGCTAGATACGCATTAACC
>JBGCFS010000228.1:0-15913 GCA_045107035.1 Hyphomicrobiales bacterium
CAATGAATATCCATTTCTTTCCTGGATGTCCCAATTGGGTATTTCCACAGATGGTGGTCCCGACGGCGTTACAGTTCTGAAACAGGGTTTCAACGTAGACCCAATCATTCAGAAACAAGCCGATTGTATTTCTACAATGACATACAATGAATTTGGTCAGGTTCTGGATGCTGGCATTCCAGAAGATGAGCTGGTTGTATTCCAATACGAAGATCAGGGCGTTTCCACATTTGAAGACGGCATTTACGTGCTGGAAGGCAAACTTCAAGATCCTGAATTCGTCGATAAAATGGCTCGCTTTGTTGCGGCGTCGATGAAAGGTTGGGATTGGGCTAAAAACAATCCTGATGAGGCAGCAGGCATCATCCTCGACTATGATGAAACTGGTGCTCAAACCGAAAAACACCAAAAGCGGATGATGGGCGAAATAGCAAAGTTGCTCGGCGATGAGGGCGGCAAACTGGACCCAGCAGACTATCAGCGCACTATCGACACGCTGCTTGCTGGAGGTTCAGACCCAGTGATTTCCAAAGCGCCTGAAGGTGCTTGGACACATGCAGTCATCGACAAAGCTATGATGATGAAATAACGCGCATTTGGCCTTCGGGCTTTTGCAAGACATCAGGGCGGCCTTCGGGCCGCCCTTTTTCATTCGCTTTCTGTACGAGCTCCGTACGCAATAATTTTGCATCGAGAGAGTTCATACCTCATATAAGCAACATATTCATTTCAATGATTCCCGGATACCAATGGCAGCCCCCCTTCTTACCCTTCAAGACGTCCATTTAACCTTCGGCGGCACGCCGCTTTTGGAGGGTACGGAACTGCTGATTCATGAAGGCGAGAGGATTGCACTGGTCGGGCGAAATGGGTCTGGAAAATCTACTCTTTTGAAAATTGCAGCCAAACTGATGGAGGCCGACAAGGGCACACCCATCATGCAATCGGGCACAACCACCCGGTACCTACCTCAAGAACCAGATTTATCAGGTTACGCGAATACGCTTGAATATGTGGAAGCAGGACTCACTGAAGGTGATGAAAATTACCGCGCTCTTTATTTGCTGAACGAGCTGGGCCTAGATGGCACTGAAAACCCTGAAAACCTGTCTGGTGGTGAGGCTCGCCGTGCTGCATTGGCACGTGCCATTGCGCCAGAACCCGATATTCTGTTCCTGGATGAGCCTACCAACCACCTGGATTTACCAACAATTGAATGGTTGGAACGCGAGCTATCGTCCTTGCGTTCTGCCTTCGTTCTTATTAGCCACGATAGAGCTTTCTTAGAACGCCTGACCACTGCGACCGTTTGGATTGATCGCGGCACCAGCCGTCGCCTTAGCGAAGGTTTTGCGAGCTTTGAAAGTTGGCGCGACAAAATTTTGGAAGAAGAAGAAACTGCGCGTCACAAACTGGATCGAAAAATCGTGCGCGAAGAGCACTGGTTACGCTATGGTGTAACCGCGCGCCGTAAACGCAATGTTCGCCGCCTTGATGGTCTTCATGCGCTACGCGACAAACGCCGTAACTTGCGGCAACGAACCGGTTCTGTGGACATGCAGGCAGCCGAGGCCGAGACATCTGGCAAACGTGTGATCGAAGCCAAAAGCATTTCTAAGTCATATGGTGATCGCACCATCGTGTCTGAAATGTCTCTGCGGATAAATCGCGGCGACAGGATTGGTATTGTCGGGCCCAATGGCGCAGGCAAAACTACACTTGTAAAAATGCTGATTGGTGAGTTGGAATCCGACACAGGCAGCATCAAACTTGGGTCGAACATTCAGATGCTGACGCTGGACCAAAAGCGCGAGCAATTAGACGATACTCAAAGCCTGAAAGACGTGCTGACTGGTGGCCGTGGCGACATGCTGATGGTCGGAGACCAGCAAAAGCACGTTGTCGGCTACATGAAGGACTTCTTGTTTACGCCCGAACAAGCAGGCACCGCCGTTGGAAAACTATCTGGTGGTGAGCGCGCCCGTGCATTGCTCGCGCGATCCTTGGCCAAGCCTTCTAACCTTCTGGTGCTTGATGAGCCAACCAATGATCTGGATTTGGACACGCTTGATTTACTGCAGGAATTGATCGCTGACTATGCCGGCACGGTTATTCTCGTCAGCCATGACCGCGACTTTTTGGACCGCACTGTCACCAGCACACTCACCAGTGATGGTGACGGCAATTGGCAGGATTATCCGGGCGGCTATTCCGATATGCTGCGGCAGCGTGGCAAACGTCCTGGGAAAAGTAGCGAAGGCAAATCAAAAAGCCGTAAGGCTAACAAAATGACCAGCGTGCCGAAAAACAAACCAAAGCTCAGCTTTAACCAGCAACACGCGTTGAAGACGCTTCCTAAAGAAATAGAGATGCTGGAAACGAGCATTACTTCGCTGGAAACATTGATGGCGGATCCGGCCCTATTCACCAAAGAGCCGGACAAATTTGCAAAAGCGCTGAAGGACTTGGAGGCAGTACAAACTTCGCTAGCTCAAAAAGAAGAACAATGGCTGGAGCTGGAAATGCTACGTGAGGAGATTGAAGGCTAATGTTATGGTCGCCAGAGCAAGATCAGGCCCTTTCTCTCGTATCTGAATGGATCAGCGATAGTGCATCGCAAGTTTTCCGGCTGTTCGGTTATGCCGGAACCGGAAAGACCACCCTCGCCCGCCACCTCGCAGAAGGCGTCGAAGGCCCTGTTGAGTTTGCAGCTTTCACCGGCAAAGCCGCGCAGGTTCTGCGTGAAAAAGGTTGCGATGATGCTGGCACCATTCACAGCCTGATTTACCGACCAGACGAAGAGACAAGCGCCGACCCTACATTTACCATCAACCGCGATAGCCCGGCGGGCAAAGCTGACCTGATTATCATTGATGAATGCTCGATGGTGGATGAAGACCTTGGCCGCGATCTTCTATCCTTTGGAACCAAGGTACTTGTGTTGGGCGACCCAGCGCAGTTGCCGCCGGTAAAAGGCGGCGGCTTCTTTACAGACCACGAGCCGGACTTTTTACTAACTGAGGTGCATCGGCAGGCGCGCGACAACCCAATCATTGAAATGTCCATGCGCATTCGCGAAGGGCTAACGCTAGATTACGGCCAGTACGGTGAAAGTCAGGTTATCTCCAAACGCGATATCGACTCAGAGCTGATGATGGAAGCCGACCAGGCACTGGTTGGGCGCAATGTTACACGGATGAACTATAATGCCCGCATGCGTGCATTGCAGTCTTACGATGGCTCCATGCCTCATCCCGGTGAACGTCTAATTTGCCTGCGCAACAACAAGAAAAAAGGTCTGTTGAATGGCAGCCTCTGGGTTGTGGTGACAGCAAAAGAAGGCCGTGTCGGATTGTATGACTTGCGCATTTTGCCAGACCCTGCGCCAATTATTACCGGAGTTAAATCGCGCCAGACCCGCGTGCGTGTCCGGCCGGAGTTCTTTCAGGGGAGAGAAAGCGATTTGTCTTGGCCGGAACGCCGAAAATCAGATGAATTTGATTTCGGCTATGTACTAACCGTGCATAAAGCACAGGGGTCACAATGGGATAACATTGTTCTGTTCGACGAAAGCTTTGCCTTTCGCGAGCACCGCGAGCGTTGGCTATACACTGCCATCACCCGCGCTGCGAAAACCCTCACGATCGTCCGTTAGCCCATCTAAACCCTGAATTTAGAGCGCGAAATCTGGCTCTAAATCAGGACGACCGGCTGCCCGTGCCGCAGCTGTTGCCGTGTTAGCCATCAGCATGGCGATTGTCATGGGACCAACGCCGCCTGGCACCGGGGTAATTGCTCCGGCATTTGCCAATGCATCATTGTAGTCCACATCACCAACAAGGCGGGTTTTGCCTTCACCTCTTTCCGGAGCATCAATTCGGTTGATGCCAACGTCGATGACAGTTGCTCCCGGTTTGACCCAATCGCCTTTGATCATTTCCGGACGGCCAACAGCAGCCACCAAGATATCTGCGGTGCGGCACAACGCTTCAATTTCCTTGGTACGGCTGTGTGCAATGGTAACTGTACAGCTTTCCTGCAAGAGCAGTGCAGCAACCGGTTTACCAACAATATTGGAACGGCCGACAACAACAGCGTTGAGGCCACTTAGATTATCGCCACGCGCCTGTTTTGCCAACAGAAGGCTTCCAGCCGGCGTGCATGGGATCATGGCTCTGCTGCGGTTACCGGCGCTCAGCAAACCAACATTGATTGGGTGGAACCCATCCACATCCTTTTTCGGTAAAATGAGCTCAATAATCCGCTCTTCGGAGATGTGCTTCGGCAATGGCAACTGCACCAAAATACCGTGAATGTCTTTGTCCGCATTGAGGCTTTCAACTAAAGCCACCAAATCTGCTTCGCTTGTGTCATCTGCCAAACGGTGTGTGCGAGACAGGAACCCGCATTCTTCAGCCTTCTTGCCTTTGGAGCGCACATAGACCTGACTTGCTGGATCTTCACCGACAATAACCACAGCTATGCCCGGTGTTACACCGGTTTCAGCTGTCAACTTTGTTGTTGCAGTTTTGACGATGGTGACAACCGTCTCTCCAAGTTCTTTACCGCTGATGATCTGCGTGTCTGACATATGAATAATCCTGAATTTTCACTTATAAGTGCAATACAAAACATGGCGTATCGCGTATTGCAATGTACTGGTGTCTGGCCGTGGCACCTTGTCGCTGCCAATGCGAAACGGCATCATCCGACTGAAGACATCACAAGCCAAACATCATTAGTAGGGCACATGTTTATGACAAGCACTCTCAAGGCAAGAATCCAACAGGCCAAAGGCGATGAACCAGCTGATCTGGTGATTAAGAATGCCACGACACTGGATGTGATCACAGGTGAAGTTTTTGACGGCGATATCGCTATAACTCACGACACGATTGTTGGCGTCGCTGAGAGCTATGTCGGTAAAATCGAGATTGATGGATCCGGGTTAACAGCAGTTCCAGGATTTATCGACACCCACCTGCATGTAGAATCGTCACTGGTTACACCCTTGGAATTTGACCGCTGTGTGCTGCCTCATGGTGTAACCACTGCGATATGTGATCCGCACGAAATTGCCAATGTTCTTGGTGTAGAAGGCATTCAATACTTTATAGATTGTGCCGAACAAACCATCATGGACCTGCGCATTCAACTTTCCTCCTGTGTGCCCGCAACAGGGTTTGAGACATCAGGTGCTGAGCTTGGCGCAGATGATTTGAAGCCCTTTATGAGCCATCCCAAGGTTATCGGACTGGCAGAGGTCATGAATTTCCCTGGCGTTCTGTCTGGGGCACCGGACATGTTGGAAAAGCTGGAACTGTTTTCTGACCGTCCTATGGATGGACATGCACCGCTCCTGTCTGGAAAGGACGCAAACGCCTATTCAGCTACTGGCATTGCGACTGAGCATGAAGCAACAACAGCGAAAGAAGCCCGTGAAAAATTGAAAAAGGGCCTGACTATTCTCATTCGTGAAGGATCTGTCTCCAAAGACCTTCACGCATTAGCTGAAATTATTGATGAAAATACATCCAGCTTTTTGGCATTTTGCACGGATGATCGAAATCCAATGGAAATTGCTGAGGAGGGTCATCTAGACTATATGATACGCACCGCCATCGCGTTGGGGCGTCCTTTGCATCATGTCTATCGTCTAGCAAGTTGGTCTGCCGCAAAGGCATTTCGGTTATGGGACCGTGGATTGGTGGCTCCGGGTTACCGGGCAGATATCGCGCTTGTGTCATCGTTGGAAGGGTGCCGGGTGGAGCAAGTTTTGTCAGCAGGGCGGCCTGTCGATGCTGATCTGTTTAATACCAGAGGCTATATCTCACCAGTTGGCCTTGGTAGCGTTAAAGCCTCGCATGTTAGGGCAGAGCATTTTGTGGTTCCCGGACCATCACGCGAAATTCCAGTGATCGGTGTTGAGGCCGGTTTGATTTTGACGCGGCACAACAAACGTTTTGTCACCGAGAAAAACGGATTTCTGACGGCAGATACAGGCAATGACCTTGCTAAACTCGGCGTTATTGAACGGCATGGAAAAACAACACTATCTGTCCCCTTGCAAGGACTGGGATTTGTTGAAGGATTTGGTCTTGAGCGGGGAGCCATAGCGTCTTCCGTTGGGCATGACAGCCACAACATAACGGTGCTCGGCGTAGACGATGAGGATATGGCTGTGGCAGTCAATCGACTGATCGAATTACAGGGTGGATTCGTCGTTGTTGCCGATGGAGAAATGCTTGCAGAATTCTCATTACCCATCGCAGGGCTTATAAGTGAGCTACCTCACGAACAAGTTCACGAAGGTTTGATTCCACTGCGAAAAGCCGCCAAAAGCCTTGGTTGCCGCCTGCCTGAGCCGTTTTTACAGGTCGCATTCCTACCATTACCAGTCATCCCGCACTTGAAAATAACTGACAAAGGCCTTTTTGATGTAGATCAGTTCAAACACATTCCGCTTTAGTTGGATTTGCAACAGAAAGATAAAACCATGCGCCTTGTTACCTCCATGCTCTTTGGCCTCGGCCTAATGACCAGCCCTTCACTCCTTTCACAAGCCGCAGCGGATGAAGGCGCAGCCATTCTTGCAGGTGGATGTTTTTGGTGTGTCGAAAAAGATTTTGACCACGTAAACGGTGTCACAGAAACAACCTCTGGATACATTGGCGGCAATTCCCCAAATGCTACCTACAAAAATCATGGCAGAGATGGTCACCTAGAGGCTGTACGTGTCGTGTACGACACATCGAAGTCGGACTACCGTTCAGTGCTGGATACATTCTGGCGTACCATTGATGCGGTAGACGATGGCGGACAGTTTTGTGACCGTGGTAACTCTTACCGTACGGCCGTGTTTGTACTGAATGATGAGCAGCGTGCAATCGCAGAAGCATCAAAGGCTGAAGCAGAGAAAGAGTTGGGTGAAGAGATCAAAACCCGTATTCTTGATGCCACGGAATTTTGGCCGGCAGAAGAATACCATCAAGATTTTTATGAGAAGAGCTCAGCGCGCTACACTCACTACCGTCGTGCGTGTGGTCGCGACAAACGAGTTAAGCGCCTTTGGGGTGATTCTGCTTACCTAGGCGTGTCAAAATAGCACAACCAACAATTAGAAGATATGCAATTTACGGTTTCTTTGCGATTACCTACTACTAATTGGCGGATCCTAAATATGGAGCCGCCTAGTAGATGCAACAAAATGTATCTCAAAAACTCACGCAAAGGGCTGAACAACGCATACGTGACAGCTTTTTAGCGATAGCATTGTTGATGATTGTTGTGCTCGCGCTTCGCGCTGGCCATGAGTACAAACTCAAACAAACCGAAGATCTGTTGATTGACGTCTTGTCAACGGTTTACAAAATCGAAGCGCTTGAAATCAAAATTTTTCACGCTGTCGAAATGGCAACAACTTCTAATGCACCCAAGTGGAACGCCATACGAAACGAAAATGTTCCGTTGCTAAAGCAAGAACTCCAAAAGTTGCGGGCGATGGCCCCCAATCAGACAGAATTCAAAGATCGCCTTAGCCGAGCTGGACGCATACTTGCAGTTGCTCACAATGCCATTTTTGCTGACAGCAATGCAGGCGATTTTACCGCTGCACGTAACCGCGCACGAGACATCAACTATCAATGGGCAAAACAATATGCAAACGAAGCCATCAACGGACTACGCAAATCCACTCAGGCTTCTTTGATTGATAAAAGAGAAACCAATACGTTTCTGGCAAACACACTTACGCTTGGTGCAATTTTATTTGGAATGTGCATCATTCGTTTGAGTCAAATGCTAAATCTGAAAGAGGACCGCAATCATTTTGCTAGCATTTCTGACGATATCCTCGAATTGCGTGATGAAAATACGAATTTGGCGGACATCACGCAAGAACAACTAAAAAAGATTGATGAGCTAGCTGCAGTCTCTGAAATTACCTCCAATATGGTTATGTTGAAAGGCCCCGACCGAAAGGTGCGTTGGGTCAATAACGCGTTTTGTGAATTGACCGGCTACACACTTGAAGAAGTGCAAGAGAAACCGTTTTATTTTGACGCAGTGGTCACAACCCAGCTGAACGAAGTTCTTCAAAAACCTGCCCCTGCAGAGGCACTCGTTGAAAGTAAGATCAAAACTTACGAATATAACGTTGGTCGCTTTGACAGCTGTTTCATCACCAAAAAAGGTTCAACTATTTGGTTGAGCATGGACAGTCAAAAGCTTGTTGATATAAACGGCGTTCTAACTGGCTACGTTCTTGTTGGGACAGATGTCACATTGAAAAAGCAACAAGAGATCCAAATCACAAGCTATGCATCTGATATGAAACGCTTCGCGCATGTCGCATCGCACGATTTGAAAGAGCCTATGAGGCAAATTGGGGACTATTTGAACGTTCTCAAAGAAGCAGACAGTGTCGGTGATACGGAACTAAAAACACGCTGCTACGACGTCATGAGCAAGGCAACAAAACGCGGACGCAACCTGGTAAGCGATTTGCTGAGATTTGCTAAACTACAGGACCTTACCTTGGGCAAAGCGTTCCATCCTATCGAAGAAGTATTGGAGCCAATCCTAGAACAATTGGAAGTCAGTAACTTCCCCGGCAATGTTACTTTTACCAGCGATGTACCACGGGTATTGGTCAATGCAGACGATAGGTTACTTCAATCGGTGATACAGAATTTGATA
Source organism: Hyphomicrobiales bacterium (assembly GCA_045107035.1). GTDB lineage: Bacteria > Pseudomonadota > Alphaproteobacteria > Rhizobiales. The sequence goes on from JBGCFS010000228.1 coordinate 8,698, forward strand.
TCCAATGCCGTTAAATACACTGCCCCCGATAGACCAAATGCAGTGCATTTGGGTATGGAGAACGACGGCGATGTCTATCGCTTATTTGTGACTGATACCGGAATTGGTTTCAAGGATGAGCAAAGTCAGTCAATATTTGAGCCGTTTACACGTTTGGTTACCAAACAAAGGTTTGCCGGGTCTGGCGTTGGGCTATCGATCGTATCCAGTGTTGTCCAAAAACATGGGTGGCAGATAACGGCAAAGGGTGAAGAAGGCGTCGGCGCAAGCTTTGAAATTGTGTTTCCTGCAACCGACGTTATGAAAATTGATCCCGCAACTTCGCAAACTGAGGAGGCAGCATAATGCCTATTTTTGACAAAGCACATGCAGATATGGTGATCGCGCTAGTTGACGATGATCCCGATGATCGTTTCATTATTAAGCGCACACTTAATCTGATGCCGCAGCGTTTGGCCGCTGTCGAATATGAGAATGGGCAATTATGCTTGGACGACTTTAACAAACAAATTGGCTCTGGTGATCAACCAGCTGAAATGATCATCCTGGATCTCAATATGCCAATTATGAATGGGCAAGAGTTTCTGAAAAAATTCCGTTCGGATGCCAGATTTACTGGCGTTCCAATTGTTGTGCTTACAACCGCCGACGATGATGAAACTCACCAAAGAGCACGAGATTTAGGGGCAAATCAGTGCATGTCCAAATGTAGTGATTGGCAAGGCCGTGGACTCCTGTCTCAGCTCATCATTGACTACTGGATGGTGGCCAAACAGCGAGTCGTTGCCGTTTGATTTATCTCGTTCCGCACAAACAACGCACATTCAGGTTCCTCGCTATCAAATCAATTTAGTAATTTTGTGAAGAAGTTGGTCTTGCCATACGAGCGAGATCGGCGCACATGTTTCGCAGACATTCATATTATGTGAGAAAATGCCTGTGAAAGCTCTGGTTTCTCAAAGACCCAGAACCGGTAAAAGGGCTTCGGTACGATTAATCGATGTAGCCACGCTTGCTCATGTAAGCCAGGGCACAGCTTCAAATGTCTTTAACAAACCAGAACAAGTTAGCGAAGAAACGCGAACTCGCGTATTCCTTGCTGCAGAAGAGCTGGGCTATAAAGGCCCTGACCCGGTTGGGCGTTTATTGCGCGCAGGTAAGACCAATACAATTGGTGTCCTGATTTCCAACCCGTTGAGCCATTTTTTCACCGACCCAATCGCACGATCTTTTATGAATGGCATTGCGAGTATTTGCGACCAACGCGGCATTGGCATAACGCTTGTGACAGCTCAGGACGAGACCAAGGCAGCTCAAACGATCCGCAGTGCGTTGGTTGACGGATTTGTGGTGCATTGCCTTGAAGATGACGCACATCTAGTTGCGCTGGCGCAAAACAGAAATTTGCCACTGGCCGTCGTCGATGCGCAGGTTGTTACAGGTGTTAGCCATATTACCGTTGATGACGAAAATGGTGCGCGGCTTGCAATGGAACATGCGCTGTCTCTTGGTCACCGTCGTATCGGCATTCTTGCTTTGAATTTGAAGGGTGATGGTGCCCGCGGTGTTCCCTCACCTCAACGACTGGAAGATATAAGCTTCGCAGTCAGTCGCAAACGTATGAGAGGTTATAAAATTGCGCTGGAAAGAATGGGCCTTTCACTTGAACCTGAGCTCATTTTTGAGTGTGGAAACAACCGGCAAATAGGTGCGAATGGAGCCGCTCATCTCCTAAGTCTTAAAAACCCACCAACTGCAATCATCACAATGTCTGATCTTATCGCCTTGGGTGTGTTGGACCATGCTCGGATGCAAAAAATCGAGGTGCCTGACCAATTATCGGTTATCGGCTATGACGATATGCCAGACGCTGCGCTAAGTGATCCTCCCCTTACGACTATCAATCAGCCATCAGTTGAAAAGGGTCGATTGGCTGCAATTGCAGTTTTGGATGGAGAAACATCTGAACAAAGCAAGGTATTGCCGGTTGAGCTGATCATTCGAGAAAGCACAGCTCCGCCAGCAAATTAGAGATTCGCATGAGTGAATGCGTCTTTAATTATCAAAGACTGGTTCACCTATGCGTTCGTTGCGCCTATATCTTACGCAATCGAAGACACTTATCCATCGACACGAAGCTGGAGCTTTTATGAGCACCCAAAACCGCCGCAAAGAAGCCATTCGCCTAGCCGACTATGAATCTACGCCATATGCAATTGAGCAAACTGATTTGCTGTTTGATCTGGGATCAGAGGTCACGCGTGTAGTCGCGACTCTAACGATCAAGAAACGCGACGGATTTGAAGACGGAACACCGCTGGAATTTGATGGTGATGAATTATCGCTGGTAAGCATCAAGATAGATGGCGTTGTGTTGGATGAAGATGCCTATGTCGCCGCACCAAATAGGCTCATCGTTTATTCTCCACCTGTGGACACGTTTGTTATGGAGGTTGAAACCAACCTCAATCCGACAGCCAACAAGCAACTCATGGGGCTATACAGATCTGGCTCAGCCTATTGCACGCAATGTGAAGCAGAGGGCTTTCGCCGGATAACTTACTTCTACGACCGGCCAGATGTGCTGAGCATTTATACGGTGCGTATCGAAGCCGATCTGATTGAAGCCCACCACCTTTTGTCTAATGGGAACAAGATCGCTAGCGGGCCAATTGAAAGCGATGGTAATCCAAACGCTTCTGGTAGACATTTTGCCGTTTGGCACGACCCGTTTCCTAAGCCATCATACCTATTTGCAATCATTGCCGGCGACCTAGCCATGGTGGAAGATAACTTCACCACACAAAGCGGTAGAGAAGTCGTTTTGCAAATATTTGTCGAGCATGGAAACGAAGACAAATGCGACTACGCAATGGATGCGCTCAAGCGTTCAATGCGCTGGGATGAAGAGCGATTTGGTCGTGAGTACGATTTAGATATCTTCATGATTGTTGCCGTGTCCGACTTCAACATGGGCGCAATGGAGAACAAAGGACTGAATGTCTTCAATGACAAATATGTTCTTGCTGACCCGCAAATTGCTACAGATATGGATTACTACGGCGTCGAACGTGTCATCGCTCACGAGTACTTTCACAATTGGACAGGCAACCGCATTACGTGCCGGGACTGGTTCCAGCTTTGCCTGAAGGAAGGTTTGACTGTCTATCGAGATCAGGAGTTTTCTGCAGATATGCGCTCCGCGCCTGTGCAGCGTATTGGAGATGTCCGCTCACTGAAAGCGCGGCAATTCCCCGAGGATCAGGGGCCATTGGCGCACCCGGTTCGTCCAACAGAATACGAAGAGATCGATAATTTCTATACCGCTACCGTCTATAACAAGGGTGCGGAAGTGGTGCGCATGTTGGAAACGCTCATTGGACGTGAAGGTTTCCGCAAAGGTACAGATTTGTATTTTGAGCGCCACGATGGAGATGCCACGACCATTGAAGCATTTCTGGCATGTTTTGAGGAAGCCAACGATAGGGATTTGTCCGAATTTGCTGAATGGTATCACCAACCGGGCACACCAATTGTTCGCGTGGATGAAGTTCGTTTGGATGACAACAGCCGACGCCTCACTATTTCACAGCGTTATTCAGAACTCCCGCACGTTGAACTGGACCGGCCTGCCCTCACAATACCTTTGAAATTCGGGTATGTAGGGCCAGATGGCACAGATATAAAGGTGAACGGCACCAAGGGAGAAGATGGCGTCCTGCTGGTAACACAGAGGACACAAGGTTTCCGATTTGATGATGTTCCAGGCGAGGCCCGGCTCTCCATCAACCGTAATTTTTCTGCCCCAATCATTTTAGAACAAAACCAGTCAGCCGAAGATAAAGTATTTATAGCTGAGCAAGACACAGATCCGTTTAATCGATGGCAAGCAGTGCAAAACCTCGCAATGGATGCTCTAAAAGACGTCAATAACGCAGTTCTTTCTGGCGACAAGCCCGAACCGCCTTTGGCGTTGGTTTCCGCACTCGGCTCACTTTTGGCAAACGAGAACATGGACGCGAGTTTTAAATCTCAGTGTTTTCAACTGCCACAGCCGCAGGATGTAGCAGAGGCTTTGGGCGAAGGTTTTAACCCCGATGCGATCAACAGCGCGCATGCTTATATTCGCGCCTATGTTTCACTAAGCTTGGAAGACAGCCTGACTACGCTTTATCATAAGGCTCACAAACCCGGTGACACTTCCACAGATGCAGCGTCAGCGGCGCAGCGTGCAATCAAAAATGCAGCACTTGATCTTCTGGTAGCCACCGACAAGGACGAATTAGCGCAATTGGCTGCCGCTCAAGCAATGGAAGCTGCAACCATGACGGATAGAATGGGTGCACTTGGCGCTCTTTGCCGCCAGGGACGCACAGAACGAGCAGAACCATTGGTTGCCATGTATAAGCGCTTTGATAGCAATGGGCTTGTCATGGACAAATGGCTGATGCTGCAAGCTATAACCAATAGTGATGAAACACTGAGTACTGTTCGCGCACTTTTGCACGATCCTGTCTTCAGTTTGGAGAACCCCAATAGGGTCCGCTCACTCATTGGCGGGTTCTCTGCCAATTTCGCTCAGTTCAATCGCTTAGATGGTGGAGGTTATCAATTCCTGACCCGTCAGGTGGCGGCATTAGATAAGAGCAATCCGCAAATTGCAGCTCGTTTGTTGGAAGCCATGCGGTCTTGGCGAAATCTTGAAAGCGGTAGGCAACAACTAGCTAAGGTTGCCTTGATAACATTGCGCGACACGGATGGACTGTCATCCAACGTATCAGACATTGCACATAGACTTTTGGGCACGGCTTCATAACACCGCCAGTTTTGCAAATTAGCCACATTTTAGCGTGAGCTAATTTAACGGCGCCCAACATCAATTTTCTGTTGTTGGGCGTTAATACTTTTTTTCATTTTGACTCTAGACATGCTGATTCGCATCGATTCAAATGGAAGTGATTCGGCAGGGATGAGTTGCCGATATTATTGAATTTTTGAGGGGTACTATGGCGCGGGCTTCCACCGCCAACGCGCCGACCGAAGGCCGCAAATTTGCGACCGGCGTCGGGCGATCGCATGTCTTTAACAGCCTTAGAGCACTGGTTCGACCAGCTGATCGAAAGTTGTTAGGGCTGGATCCCCTTCTCAGAATTCTGATCCCACTTTTGGTGATATTGTCGCTTGGAATTGTAGCGGCCATTCGTATGGACAGCCTTTCGCAAGACCTGACCGCTTCCACCCAAGAAGCGGAGCTCACACTCAAGACACTTGCTATGGCGACCAGCGGTGGCATTAACGAGTTGGCGACTAAGCCGAGTACAAACGACTATAATGCGCTTTTGAAGAATATCCTGCCAGAAGGCGCGCTTCGTAACGGTCGCCGCTTTTTCCTTCTAAATGAGACCGGTGATGTCCTTGCCCGGGCGCAAGAAACAAGATCCATAGCTATAAAGAACATTGCCACCCAACTGGGTGATATTCAGCCGCTCACTATTTTTGGCAGTGAGGCGGGTGTTTTACGAGTTGAGGCCCCTAACAAAGAAGACGTATTTGTAACAGCCCACCAACTCAAAGCGCCCTTTGCATCGCTGGTAATCATTCAATCTCACAAAGCAGCATTGTCTAACTGGTATGCAAAACGCACTCAGGACATGTTGATTTTTGTAGCCATGCTGCTTTTGTCGCTGGTTCTTGTTTATAGCTTCTATGCACAATCAGCCCGCGCACACGAAGCTGATGCGATATATGCAAGTGCCTACAAGCGCCAAGAAATGGCACTTATTCATGGTCGCTCAGGGCTCTGGGATTGGGACTTGAATGCCGGCGCAATGATTTGGTCTAGCTCAATGGCCGAGTTACTTGGCTACCCTGCCCGTGGAAAAGGCAAAGACTTGCATTTCTCCATGTCAGATTTGGATAGCATCATCCATCCGGAAGACACTAATCTGTCAGATTTACAAACAAGGCTGTTGACGACAACAGACCAACAATTTGACGAGCAATTACGTGTCCGTCACGCCAATGGCGACTGGATTTGGTTGCGGCTGCGTGGCGAGATACTGAACAACGAAACTGACAGTCGTCAGTTGGTTGGCATTGCTACAGACGTCACGGAACAACACGCTTTAGCCGAACGCACCAGACTCGCCGATATTCGCCTACGTGATGCAATCGAGACGACATCGGAGGCATTTGTCTTGTGGGACAATCAGAACCGTCTCGTAATGTGCAACACCAAATATCAAGAGCTTCACAAGCTCCATCCAGATGATGTGCGCACAGGCACGCCCTATGACACTATCGCAGCTAAGAGTAATCCGGACATCGTCTCAACCATTGTTCTTCCAAGCGACATGAAACAAGCAGCGGCGCGAACTTATGAAGCATCTCTTGCGGACAATCGCTGGCTGCAAATCAGTGAGCGTCGCACCAAGGACGGTGGTTTTGTTTCTGTCGGCACCGATATTACAACGCTGAAGGTACACGAACAAAAGATGATCGAAAATGAGAAGCGCCAAACTTCACTCATTCGCGATCTAAGCAATTCACGGCAAAAGCTTGAACTGCAAGCGCATCAGTTGGTGGAACTTGCAGACAGCTATGCCTTGGAAAAAGAAAAAGCGGAAGCTGCAAGCAACGCCAAGTCCGAATTCCTTGCAAATATTTCACACGAGTTGCGCACACCATTGAACGCCATTATCGGTTTCTCAGAAATCATGCGCTCCGGTGTGTTTGGCTCGCTCGGGTCCGAAAAGTATAGCGAATACTGTGACGACATCCACCAGAGTGGAAACTTCCTGCTGGCGGTCATCAATGACATTCTGCAAATGTCAAAAATTGAAGCAGGTCGTCACCAACTAAATTTTGAAGCTGTAGATTTGGATGATATCGTTCGCGAGTCAATTCGTGTCATGAACGTCGAAGTGATGAACAAGAATTTGAATTTGGCTGTGACCGGCATGGAGAAAATCTCCTTTGAAGCCGATCGCCGCGCCATGAAGCAGATCATGTTAAATCTGCTCACCAACTCTGTAAAATTTACACCCGATGGTGGATCTGTTGAAGTTAAGCTGCAGACCGGTGAGTATGGTCTCTATATGTCTATTGAAGACACTGGCATCGGCATACCGGATGATGCCATCAACAAGCTTGGCACCCCCTTCGAACAGGTCCAAAACCAGTTCACCAAAGACCACAAAGGCTCAGGCCTTGGTCT
>JBGCFS010000229.1:0-3572 GCA_045107035.1 Hyphomicrobiales bacterium
AAGCCACCTTCAACTTTACCCAGAATAATCTCTTGCCCGCCAATTTCGAGACGCACAGTATATTTATCTGATTTTGCCTCCACATCATTCAGGATAGTGTCAAGCGTTCCGGAACTGGGAACACTGTTCTCGACTGGCTTAACATTCCCGATACCCGCTTTGACGTCCGCCAAAGTTTTTTCGCCATCGGGTGATTTCAGGCCGTATGCCTCAGAGTCCATGACCGCGCGCGAAGATTCATCCATTGCAGCTTTGAAGTTTTGCAGGTTCTCGGCGTTCCCCTGCAGCTTCAACACAAGATAGGCGTTATTGATCCTGGTTTGATCTATGACCCCCTGCAAACCAGAAAGATCAGAAATTGGTGTGGCGCCATTTATATTCAGGTTTGTTGCAAATTCTTGCGCGCTGCGACCTTTCTCACGCTGATTGATAATGCTGGTGTAGATCTTACCGCCAGAGTCCTCATTCATGGTGCCAACCCAATTGCGGCTGTCGCGCATACCACTTCTTTCGAGGATAGAAATACGGTTTTTAAAATCCGTATACTTGCCATCAAATGACATGGCATCCTTGATATGCCGATTGACCACGCTGTCTGACAATGAACCTGTGTCGTCAAAGACATCATGAAGCATCATAGCCTCGGAAGATGACAAATCAGTCACCAATAGATTACCGTTGCGCAATTCCGACATAACCGTTGCTGGATCAAAATACTTGTCGCCGCGTGCACGATCGATGTCAGCCTGTGTAAACTGTGGCTGCGTTGCCAAAGTGTTAATATCGGTTTGCTGAAGCGGTTGACTTACAACAAAGGTGCCATCTTCACCACTTCTGACTGCCGCCTCAAGGTCGGGATTCTCACGTTGGAGACGAACCATCATGTCAATGGGTAGTTTCACCAACTTGCCCGGCTCTGCCGCGTAAGTCAGGTGTCCGTCGACAAGTACTAAGATATTGCGGTTTGCATGCTCACTTTTTACCAGCTTGCTAGACTCTGAATGACTTTTCCAGAATTTTTGGGTCTCAAACAAAGATTGACCCACAAATTGCTGCAAACGGGTTGTTTGTGATGCATCGGCACCGACGGCTTGCGTAAAATCAAACAGCGCATCGACCATATGGCTACGTCGCGTCGTTTTGTCGTTCATTTCAGGCCGTGCGGGGTCCCAAATCATCGCATATGCATCCTGAAAGGTGTTCAATGCAATGTTCTCAACTGAGCCTGCGACCTTGGTTCGCTCGGAAAGTTCACTGCCAAGCGTCAAAGGCATCAGGCGTTTGCCTTCAGTTTCAAAAAGGTTGCCGATTGTTTTGAAATCACTTGCAAACTTATCTTTGGCAAATTGATTGAAATCGCCAATGACAGGTATCTTGCTGTGCGGCGTTGGCCGTTCAGGTATCTTGGCGATATCTAGACGTGGTCGGTCGCTGGTGGAAAAGCTGTTGGCGGCGTCATAGACAGTTTTCGAGCCGGAATTATCAATATTGATGGATGCTATATCACGGGTCAACTTGCCGCTTACATCGCTGGATACAATACCAAACGGTAGTTTAACTTTGGTTTCAGTGGTTCTGTCTGCCGTTGCTGAAATGCTTTCGACTTTTGCATCAGCAAACCTCTCGAACATCTGCTTTTTGGCCTGTTCCATTTGCGCAGGATCTTTTGGATCAAAGTTGCCATCAACGGTGTATTTCATGGTGACGCTGGCACGGTTGTCCGTGCGCTGGCCTGTCTCCCAACTACTACTATCAGCAAGCCTGTCGTTCATTTCATTAAGGGCGGTAGTTATAGCAAGGTTATCTCCGTTCAGTCCCTTCAGTTTCTTGAGTTCAGCCAAGAACAAGGCCTGATCGCCTTTTACCCGCTTGAACAGTTTTCCTGAATTGGTCGCGCCAAAATCACTTAGGCCTTCCATCGTTTTGATGATGGCATTGTACTTGGTGCTATCACTCTCACTGAGGGAAAGCTTTGCAATCTCGGTCTTCACAACCGCCAAAGATGATTTGATGCCGTTGCGATTTTCGCGGGTCGTATAGCTGACCAAGTCAACCAGATCCGCCTGCAACAGTGCGGCTCCCTCAGTATCAAGCGCCCCTGGGCGGAGCAATCCGGCAATTTTATCATTCTCGAGCAATTTGCCATCGCGCACGACGCTGGATTTCCATTCAAAGCTTGTCACTTTTGAGACGCCGTCAACTGTTTCAAAGTTCGCTTTGATTAGTTGTAGTTCTGGTCGCAGTGTGTTCACATCTTGTGCGAGAACAGTGGTCGGACTCGAAAAATCTGCTGTGGCTTGAAACGGAACGCCAGTACCTGCCTCATTTTGGGGTTGGCCTTTGCCTGCTACGCCAATGAACGCGGTGGAGGTTGTCGTTTTTCCAGTACCTCTAGGGAACCATTTTGAGAACCCGGCAGATTTTGTCACATTACCATCGGCATCGCGGCTCGACTCTGTCCCTGACGTAAACAGCGTTCTTTCATTTGTAATGTTACTTGAGGGCCCTGTGAATAAGAATGAGCCGGTTACTGTTTTGTCGCTGTTGGCCGTTTTGAAAGGAGCTACAAGGTTATCCTCTGGTTTACCCCCGATGGTTCCCGTGACTTTTACCTTTACGTCAAGCACATTGCTATATTTGGATGATATGTCTTCCTGATTTGACAACAGGTCAAATGGAGCGACCTCGCCCTTAAAAAGATCGTCAAAAAATGATTTCCCGTTAGCAGTTTGCAGACTTTCGTTAGAAAGTGTCATTGTTAAGCTGTCACCAGCAATGTTTGACCCTTCCAGCCCAAGCGAAAGGCTGGGTTTGACTGCAGCAAAATTGGCACCAGCCACATCAAGCCCAACAAATCCTGTGACATTCAGGCCTGCAACCGTCGCAGTCTGATTTTTAAATTCGACAGTAACCTTGCCATTTGCGTCTTTTTTGATTGCAATTGAATGCTTATTAATACGTTCTAAGTTGATGCCAGCAGAAATTCCGCCAACACTGACCGCTCCTGTCGGATCCCCAATCTTGGCTTTCAGAGTTGCATTCAGGCCTATTCCAAATCCAGACGATATCTCGAGTTTGTCGCCTGCACTCATGCTGGCAATTTTGGTTTTTAAATCACCTGCATTTTCCACATTCAGCCCGGCCAACTGCATCTTAACCTTGTGATTGTCCGTTTGTAGGGCTTGGCGAAAGAAATCCACTGTCTGATGGATGTTGTCAGCTGCCACAATATTTCTTGTGCCCAATGCAGCGGCTTGGCTTATTGAAGAGTCTTCCCACTGTCGAACGAGGGAAGTTTGATCTGCCCGGTTGTCGCCCGCCTTCGATGATTTCTTTAAAAAAGCGAGGTCATGCGCAATTTGCGCAATGTAACTGCCGAACTTGCCGTTGGAGCCCTCAAGCGAGAGTTTATGACCATTTTTTTGCTTCATCTCCGATAGATCTTTGGTGATCTGGTGATCTTCTCCTAGAAGTCCCAATGATGTGGAGTGCAGCTTGGTGATAATATCTCGCGATCGCGAAGATGTATGCTTTGGGTTGTCACCGTTATCAGCAATCAGAAGTGCTTTAAG
>JBGCFS010000023.1:0-18038 GCA_045107035.1 Hyphomicrobiales bacterium
TACCTGGAACTAATCTCCCAAGACACGACCAACACAATGGACTGGGGCAAGTGCGCCCCAGTCTATCTTCAACAAAATTAATCCAAATTCTGGGAAACCTCAGGCGGCTTTCATGCAAGTAGCAAACGTTAATCGGCTAACACCGTATATGTTCTTGGCGCCGGCCGTTGTGATCCTGGCCATCGCCTTGCTCTATCCGATTGGCTATATGATCTATGCCAGTTTTCTGGATTGGAACCCAAGCCAACGCATCGGTGAAGCCGAGTTTGTTGGTGTTCGAAATTACATCAATCTTTTAAGCGATGAGAGCTTCCGCGAAAGCCTTTTCGTTACTCTGAAATTTGCCGCGATCGTTGTTTCGCTGGAAATGGTCGTTGGTGTCGGATTGGCACTTTTGCTAGACCGAAACATTCGAGGCATGTCTGTCCTACGAACACTGTTCATTCTTCCTATGATGATCGCGCCTATCGTGGTGGGTCTTATGTGGCGCTATATGTACCACCCAACGGTGGGCATATTTAACCGCACCCTGAAGTCGCTCGGATTTGAATCAGTCCCTTGGCTTTCCGACGGAAGCTGGGCATTTGCGTCGGTTGTCATTGCCGATGTTTGGCAGTGGACGCCCTTCATTTTCATTTTGTCATTAGCTGCACTGCAATCTCTGCCGCGCTCCACGCTGGAAGCTGCCCGCATTGATGGCGCATCTGGCTGGCAACAAATTATACATATCAAATTGCCCTTGATGATGCCGGTACTCATCGTGACATGCCTGTTGCGCCTGATTGACGCATTCAAGGTTCTGGAAGTGGTGCTTGTGCTTACGAATGGCGGCCCAGGCTTGTCGACCGAAATCCTGTCGCTGCGCATCTCTCGTACCGCATCTGAATTCCGGGAGCTGGGAGAAGCGGCGGCGATGTCGAACTATCTGTTGATCCTGCTGTTGGTCCTCACCTTGGCAATGTTCTTCTACAACAAGGTCTCCGAGGCTAGAGCTATGCGATTGAGAGCGGCAGCTGAGGGAGATGCGTAATGGCTGATAAAACTTACGATAAGCAAAACCCTGCTTTTTATGCATTGATTGTTGCGTTGGTGGTGATGTCCATCGGTCCTATCTTGATGATGCTAATGACATCAATGAAGTTGAACGTGGACATCATGTCCGACACGTCCAGCCTCATTTTCATGCCGACATTACGCAATTACGAAACAGCGCTTTGCGACATGCTTTGGTATGCCCCGGAGCATGTCGATTATTGTGATCCGACCTTTGGCCGGGCGCTTATGAACTCATTGACGATCGCAATTATTTCAACTGCCCTGACTTTGATAATTGGTTGCATGGCAGCTTATGCGATTGTTCGTTTCCGATTTATGGGCCGCGATACAGTGTCCCTAACGACACTGGTGATGCGCATGGTGCCACCTGCTGTGTTGTTGGTACCAGTGTTTGGTATCTGGACTTTCCAGTTCCAACTTGATGGCACGAAAATTGGCATCATTCTGGTTTATGTAGCGATGAATTTGCCATTTGTGATCTGGATATTGCAGAGCTTTATCGTGCAAGTTCCAATCCAGCTGGAAGAAGCTGCGCGCATGGATGGTGCCGGGCCATTTCAGGTATTTTTTCTGGTGGTGTTGCCCATCATTAAGCCCGGCCTTGCTGCGGCTTCAATCTTTACATTCCGAATTGCTTGGAACGAATTTCTTTTGGCAAACGCATTGGCTGACCGTAATTCGCGGACGGTGCCTGTCACCATTGTGAATTCACTGACGGAATACGACATCGACTGGGGTGTGATCATGGCGACCGGCATGTTGCTGGCTGTACCGCCGATTATCTTCACCTTTGTTGCATCACGGCAAATCATCACTGGCATGACAGCTGGAGCGGTCAAAGGCTAATGCTCGATTGGCTATTACTTCCAATTGACCCATCGCGCTTGCATGACGTTGGTTTCAACGTGTCATGGCATGCTCGTTTGATGGTTGTGGCGTGGGCATTCTTGTTTCCGCTCGGTGTTATCATCGCGCGATTCTTCAAGATCATGCCGGGGCAGGATTGGCCGCGTGTTGTGGATAATCTAACCTGGTGGCGATGCCATTTGGTGTTCCAGATTGCAGGCGGGTTTGTTGTTCTAGGTGCACTTTATTTCATCCTGACAAATCCGGGTCGCGCATTCCATTTCAGCACACACACCATGGTTGGGTGGGCGGTTGTATCCTTCTGCCTGTTCCAATTTGTCGCTGGACTTTTAAGGGGAACCAAAGGAGGCCCAACGGAACCTGCGGCTGATGGAACGACACACGGTGATCATTATGATATGACGCCTCGGCGTCTCATGTTTGAGTATCTCCACAAATCCATTGGCTACCTTGCTTTACTGCTATCAGCCGTGAGTATTTTGACCGGTCTTTGGACCGTCAATGCAGCGCTTTGGATGTGGATTGGTATCCCGCTTTGGTGGTGCGTTCTGATTGTGGTTTTTATCTATCTGCAGTCAAAAGGCAGGACGATCGATACCTATCAGGCTATTTGGGGCCCGGATCCAATTCACCCGGGAAACCGGGTCAAACCAACTGGGCCTGGTATTCGCCGCCTTCACAAGGAAGCCGGCGAATAGATTCTAGGATTTAACCGGGTGATCGGTCGCCTCGGTTACATGATGATGGATGCGACCATCAAAATATTTCTCTACCATTACACCTGTTACTTCGCGTGACTTGAAACGCGCATCGCAAGCCAGAGCTTTTTCCATTCCGGCAATATTCTCGTAACTGATTGCCAAGATGAGCGGGAATTCTGGAGCACCTTCATCACGGTCTTCACCGAACATCACACGAACTTCGATTGCGCCATCGAACTGAGTCCACAAGGGTACGAGGTTTTCGTTTACAAACGCCCGAAATGCCGGTGTTTGTCCTTCTTTTACGGAGCCTTCAAACAAGGCGTAACGCGTTAACATAGTAAACTCTCCAATATTCCGGGATTTGTGTGAAAGGCTGTGAAATTAGTCTTTTGGACCTTCGAAATATTTCATCAGCGCGGCATTGTCCGCACTGCCATGGCCAGCTGCCATCAAGAGCCGGTGCATCTCTGCGCACATTGCTGTTAGCGGCATCGATGTCCCTGTAACACGCGCTAAATCTTGTACCCCATTGAGATCCTTGACCATGTTGCTGATGCTGCCGGTGGGCGTGTAATCTTTACGCGCCATCTTGGCCATGAACTCTTGAAGAATGGCACTATCTGCACGGCCACCAGCTACCGCTTGCGGAATGGCGGATGCATCAACGCCTGCGTCCAACGCCAATTGTGTTGCTTCAGCAACGGCTACAAAATTCAATGCGCAAAGTACCTGATTGATCAGCTTGGTAGTTTGGCCCGCGCCGCTTGGACCCATCAATGTATAGTTTGCACAAAGATCGTTCATGACTGCCTTTGATTTTTCAAAGGCGTCAGCATCACCACCAACCATAACGGCCAGGCCACCAATCAACGCTTTTGGCGCGCCGCCAGACAGTGGGCAATCTAGCCAGATAAGGCCTTGTTCAGCAGCTTCAGTTGCAAGCACTTTTGTAGATTCTGGATCAATGGATGACATATCTATGATCAATGTGCCTTTTTTGGCACCTGCGGCAACGCCGCTTTCTCCAAATACTGCTGCGCGGACAATATGCGGAGAATTCAGACTGAGAATGATAAAATCTGACGCTGATGCGGCGGCCGCTGCTGATACTGCCGCTGTGGCGCCCTTTGCAACCAAGGCCGCAACTTTTTCTGTATCCAGATCGAAGACAACCAGATCATTGTCCGTTTCCACCAAGCGTGTTCCAATTGCGCTGCCCATAACACCAGCGCCAATCAATGCAACTTTGTTTGTCATTTTACGTTCCTTAAATGGCGGCTAGAATGCGATCGACAATTGTTTCAACCGTCGCATCAATATCTATCGTGACTGCATTTTCGTCTGCGGTGGGCGTTTCGAGCGTCGCGAACTGGCTGTCTAAAAGACTCGTTGGCATGAAGTGTCCTGTACGAGCCCCCATCCGTGATCCGATCAGCTCGCGACTACCCGATAGATAAATGAAAACAGTGCTTTCACCCGCGGCGTCGGTGATGGTCTCGCGATAGGCCTTTTTCAATGCTGAACAACCGCCGACGACGATGCCTTCTCGAGCACTCATCTCGGTGGCAAAGCGTTTTAGCCAAGGCCAACGGTCTTCATCCGTCAGCGGGTCTCCGCGGCTCATCTTTGCGACGTTTTCCGGTGGGTGATACGTATCACCATCCAGAAACTGACCACCAAGTTTGATGGCTAGAGCTTCGCCAATGGAAGATTTTCCACAACCGGCTACGCCCATCACAACAAACAGACGGGTATCTCCAGAAATATTTTTATCAGAGTGAGGCAGTGATGCCTCCATCGACATAGAGTGTGTGGCCGTTTACGAAACTAGAAGCAGCGGAGCTAAGGAAAATACAAGCTCCAACAAGTTCTTCAACATTGCCCCAACGTCCCGCTGGCGTGCGTTTTTCAAGCCATGCGCTGAACTCTGGATCGGCCACGAGTGCCGCATTCAAAGGTGTGTCAAAATAACCTGGAGCGATCGCATTGACTTGCATGCCATGTTGCGCCCAGTCAGTTGCCATGCCCTTGGTCAAATTGCCGACTGCACCTTTGGTGGCTGTATAAGGAGCGATGCCCGGACGCGCCAACATAGTTTGCACAGAAGCTATGTTGATGATTTTACCGGCACCACGTTTGATCATGTGGTTCGCAACTGCCTGACCAACGTTAAACACGGTCGAAATATTGGTGTGCAGCAGTTTTTCGAAGGCCTCCGGTGGGAAGTCTTCCAATGGTGTGCGGTGTTGCATGCCAGCATTATTAACGAGAATGTCGATGGCACCATGTTCGGCTTCAAACCCATCAACAGCTGCCTTGGCGGCACCGTGGTCTGTGGCATCAAACGCAAGTTGATAAACGGTCGCGCCACCAGTTTTGAGCTCAGCTGCAGCACTGGTAATTTTACCTGTATCGCGACCATTTATGATGATGCTTGCGCCAGCACTCGCCAATCCTTTTGCAAGGGCGTAGCCAATTCCTTGTGAGGACCCGGTTATGAGCGCGGTACGCCCTGTCAGGTCAAATAGGTTCTTTCCATCTGTCACGCTTAAAGGTCCTTTTTCATCTCGACAGCTTCTGCATCATCTGTATATGTTATCGATAACATTTTCAACATAATCCTCAGGAAAAATAGCAGATGAGTAAAACGGAAGTTCTCCAGGTTGGCGTTTATCCGTCATGGGACGAAGGCCCCTTGAACGATACCTTTACCATGCATCGCTATTTCGAAGCGGCGGACAAAGTGGCCTTCATCAAAACTCATGCGCAAGGCATCAAAGCCATTGCGACCCGAGGAGATCTGGGCGCTGATCGTGCGTTGATCGATGCGCTTCCCAATTTAGAATTGATTTCCGTTTATGGGGTTGGATACGATGCTGTTAATATGAAGGCTGCTGGTGAACGGGGTATTCGTGTCACCAACACACCAGATGTTTTGACCAAGGACGTTGCGGATTTAGCCGTTGGAATGATGCTTGCTCAGTCTCGCGGAATTTTAGGCGCTGAAGGGTGGGTGCGTAGTGGCAGCTGGGCAGGCAAAGGCCAGTATGGTTTGCAAAGCCGTGTTCATGAAAAAAGCGTTGGCATTCTTGGGCTTGGTCGCATTGGTACTGAAATAGGAAAGCGGTTGGCAGCTTTTGATATGGATATTTCCTATCACACCCGGACGCCGAAATCGGATTCATCGAACTGGACATACATATCAGATGTCGTGAAACTTGCGAAACGCTCTGACTATTTGTTTGTAGCGTTATCCGCCTCTGCGGAAACACGCCATATCGTCAATCGAGAGGTCATTTCAGCGCTGGGAGACGAAGGTATGTTGATCAACATCTCTCGGGCTTCAAATATTGATGAAGATGCTTTGCTGGATGCACTGGAAACTGGTGCTTTAGGGTCTGCTGCACTTGACGTGTTTGATGGAGAGCCAGCTTTGAATCCAAGATTTTTGAAATTGGACAATGTCTTGCTGCAACCACACCATGCCTCTGGTACGGTGGAAACACGAAAAGCCATGGGCAAACTCGTCTACGATAATCTCGTTGCTCACTTTAATGGCAAAGACCTGCTAACGCCCGTTCTATAGGAATTTGAAAATATGCGTGCAATTGTAATACACGAAGCAAAAGACCTCCGCGTTGAGGAAAGATCCGTAGGGGAACCGGCTGCAGGCCAAGTGCTCATTAGTATGGCAACGGGAGGGATTTGCGGGTCAGATCTACATTATTACCTGCACGGAGGTTTTGGACCGATTACCTTGAGGGAGCCTATGGTTCTGGGTCATGAGGTTTCTGGTTTTGTGAGCCAACTTGGCGCGGGTGTTGAAGGTCTTTCTGTTGGAGACCTGGTTGCCGTTTCACCATCGCGTCCTTGTGGTCACTGCAAATATTGCGCTGAAGGGTCGCGCAATCATTGCCTTAATATGCGGTTTTATGGCTCTGCAATGCCTTTCCCGCATATCCAGGGTGCCTTCCAGGAAACTCTGATTGCTGATGCCAGCCAATGTGTGAAAGCAACTGGCTTGACGCCTGGTGAAGCTGCTGCAGCAGAGCCATTATCGGTTGTTCTACATGCTGTGCGTCGTGCCGGTGAATTGATGGGCAAGAAGGTACTTATTACCGGAAGTGGGCCAATTGGCACTCTTTGTATTCTTGCCGCCCGCGCCGCCGGTGCTGCAGAAATTGTGACAACTGACCTATCTGACGAAGCTCTTGTTTACGCGAAAAATGTAGGTGCTGACCGTACGATCAACGTGATTTCAGAACCAGATGCACTGGAAGGCTATCAGCCTGACAAAGGTTATTTCGATGTGCTGTTTGAGTGTTCTGGTGCTGCACCAGCTTTGATCGCTGGCATTGGCGCAATGCGTCCACGTGGTATCGTTTTGCAGCTTGGTATTGGGGGTGACATGAATCTGCCAATGATGATGCTGACAGCCAAGGAACTTGACCTGCGTGGCTCATTCCGCTTCCACGAGGAGTTTCCAATGGCTGTTCAGTTGATGCAAAATGGCCAAATTGATGTAAAATCGCTTATCTCTCATACCTTTGGGATTGAGCAAGCGGTTGAGGCGTTTGAAACTGCCTCAGACCGCAGTAAATCAATGAAGACCCAAATCCAATTTGCAAAAGGTGCATAGGGTAGAACTACTCAAACACCTCAGCGCTAACAGCGCGTAAAGCAGCATTGGCAACGGCGATATCTTGGTCGCCGCTGCCGGAGCCAATTCCGATACCGCCGAGCAAGATGCCATTGATCTTTACCGGCAGGCCTCCGGGCAACCCGGTTACGCATCCTTGGGTTGCCGCCCCGATGGCTGGGCGCACCGCTTCTGGAATGTTTGTGCTGGGTCCGCCAATGGATGCTGCAGTCAGTGCTTTCGCCAACGCGCTTTTGCGGCTAAGAAACTTTGCGCCTGTCATTTTCACTTCGGCGACCAATTCACCACTTGCATCAACAATGACGATGCATTGCGGCTGTCCAATTTGATCTGCCCTAGCAATGGCAGCTTTAAGCATGGTCATGGCGCCTTCATGGGTGAGGATTTGTGTGGTGCTTGTGAAACTCATGATAGGCTCCTTGCGAGACGAGAAATATATGTTATCGATAACATATATCTTTTCGAAATGATCAACAAGAATTTGAACTGGGTTGAAAAACATGTCGTTTTTTGAAGTTTTGGACAAATCCTTTAATGGCTTCGTACTGGGCAACGCTCCCGTGAAGCAAATAGCTACAGGATTTGATTGGGTGGAAGGCCCAGTGTGGTTTGGGGATGCAAATTGTTTGCTGTTTTCAGACATTCCAAACAATAGAATCATGCGCTGGACGCCCGGCGTTGGAACCAGCGTGTACCGCGAACCATCCAACTATTCCAATGGCCACACCAGAGACCGGCAGGGCCGCCTCATTTCCTGCGAGCATGGCACGCGCCGGGTTTCGCGTACGGAGCATGATGGATCGATCACAATTGTCGCTGACAGTTTCGAAGGCAAACGATTGAATTCGCCAAATGACGTAGTGGTCAAATCTGACGGAACCATTTGGTTTACAGATCCGCATTACGGCATCATGACCAACTATGAGGGCTTCAAATCCCAACAGGAATTGCCGTGCCATGTCTACAAAGTTGACATGGATGCTGGAACCATAGAGGCCGTTTTGACGGATTTTGCCTGTCCGAACGGATTGGCTTTTTCACCGAATGAAGACCGGCTCTATGTTGTGGAAACTGGCGTGATATTTGATGAGAATGCCGAGCGTCACATTCGGATGTTTGATGTAGCCGACGATGGAAAACTCACCGGCGGTGATGTGTTTCATGAAATCAACCCTGGCTGCGCAGATGGTATTCGGCTCGATAGCGATGGAAATGTGTGGTCATCGGCAGGCGATGGTGTTCACTGTATCAATCCAGCTGGCGACTTGATCGGGAAAATTTTGACGCCTGAAATGGTGTCTAACATCTGCTTTGGTGGGCGTTCCAAGCATCAGCTGTTCATGACAGCCACAACAAGTGTCTATGCCATCAGGCTAAACCGGCAGGGTGTGCAGATACCTTAAGCGGTTGCGCCCGGCACTAATCTGGTTGGTACAACCACGACTTCTTTGCATGGCTCGTCTCTAAGGCGAGCCACCAAAACTTCAGCAGCTTGTTTTCCAACGCCGTGTGTGGAAACCATTGTTGTGGTTAGGCGTTGTGGCAGAATAGATGCTGCTTCCATGCCGCCCCATCCCGCGATGGCAAGCTGGCCCGGCACGTCGATGCCACGGCTGTTGCAAAAGAATAAGCCGCCAATCGCCATTTCGTCATCTTGATAGTAGATGCCATCAAGATTGTTTTCCCGGCTTAGCAAGTTTTCAGTGCCGTAATATCCCGCATAAAAGCTGGAACGGTCGTGAAGCAATTCTTTTGCAACAAGTGGATGACCAGCTGCGGAAAGTGCCTTTTGAAACCCCGCAAATCGGGTTGAGCCCATGGTTGTAGTTGTTGGCTGTGTACCCACATAGCCAACATGTCGGCGGCCGCGTCCAATGAGAAAATGGCCCATTTCATAACCACAATCGAAATGGTTAAATCCAACAGAGACATCGAGCGGGCTTGTGTTCAAATCCCAGATTTCGACCACCGGCGTTGAGCTTGCTTTCAATAATTCCAGGGTGCCCGATGAATGGTTTCGCCCTGACAAAATGACGCCGGCAGGACGCCAAGAAAGAAGACCCCGGAGCCATTTCTCCTCAACGTCTGGTAATTCTTCGTTGGTTCCAATGAGGGTCTGATAGCCAAATCTGAAAAGAGTTCTATCTATGCTTTCCAGCACTTCGCCATATAGCCGACTTGTGACCCTTGGCACGCAAACGCCAACCAGAGTGGACGATGCTTCAGAGCCGAATGTTGCTGCCAGTCGATTTGGCACGTAACCCAAACGATCGATTTCCCGCATGACTTTTTCGCGGGTTTCCTCGGAAAATCCGCCGCTGTCACGAAGAATGCGAGAAACTGTCATCTTGGATACGCCTGCCGCATCTGCCACTTGAGCAAGATTAGCGCTAATTTTTCTGGGCGGTTTGCTGGTCTTTTTAGACGACATAATCAGTCCATAGAGTTTGTTGCGTTACCGATAACATTTTCTGCTTGACTCTGAAAGCACCGTAAGGAAAGTTAATATAAGTTACCGGTAACGTAGTCAAGAATTACTGGGACTCTTGTGGAGGAATTGCCGTGATGAGGCAAAAACGATGAGACCGGATAGCGGACTCTTTTTCGATCGTATTGAGAAATCATTTGGCGGCACCAAGGCGCTAGGTGGTGTATCCATGCATGTGGATCGCGGAGAGATCGTGGCGCTACTCGGAGAGAATGGTGCTGGTAAATCTACCCTCATTAAAGTGCTCGGCGGTATCCATAAGCCAGACAGTGGTCGCGTGCTAATTGATGGTGTCAACTACACGCATGCCCCAGGTAAATTAAACGAAAAACAAGCGGTCGCGTTTATTCACCAGGATCTTGGTCTCATTGAATGGATGAGTGTTGCAGAGAACATTGCGCTTGCAATTGGGTATTCCCGTAAATTCGGCCTGGTTGATTGGAAGAAGGCTGAAGAGACCGCTGCCCGCGCCCTTAAGCTAGTGGATTGCGACTTTGATCCTTCCGCCCGTGTTGCCAGTTTGAGCCGCACGGAAAAATCCCTCGTTGCCATCGCCCGTGCCTTGGCTGTTGAGTGCGATTTCCTTGTATTGGATGAGCCAACCGCCAGTTTGCCAGCGGACGAAGTGGAGCGCTTGTTTGCCGCTCTCCGTCCCTTGCGCCAAAAAGGCGTTGGCATGATCTATGTGTCGCATCGTCTCGATGAAGTCTTTCGAATTGCAGACCGTGTGTCAGTTTTGCGTGATGGCAATTTGGTGGGCGTTCGTGACGTTGCGCATACCACGCCAGAAGAATTGGTCAGTTTGATCGTTGGTCGCAAGACGCGTGAGATTGCAAAACCAGAGATTCAAAGTGGCGGCGAAATTCTAACGGTTTCAGGTCTGAAGACTGAAAATGTAGGTCCTATTGATCTAGCTGTTCACCATGGCGAACTTGTTGGCATTGTTGGCCTGCGTGGAGCAGGACATGAAGATGTAGGCCGCAGTCTTTTTGGTGTGATGGAACATGAAGGAAGTGTCCTTCTGGATGGTGAAAAACCAGATTTGACGTCTCCCCGCAACGCTATGGATTCAGGGTTTGGATTTGTTGCCCGCGACCGCGTGGTGGAGTCCATAACGCCAGTTCTGACCATCCGTGAAAATGCATTTATCAACCCGGCTGCATCAGGCCGCACGCCCTTGAGTTTGCTTCTTCCTTCTGCCGAATCTGCCCAAGCAAAAGAACTGGGCGAGTTGGTGGGTTTAAGCCCAAATGATCCCTCCCTGGCGATCGAAGCCCTGTCCGGCGGCAATCAGCAAAAAATTGTCGTTGGACGGTGGCTCGGTACCAACAGGAAATTCCTCATTGCGGAAGACCCAACCGCCGGAGTGGACGTGGGAGCGAAAGCAGAAATCTATAATCTCCTGTTCAACGCCCTTGCATCAGGAATGGGTGTGTTGGTGGTTTCAACCGATTTTGAAGAAGTTGCCACCATCTGCCACCGCGCTGTCGTGTTTAGTCGCGGTAAAATCGTTACTGAACTTTCGGGCGTTGAGCTTTCAACAGAATCCCTAATTCAAGCAGCATCAGCCGGAGAAACTGGCGATGCAACTACTGGAGTGGCCGATCATGCAGTCCATTGAATCTAATGCGCTGGAACCTACCAAGGCAGAATTGGCCGGCCAGTCTTTTACAACAAAGTTGATCCGGCTTGCACCAGTCTATGGTCTTGTCATTTTGATGTTCGGGTTGATCATTCTGTTTTCAGTTTTGCTGCCGAACACCTTTCCAACGGTCCTGAATCTCAGGTCCATTGTGTCGGACAAATCCATCATAGCGCTTCTGAGTTTAGCGGCGATGATACCAATGGTGGCAGGCCGGATCGATCTGACTGTGGGCTACGGCATTGTGCTTTGGCATATTTTGGCAATTTCACTTCAAACCTTTTACGGCGTTCCTTGGCCTATTGCGGTTATCATCGTTCTCCTTCTGGGTGCTGCGGTTGGGTTTTTGAACGGCCTATTGGTTGAGGTCGCGAAAATTGATTCATTCATTGCGACGCTGGGAACCGGGACTGTGCTTTATGCGTTGGCGCTATGGCACACGGGTGGACGTCAGGTGGTGGGTGTTCTCCCTGATGGATTTTATGCGTTGAACGGGACCTTTGTTTTTGGGCTGCCAATCACGGGGTTTTATGTCTTGGGCATCACGGTCGCTATGTGGCTCATACTCGAATATACGCCTGTCGGTCGATATCTCTATTCCATTGGCGCCAACCCTCGTGCTGCAGAACTGAACGGTATTCCAACGCGGAAATTTGTAGTTGGTGCGTTCGTGACATCCGGTCTGATGGCTGCACTGGCAGGTGTGTTACTTGCGTCTAAATTGCGCATTGGCCAAGCAAGTGTAGGTCTTGAGTATTTGCTGCCGGCCCTGGTTGGTGCGTTCCTGGGCTCAACAACCATTAAACCTGGCCGCGTGAATGTCTGGGGCACGATTGTGGGTGTCACCATCCTGGCCGTTGGCATATCGGGCATTCAACAAATCGGTGGGTCGTTCTGGGTTGAGCCTATGTTCAACGGTGTGACGTTGCTGGTTGCCATTGGCATTGCGGGCTATGCGCAACGGCGCAAAGGCGCTGCCAAAAAATAGCTAAATTTGAAGAATTAGAGGTGCTCACCGCACGTCTACAAATCGGGTGTTCGAAACGGGCATCTTAAATACCAAGCTTAGAAAATAGCTTTGTTATCTTGGAGGAAGATATGCTGAGAAGATCATTTATTGCAGGTGTGCTAATGTTGGGCGTTGCAGTGCCAGCACATGCAGATAAAATTTCTGAAGCCATGGATATGGTCAAACGCCATGCCGGTCAGAAAGTCGAATGGGACGGACCGACAACTGGCCCAAAAGCCGCAGAAGGCAAAACCATTGTGGTTCTTGCAGCTGATCTAAAAAATGGTGGCGTTCTTGGAAGCACCAATGGTGTTGAAGAAGCTGCAGCTGTTATGGGCTGGACAGTTCGTGTGCTCGATGGCGCCAGTACGGTGTCAGGCCGCACAGCCGCCTTCGGTCAAGCACTTGCGCTGCAGCCAGACGGTATTGTGATCAATGGTTTTGACACGGTTGAGCAGCAGGTCGGCATGGATGCTGCAAAAGCTGCCGGCATTCCAATGGTTAGCTGGCACTCATCACCAAAAATCGGTCCAGATGCGGAACGTGGTATTTTTGCAAATGTGTCTACCGATGCAATGGAAGTGTCCGAAGCAGCGGCTCAATGGGCATTTGCGGATGCTGGCGGCAAGCCAGGTGTGATTATCTTCACAGATTCCACATACTCAATCGCGATTGCAAAAGCTGACCGAATAAAAGAGACCATTGAGTCACTTGGCGGCACTGTATTGGAATATGTTGATACACCGATTGCGGATACCTCAACTCGTATGCCGACACTCACCACAGCACTTTTGCAACGCTATGGCGACAAGTGGACACACAGCCTGGCGATCAATGACATCTACTTCGATTTCATGAGCCCAGCATTGGCTGCTGCTGGCATAAAAGGTAATCAACAACCGTTGCAGGTTGCTGCAGGTGATGGATCTGAAAGTGCATATCAGCGCATTCGTTCCGCCCAGTACCAGGCAGTGACTGTTGCCGAGCCGCTCAATCTTCAGGGCTGGCAGCTGGTTGATGAGCTGAACCGTGCCATGCAGGGTGAAGAGTGGTCTGGTTATACATCACCGTTGCATGTGGTCACAGCTGACAACATCAGCTTCGATGGTGGTGACAAGAACATTTTTGATCCGGGCAATGGCTACCGCGACGAATACAAGAAAATCTGGGGCAAATAAGTTCTCCCCAATATAGGCAGAAAGGGCGGCTTGGAAAGGCCGCCTTTTCTTATGGGCGCAGCAAATCGTAAAGAGGCTTGAGCCGTTTGAATTCAGCCAGGCACACATTTACCAATTCATCATTCAAGGCTTCTGTCTCATCGCCCAGATCTTTCCATGCTGTCAGTCCTTTATGACGCAGCAACGCTTGATGGGGATGGTCTTTTGGATAGCCTGTTGGAACTTGCTTTAGCGCCGGTTCTCCAATGCGTGCACCAGAGGCCGTCAATTTTTTCAACACCTTGGCAAACGTCTCTCCGTCTTTTGAAACTATACGTTTGCGAAATGTGTCCAACTCTTCGGATTGAAATCCAAAAATCCCGACCCCAAGAGACAAGGAAGTCGTATCAAGCCCAAAAAACCAGCATGGCGGGGATTCTCGCCCGTGCTCTGGAGTAAAAGAAATATGCAAATGGGTGTTGTAAGGCGTTTTATCCTTGGAAAACCTAACATCGCGATGAATTCGAAACAATTTGGGTGAATGAATATCGCCTGTGAGCGATTGCAGTTCAGCAGACATGATATCGGCGAATGCCAGCGCTGGTGCTTTATAGAGGCTTTCATAGACTTTCTTGTTTTCAGCAAACCATTCGCGGGTGTTGTTGGCATGCAATTCTTTCATGAAGTCGATGGTTTCCATCGCGAAACCAGAAAAATCAAATTTGGTCATGATTCCATTCCCATTTATTTAGCGGGCAGAGCGCCAACGAATGACAATGCAAAGGAGATCCAATCTCTCAATGCAGCCTCATCACAATCATCTTCATTAACAAAGATTATGCCACTCATCTGACGCTGACCCTGCATCATGACCCTTGCTCCGGGTCGCTGTAGGGCTTCAGCATGCAGGTCTTTCCCAACGCGGAACATAAAACGCCCATCACCAGATTTTTCCCGATGAGCGCCGCCCAGCATGTTGCCATCCAACATAAAGCAAACACCGCCCATCATCTTTGTTTCAGTGATGCCGACCAAGCCATCTGTGGCCGCGCGGAATTTTGCTGCCAGCTCTTCGTCATACGCCATTGTTTATATCCTTTAAGGAAAGAAGCCGAGAGTCCCGATTAAGATACAAAGCGCTGCCCCTCCCATCGCCAGGAAAGTCATGGCCATGCCACCAGCGCGACCATTGGCCCAACCATATCTTCGAACGGTGCCATAGTGCAAAAGTCGCCCACAAACCAGAAGCGCACCAAGCGCCCATATAAGTGTGGTTGGCGTGCCCGAAATCTCTGCACCGGCCATTGCCAAAAGTGCTATTGGAACCGTTTCCGTAAAATTCCCATGGGCACGCATCCGCCACATAAGATCTTCGTTGCCTCCATCCATAAAATGGATATCTGTACGCAGACGTTTCAGGCCAACGGCAATAGTCATGGGAATTTGTAGAAGTGCCAAAATGGCGATAAATACAAGTGTAGTGGAAATCATTCGATCACCTGTGATGTGCAAAATTTGAGTAGGTGAAGTCACCCCGAAAGGTGACTTCAATGTGAACGGGTTTAACCCTTCATACTTTCATAGGTAATCACCGCTATTCGGGCGCCCTGCGGGTCGGCAATTGTGCTCATGCGGCCGACGCCAGGCATATCCATGGGTGCTGTGATGACTGAGCCACCTGCTTTTTTGACGCGTTCCACACAAGCATCCACATCTTCAACTGTTACGAAGATGGTCCATGCTCCGGTGTCTTCTGGCATGGGAGAAAAACCGCCAATTGGTTGATCTCCAATCATTATTCCCGAATAAGCTGACCCGTCCTGCATTGGCAAATCGGCGATAGTCCAGCCCAGTATTTCGCCGTAGAATTTCTTGGCGGCAGCACTGTCTGGCCCTGAATGTCCAATCCAGCCTGCATTGCCTGGGGTCGTCATTGTAATTTCGCTCATGGTATCCTCCTTGGAATGTTAGTCTGCGTGTTGCAGAGACCTCAAGGACGTGGGAGCGAGAGCATATCCTACATGACCACCAGCTTTTTTTCGCAATCGGCAATTTTCTCCAAAAGAATTTGCTCTTCTGCATCAGTTGGTTGCAGTAAAGCCGCGCGTTCGTAGGAAGATTTCGCTTCTGAAAACCTGTCCAAATCATAAAGAAATGCAGCGCAGGCGGTGTGATACCAACGGTAGTTTTCCAATTCACCACCAAGCGGTTCCAGCATAGACAGCGCTGCCTTGGGCCCTTTGGTTTTTTCAAGTGCAACGGCCTGATTCAAACGAATAACTGGGGTTGGCTCTATGGCATACAGTGCGCCATAGAGCTTTACGATTTCCTCCCAATCAGTGTCCTTGGCTGTTTTTGCTAGACCGTGAACTGAAGCGATTGCCGCTTGAATTTGAAATGGTCCAAATGGTCCACGGCGCAGTGCTTTTTCCAAAAGCGCTCGTGCTTCGGCAATCATGGAACGATCCCAAAGAGTGCGGTCTTGCTCGTCCAGTGGCACCAATTTGCCAGTGTCATCAAGGCGAGCATTGCGCCGGGAGTGTTGGAACAGAAACAAGACCAACAGCCCCATCAATTCGCCAATACCGGGAAACAATCCGAGCAAAAGTCGGGTGAGACGAATGGCTTCCTCACAAAGCGGTATCTTGATTTGGACATCGCCTGAGCTTGCCGACCATCCTTCATTGAACAAGAGATAGAGCATCACTGAGACTGCACGCAGCCTGTCCGAGCGCTCATTGATATCTGGCGTCTCAAATGGAGTATCGGCTTGGGAGACTGTATTCTTTGCACGCGTAATGCGCTGTTCCATGGTTTTGGGTTTTACCAGAAAAGCGCGCGCTATTTCATCGACCGACATGCCTACAACAATCTTTAGGGCGATAGCGAGCTGGTCCTGTGGCGACAAAGAGGGATGGCAACAAATGAAAAGTAACCGCAAAACATCATCTCGAAGCCCATCATTATCGAGTTGCTCTGCATAAACGCCCTCAACGTCAGACACTTCATTGTCTGACTGCATTGGTGGGTTCGTCCTTGTGTTTTTGCGAATTATATCGATTCCCGCATTGCGGCCTACCTTCAACAACCACGCGAAGGGATCGTCAGGTTGGCCGCGTACAGGCCAAACCTTAAGCGCTCTTTCGCAGGCATTTGCAAAAGCTTCTTCTGCCAGCTCGACATCACGGAATTGTCGTGTGAGAGCGGCCAAAGCCTGTGGCCGTACGCTGCCAAATCTGGCTTGCATCCAAGCGTGTACTGTCACTCGGACTTTCCAAGCGTTCCGCCTGCCCATGCCACCGGTCTGACTTCCAGGGTCACATAAGGTGATGAAATTTGAGCGGCAAAAGAAATGGCCTCATCGAGGGTTTCAAATTCTGCCACGTAAAAACCAAGAAACCGCTCTTTGGTTTCCGCAAATGGTCCATCCATTACGGTTGGTTTTTGTCCAAGTTCGTTGGTTGTCTTAAGTGTAACAGCATTGCTGGATGGCATTAGCCTCGCAGAACCGAAAGCGCCTCGTTTCTTTAATGCCTCCTGAAGCTCAATGTGTCCTGCCATCACCTCATCTTGTTGCTCTTGAGGCAATCGATCATAGGTACCCTCGATGCCGTATATAAGAATTGAGTAGTCCATTTTCACTCCCTTTAGTTGCGGCGGATATACAAGGACGAATGGTCTAAGTGAAATCCGACAAGCCAGTAAAAATATAAATTAACGTCTTGTTTCAGCTCAAAATTGTGCAAACATTTTGCGCATAACTTGTGATTTTAGACCACAGCAAAACACTTGGAGCTTCATATGGGTTTGCAAAACACTGTCTCTAGAGAAAAATGGTTAGCAGCGCGCAAATCGCTTCTTGCAAGGGAGAAGGCTTTCAACAAAAAGCGCGATGAACTAAGCGCGATGCGCCGCGACATGCCGTTTGTTCAAATTGAAGATGAGTATGTCTTCCAAACTGAAGACGGTGAGCAAACTCTGTTGGAATTGTTTGGCTCACATAAGCAGCTGATCATTTATCATTTTATGTATGGCCCTGATTGGGAAGAAGGTTGCCCGAGTTGTTCGCTTTGGGCAGATAATTTTGATGGTATTGATGTGCACTTGGCGGCGCGCAATACTGCTTTTGCTTGTGTTTCCAATGCCTCATTGGCCAAGCTTCTAACTTATCGCAAACGCCTTGGTTGGAGCTTCAAATGGGTATCTGCTGAGACTAGTAGTTTTAGTGCTGATTTTGGCGTGAGTTTTCATCAGGGTGACGAGAGCAAGCTTGGTGCGGGGTACAATTATTCCGGCAAGGTTTTTGGCAAGGAAATGCCGGGCATCAGCGTCTTCACGCGAGGTGAGGACAACACCATCCTTCATAGTTACTCAACCTACTCACGTGGGCTGGATATGTTGAATGGCATGTATCATTTCCTCGATCTGACACCGCTGGGGCGAGACGAGGAAAAG
>JBGCFS010000230.1:0-5875 GCA_045107035.1 Hyphomicrobiales bacterium
GATACTAGCTGTTTCGGTGACACATCCATAAGCGTCACTGCATCAGCAGGCATGGACAGCACATCACCTGACTTGCGGCAGGTAACCATTTCATTGGAGAAGCTGTTGTCATCACCAAGCGGTGCGTTGGCCTGAGCCACAACGTGTTTCGCCTCTTCCATTGCAGACAGATAGATCACATTGTCTGTTACCTTGCCGTCTTCAACAGTACGATATGGGCTCTCGATGAAGCCGTATTTATTCACACGCGCAAATGTTGCCAGTGAGTTGATCAAACCAATGTTCGGACCCTCTGGGGTCTCAATTGGACAGATACGACCATAGTGAGTTGGATGAACGTCACGTACTTCAAAGCCGGCACGCTCACGAGTCAAACCACCTGGCCCAAGCGCTGACAAACGACGTTTGTGCGTAATCTCGGACAATGGGTTCGTCTGATCCATAAACTGGGACAGCTGAGAGGAACCGAAGAACTCACGAACTGCAGCAGCAGCTGGCTTAGCGTTGATCAAATCCTGTGGCATCACTGTATCGATTTCAACGGATGACATGCGCTCTTTAATAGCGCGTTCCATGCGCAGAAGACCAACACGATACTGATTTTCCATCAGTTCGCCTACAGAACGCAAACGACGGTTGCCAAGGTTATCGATATCGTCGATTTCGCCTTTGCCATCGCGCAAACCAACAAGGGTTTTCACAACTTCAAGAATGTCTTCTTTACGCAGAACACGAACAGTGTCTTCTGCATCAAGATCAAGACGCATGTTCATTTTAACACGGCCAACAGCAGACAAATCATAGCGCTCTGAATCGAAGAAGAGCGACTGGAACATTGCTTCCGCACTTTCAACGGTCGGTGGCTCGCCAGGACGCATGACACGATAAATATCGAACAGCGCAGTTTCGCGGCTTTCGTTTTTATCTGCAGCTAACGTATTGCGGATGTAAGGACCTGCATTTGCGTAATCGATGTCGAGAACGGGAATGTCGTTGTAGCCCAACTCTTCCAACAGAACGAGGTTCTCTTCAGTGATCTCATCGCCTGCTTCCATGAAGATTTCGCCCGTTTCCATGGAAACGATTTCTTCGGCAATATACTCACCAATTAGATCTTCATTGCTGACTTTAAGAGCCTTAACGCCCTTTTCAGTTAGCTGCTTAGCGGCACGCGCTGTCAGCTTTTTGCCAGCTTCAACGATCACTTCGCCGCTGTCAGCATCGATAAGATCAACAACAGCTTTTGTGCCGCGAATTTTTGACGAGTCGAAAGGCTTGCGCCAACCGTCTTTGATACGGCTGAACGTAATAATATTGAAGAAAGTGTCAAGAATCTCTTCGCTATCCAAACCAAGTGAATATAGCAATGTGGTTACTGGAATTTTGCGGCGGCGATCGATACGCGCGTGCACAATATCCTTGGCATCAAACTCGATATCCAGCCACGAACCACGGTATGGAATAATACGGGATGCAAAGAGCAACTTGCCGGACGAATGGGTTTTGCCTTTGTCGTGATCAAAGAACACACCAGGTGAACGGTGCATCTGGGATACGATAACGCGCTCAGTGCCATTGACCACGAACGTACCATTGCCCGTCATCAAAGGCATGTCGCCCATGTAGACGTCTTGCTCTTTGATATCCTTAACGGACTTTGCACCAGTATCTTCATCAATATCAAAAACGATGAGACGAAGACGAACCTTCAATGGAGCTGCAAATGTAATCCCGCGTTGACGACATTCTTCAACATCATATTTTGGCGCTTCAAATTCATACTCGACAAATTCCAGAAGCGAAGATCCTGCAAAATCAGAAATTGGAAAAACCGATTTAAAAACTGCCTGCAGACCTTCTTCAGGTCGCTCGCCAGGCAGGCCATCAGCCTGAAGAAACTGATCATAAGATGCCTTCTGCACCTCAATCAGGTTTGGCATTTTCGCCACTTCGCGGATGGAACCAAAGAATTTACGAACTTGTTTGCGACCGGTATATGTCTCAGTCATTTGGCACCTCATGTAGTTCTAAAAACACATGTCTTTTCAGACAGCTGTTCAAAAATCCCGCTTCAATACGCAACAGTGCGGGCCTTCAAAACAAATGTCCCCTGCCACATTGTTCCAAAATTTTGGAACCCTGCGCCAGAGACGCGTAAAAGCGCTTTACGAAAAAGCGCTTTCAAACAGTTCGGATCCGAGCCGCGAACAGCCCGGATCCAATTGATAACTGTTGAACTTACTTAAGTTCGACAGTTGCGCCAGCTGCTTCCAGCTTAGCTTTGATCTCTTCAGCTTCAGCTTTCGCTGCGCCTTCTTTAACTGCTTTAGGAGCAGCTTCAACAAGATCTTTAGCTTCTTTGAGGCCCAAGCCAGTGATGGCACGGACTTCTTTAATCACGTTGATTTTCTTGTCACCAGCAGAAGCAAGAACGACATCAAATTCGTCTTTTTCTTCTGCAGCAGCTTCACCGCCACCACCAGCTGCAGCTACAGCTACTGGAGCAGAGGCAGAAACGCCCCATTTCTCTTCGAGCATTTTGGAAAGCTCAGCAGCTTCCAGAACGCTAAGGGAGGACAGGTCTTCTACGATTTTATCAAGATCAGCCATTTTAGTATCTTTCAAGTTTGTTTTGGTTTGGTTTGAACCAATAGAGTTGAGTTGCGAACGGCCCTACGCCGCTTCATCCTTTTTGGCATATGCTCCAAACACACGAGCCAGGTTACCGGCAGGTGCGTTGACGACCTGTGCAATGCGAGTTGCTGGCGTGCTAATCATAGCAACCAGTGTCGCACGCAGCTCATCAAGCGACGGCATGGAAGCAAGAGCTTTCACACCAGAAGCATCAAGAGCTGTGGTGCCCATTGATCCACCAAGAATAACGAGCTTGTCGTTACCTTTAGCGAACTCGGCAGCCACTTTCGGCGCTGCTACCGGATCTTCCGCATAAGCGATCAGGGTTGGACCCTGAAATAGATCCGACATTGATTCAGCGTCGGTACCTTTAAGAGCGAGCTTAGCAAGGCGGTTTTTTGCAACCTTGACGGACGCACCCTGTTCACGCATTTGACCACGAAGGGTCGTCATTTGTGCCACGGTGAGACCGGCATAATGAGCAACGACCACACTACCTGATGTATTAAACACATCACCCAGTGTGGATACCATTTCGGTTTTTTCCGCTCTATCCACTGCGTCTCTTCTCCATTTGACCTCCTTGGTGAAATCACCAGGGGGCCGGTTACGAATGCCGAACATGAGAAGCAACAAAGCAACTCGTGAACGACGCTAGTTCCTGCCCCCTTGCAAAGATCAATCTTAACCTTTGCGAGGTCCGTTGGTTCAAACCGCCATGGCCCTAAGGCCTGAATGTCGGTTATTCCCTATCTGTGCGGGCGATTTTAAGCCATTGCGCTATCGACACGATCCGGCACCAGCAGTCTTGGACAGGTTCGCCACCCTTGTGAGGTGACTAACCTCGCCGGCAAACCGGCGAGGAATTCGATATTCCTTAAGCAGCAGTCATGCTCGAAGGATCAACATGGATGCCGGGACCCATTGTTGAGGTAATTGCAACACGCTTTACAAAAGTGCCTTTGGCACCTGTTGGGCGCGATCTGGAAACAGCTTCAGCAAATGCCTGAATGTTCTGAAGAATAGCTTCTTCAGAGAAAGATGCTTTACCAACACCTGCATGCAAAATACCGGCTTTTTCAACACGGAATTCAACAGCGCCACCTTTGGCGGCTCCAACAGCTGCTTTGATATCCATTGTAACAGTGCCGACTTTAGGGTTCGGCATCATGCCACGCGGGCCAAGCACCTTACCAAGACGACCTACAAGCGGCATCATGTCAGGAGTTGCGATACAACGATCAAAATCGATATTGCCCTTCTGGACAGCTTCCATCAGATCTTCTGCACCAACAACATCAGCGCCAGCAGCGCGTGCTTCATCAGCTTTTGCATCTTTCGCAAACACACCAACACGAACATTACGTCCGGATCCGTTTGGAAGGTTGCAAACGCCACGAACCATCTGGTCAGCGTGACGCGGATCAACACTCAAGTTCATCGCAATTTCGATTGTTTCATCAAACTTTGCGTTAGCACGCTCTTTGAGCATTTTAACAGCTTCTGACAAACCATAGAGCTTGTTACGATCGATGCCCTCAACGTTGTTGCGGGTTCTTTTACCACTTTTTGCCATGTTATTACCCTGCAACCTCTAGACCCATGGAACGTGCGGAACCAGCAATCAATTTCATTGCTGACTCGATGTCGTTCGCATTCAGGTCGACCATTTTAACTTCTGCAATCGCGCGCAAATCAGCCTGAGTAACAGTACCGGCAACAGTTTTACCAGGTTCTGTAGAGCCTTTTTGAAGCTTCGCGGCTTTCTTAAGCAGGAAGGACGCAGGAGGAGTCTTCATCACAAATGTGAAAGACTTATCCTGATAGATGGTCAGAATAACCGGAATCGGTTGACCTTTTTCCATTTCGCCTGTTTTCGCATTAAAAGCTTTACAGAACTCCATGATGTTAACGCCACGCTGACCAAGAGCCGGCCCAATTGGTGGGGACGGGTTAGCAGCGCCAGCTGGCACCTGAAGCTTCAGGTAACCGGCAATTTTCTTCGCCATAGTTCACTCCATATCTTGCCAGATTGTCTGGCGTTGGGTGTTCGTGGTCCGAAACGCGCTGGTGTGGCGCACCAGCCCTTCCTCCCACGATCATTCAGGTGAGACTAAACTTTCTCTACCTGTGTGTATTCCAGTTCAACCGGCGTAGGCCGACCGAAAATAGAAACTGCAACTTTGAGCCGCGCCCGTTCCTCATCAACTTCTTCAATGTGACCACTGAAGGAAGCGAGAGGTCCATCGGACACACGCACTTGTTCGCCAATTTCGAAGCTGATAGAGGGTTTTGGACGCTCCACACCTTCTTGAACCTGCTGCAAAATGCGCATGGCTTCAGCTTCAGGAATTGGCATTGGCTTATTCTCGGAACCGAGAAAGCCTGTAACTTTTGGAGTATTTTTAATGAGGTGAAAAGCCTCATCAGTCAGATCAATTTTCGCAAGAATGTACCCGGGAAAAAACTTGCGCTCCGTATCGACTTTGCGGCCACGACGAACTTCAACAACTGTTTCTGTAGGAACAACAACTTGTTCGAATTGATCTTCCAGACCAGCTGAAGCCACACGCTCCATAATGGCTGCGGCAACCTTGTTCTCAAAGTTTGAGTAAGCTTGAACGATATACCAACGTTTCGCCATGAATAACGCCTTCCTTAGCGGCCCAGAGAGAGGAGTTGACCAACACCCCAACCCAGAATTTGATCTGCCACAAAGAAAAAGATAGCGGCCACAAACACCATGATGAAAACCATCACAGTCGTGATGATTGTTTCACGGCGAGATGGCCATGTAACTTTTGAAACTTCAGAGCGAACCTGCTGAAGAAATGTGAAAGGATTCGTTTTTGCCATAAATCGCGCTCAAATAATTCGAGCGCACAGGCATTTTGCCAGCGCGCTGATGTCATGACTAAAGTCAACGTTGATGGCCGCCATATAAGACAGCCACAATAAAGATACAAGCGAATAATGTTAACGCCTTCGCGCCAACGGCTCCGCTTGTATCCAGTTTGATGGCAGGGGCAGCAGGGTTCGAACCCGCGACCTACGGTTTTGGAGACCGTCGCTCTACCAGCTGAGCTATGCCCCTAAACTTTATTACTCGATGATAGTTGCGACGATACCGGCACCAACTGTACGACCACCTTCGCGAATAGCGAAGCGCAGGCGTTCTTCCATGGCGATCGGAACGATCAACTCAACATCCATTTCGATATTATCACCAGGCATAACCATT
>JBGCFS010000231.1:0-29578 GCA_045107035.1 Hyphomicrobiales bacterium
TATATATGATTGCTTCACATGCCGACCCTGAGTTGGAGAATGATGAGGGACCAATTGAATTCGAATTACCGCTAAAGCGAGCCGATATTGCAGATTTTTTGGGTCTGACAATTGAGACAGTTAGTCGCCAGATGACGAAATTGCGTAAAGCAGGGATCATCGATATTGAGAACAATCGTCAAATCCGTGTACCTAGCCTAGAGGCGCTAAACAACGCCTGCGAAAAACACTGATAACTATTTAAGCACCCTTTTTAGACCGCTTTTGAATACTGAAGCTGCCCGAATTCATAATATGCATCAAAATGCGACGCGATGATTCTAGTGAAAGGTGTCGCTTCGGGCGAAATTGAGAGAACGTCATTCTCAAACAAGCACAGATTCTTAAGGGCAGTTTTAGCTAGATACTCCGCGAGCTCTTGGAGGGGTCTGACTTTCTCACCAAATTGTTGCTCCACCGATACTAAACAAACCCGAAAGTCACACATAAGTCGTTCAATGATGTGAGCACGTATCTTATCATCCGAACTCAACCAAATACCTTTGTCGGTCGGTAATTTTCCTGCTTTTATACAATCTTGATACTCTCCGGTCGCCACTGTATTTTGTATATATCCATCTACAAAACGACCGATTGAAGATGCACCAAACCCAATCAAAATAGGGCAGGAATCTGTGGTGTAACCCTGAAAGTTGCGGTGTAATCTCCCAGAGTTAGCAGCAACAGAAAGTGAGTCGTCGGGTTTTGCGAAATGATCAATCCCGATGGCCTGATAGCCAGCATTCTGAAGCATTTGGGATGACATATTGGCGTGATTGAATCTTTCAAATGTACTGGGCAGGTCTGAATCCCGGATCATTTTTTGATGTTTTTTGAACCACGGAATATGGGCGTATCCAAAGAGTGCCAATCGGTCAGGAGTCAGTTCCAAGCATTGTCGCAAAGTGTCTTGTAATCTGTCTGTAGTTTGAAGCGGCAAACCATACAGCGCATCGACATTGATCGATGTCACTCCCATTTCACGGAGTCTTGAGACAACACCGGCGGTCTGTTCGAACGTTTGCGGACGATTTATCGCCTTTTGAACATCTGGGTGAAAGTCCTGCACACCAATGCTTGCGCGCGTAACACCCAGCACCCCAAGACCATCATACATATCTTGGGTAACGTCGGATGGGTCAATTTCAACACTAATTTCTACGTTTTGATCAAACAAGAAATTGGCAGTCAAGGCGTTGCGTATTCGAGCCATATCCTCGCTTTGCAACAAACTCGGGGACCCGCCACCAAGATGTATTGATTTTAATCTAGGTTTTACGGACGTTTTAGCTCCGAACAT
The DNA here is from genome assembly GCA_045107035.1 of Hyphomicrobiales bacterium. Classification (GTDB taxonomy): domain Bacteria; phylum Pseudomonadota; class Alphaproteobacteria; order Rhizobiales. The sequence goes on from JBGCFS010000231.1 coordinate 1,340, forward strand.
TGCAATTTCTTGCAGTAGATGATCGATGTAAACTCGGACCGGCGCGTATTTTAGCGTGTGTTTCGTATGACAGCCACAGAACCAACAAAGGCGGTCGCAAAACGGTATGTGGATATAAATTGATACAGGCTCCTGCTCGTTCAATCCCGCAATCAAACTGGTGGCTAAATCAGGGCCTGATCCTTTTTGAAACTTTGGCGCCGTGGGATAACTTGTATAGCGTGGAACGGAGGCAGGAAATGCGGCCAACACCGCATGTTGGTCAATCATTTTAATTGCTTTCGGAATTAAGGAGCGGCAGCATATGTTCTTGTTCGAATGCAATATGTCTGCGCATCCCCTCGAAGAACCCTCGCAGCATATAAGATAATTTGTCGACATTTTGTAGTTGGCCTTGCGCAAGTTCTTGCAAGGCGTCAGCGACTTCGTCGCCAAAGCTCTCGTCTTCACAGTGTTCCGCGCGAAGCCGTTCAATATTCAAAGCCAGTTTTATTGGTACAGGCATGTTTGACTTAAGCATGGGAAACAAGAATTTTTCTTCAAACTCATGTGCGGATTTGACAATTGGTGGGATGCTCTGTGCTGCCAACAAGCACTTTTGCCGATTCACATCATGTGGGAGTGAATCTGCAATATCTTCCAGCGCAGCGCATAATCCCAGCTGGCTTTGAAAGTTCCGGGACAGGGTCGCAAGCATTTGGGCGTGCGAATGCGCTGGCTGCTCCCCTTTTGGTTCTTGTGCCATTGGTCTGCTCCACGCCTCAGTCAGCTTTAGTTTCTGAAAGCAGCATGACGTTGGCGTCGGGCATTCGCTTTGATCCAGATCAATGCGACTTGCCAAGCGCTCTTCTAGCAGATGAGGGCGTCGGACTTGCGAGTGAAATTGCGAGCACTTGTGCGCCAGGAATTTCGTTAGGGGTAAATATCATGCGAAACGGAACGCCCGCCATTTTGTGCGGATTGGCCACGATCCTTGCATTTATTGCAGTTGGATTTGGTCAAGATCAGGACTTCAGGAATCATATGTGGGTGCTGGTTGTCATTATGGCGCTGAGCACCATCATTCTTATGCGACGGGTGCAGTTTGCGCCCAGTGGTGAAAGCCTCCCAAAACAGGAAGCGAACGCACACGAGTACATGGATGGTGTCATCCGATATGGTGTCATCGCAACAACGTTTTGGGGCGTCGTCGGTTTTCTTGTTGGCGTAATAGCGGCCTCACAATTGGCATGGCCGGATCTGAATATTGAACCGTGGTTGAATTTCGGGCGCATACGTCCATTGCATACATCAGCAGTGGTTTTCGCATTTGGCGGCAACGCTCTCATTTGCACCGCATTTTATGTGGTTCAGCGTACCTCACGTGCTCGCTTGTGGGGTGGAAACCTCGCTTGGTTTGTATTCTGGGGCTACCAGCTGTTCATCGTCATGGCGGCTACTGGTTACCTTTTGGGTATTACACAATCTAAAGAGTACGCAGAACCAGAGTGGTATGTAGATCTTTGGTTGACCATTGTCTGGGTCGCATTTTTGCTAGTGTTTCTTGGCACTATCATCAAACGAAAAGAGCCGCATATCTACGTGGCAAACTGGTTCTTCTTGTCGTTCATTGTGACGGTTGCCATGCTGCATCTGGTCAATGGACTGTCCATGCCCGTTTCCTATTTGGGATCAAAAAGTTACTCCGCATTTTCCGGTGTTCAGGATGCTTTGACCCAGTGGTGGTATGGCCACAATGCTGTTGGCTTTTTCCTTACAGCAGGCTTCCTAGGCATGATGTACTACTTCGTACCCAAGCAAGCCAATCGCCCGGTATATTCTTACCGCCTATCGATCATCCACTTTTGGGGCCTCATCTTCCTTTATATCTGGGCTGGACCTCACCACCTTCACTATACAGCGCTGCCTGATTGGGCGCAGACACTTGGGATGGTCTTTTCCATAATGCTCTGGATGCCGTCTTGGGGTGGCATGATCAATGGTTTGATGACGCTTTCCGGCGCTTGGGACAAGGTGCGTACAGATCCGATTCTTCGAATGATGGTGATCTCGCTGGCCTTTTACGGCATGTCGACTTTCGAAGGCCCGATGATGTCCATCAAGTCCGTTAACTCCCTGTCACACTATACCGATTGGACCATTGGCCACGTGCACTCTGGTGCTCTTGGTTGGAATGGCATGATCACATTTGGTGCGCTGTATTTCCTTGTGCCAAAGCTTTGGGGGCGGACACGTCTTTACTCAATGCGCATGGTCAATTGGCACTTCTGGTTGGCAACCTTGGGCATCGTTGTCTACGCAGCTGTCATGTGGGTATCTGGTATTACCCAGGGCTTGATGTGGCGCGAATATGACCAGCAGGGCTACCTAGTTTACTCCTTTGCTGAAAGCGTCTCAGCTATGCACCCATACTATGTCATGCGCGTTGTCGGCGGTCTCATGTATCTCGGTGGTGCGTTGGTTATGGCCTACAATTTATACATGACTATTCGGGGTGCTTTGCGAGAAGAAAAGCCGCTCGGTGCAGCCTCAATAACATCTGCTGCAGCGCCCGCTGTCAGCCCAGCTGAATAGGAGATACTGACATGTCTTTTTTAAGCAAACACGCGGCTCTTGAAAAAAATGCTTCGCTCCTGCTTGCTGCTTCCTTGGTGGTGGTAACTATTGGTGGAATCGTGGAAATTGCACCACTTTTCTACCTGGAAAACACGATTGAAAAGGTGGAGGGCATGCGGCCTTACTCACCATTGGAGTTGGCTGGGCGGAACATTTACATGCGGGAGGGTTGCTATGTATGTCATAGCCAAATGATCCGCCCGTTCCGAGACGAAGTAGAGCGTTATGGCCATTTCTCATTGGCTGCGGAATCTATGTACGATCACCCATTTCAATGGGGATCAAAACGAACGGGCCCCGATCTTGCTCGCGTAGGTGGGCGTTATTCCAACGAGTGGCACGTTCAGCATTTGATCAATCCGCAGTCCGTGGTGCCGGAGTCCGTTATGCCCTCCTATGCGTTTCTTTCAGACACACGCTTGGATGTTGAAGACCCAAAGGGGCACCTAATTGCCAATATTCGTGTTGGCGTTCCTTACACGGATGAGATGGTGGAGAACGCCGTGGCAGATTTGCGGGATCAGGCAAATCCTGATGCGGACACTGACGGTTTAGAAGAGCGATATCCGAAAGTAGTTCTGGGTGATTTTGATGGCAATCCAGACGTTCTCAGCGAAATGGATGCACTGGTCTCTTATCTACAAATGATGGGTACATTGGTGGATTTCTCTGCCTATGAACCCGAAAAAAACTTGCGCTAGGAGGGGACAATGGAAAGCACTTATCAAGCCATGCGAACTTTCGCAGACAGTTGGGGCCTTCTCTACATGTTTGTGATTTTTGTCATCGCTGTTCTTTGGACCTTTAGACCCGGTTCCAAAAAAACCAGCGCCGACGCGGCCAGCATTCCGTTCAGAGAGGATTAGATCGATGTCCGACAAAAAAGAAATTGATGAATTCAGTGGCATCGAGACCACCGGCCATGAATGGGATGGTATCAAAGAGTTGAATAACCCGCTTCCCCGATGGTGGTTGTGGACATTCTACGCGTCAATCGTATTCGCTATTGGCTATAGTTTTGCCTATCCTGCGTGGCCAGGTATTACCGGTGCAACGAAGGGCTTTTTGGGATGGTCAAGTCGGGCAGATGTTGCGCGGGATATAGCTGAAACCGAAGTCTCGCGTTCCGTGTTTGCGGAAAAAGTGGGTAGCATGGAGCTCGCTGACGTTCAGGCAGATCCTGAATTATTGCAATTTGCTTTGGCAGGTGGTGCATCAGCGTTCAAAGTGAACTGCTCTCAATGCCATGGTGCTGGTGCTGCCGGCGGCGGTGGCTATCCAAACTTGTTGGATGATGACTGGATTTGGGGCGGCGATGTTGAAACCATCCACCAGACATTGTTGCACGGTATCAGGTTCGAACAAGACGATGACACGCGCTATTCAGAAATGCCGGCCTATGGAGCGGATGAAATTCTGGAGCGCCCGGATATTGTTGATGTTGCTTGGTATGTCCGGGAAATTTCCGGGCAAGAAACCGATGCCGTGGCTGCCTTGCGCGGCAAAGAAATTTTTGCCGATAATTGCGCTGCTTGTCACGCCGATACTGGAACTGGTGAACATGAACTCGGCGCACCGAACCTTATAGATGCTATTTGGCTCTATGGCGGTGAGCATGGTGAAATCGTTGCGCAAATTTCCAAGCCACAACAAGGTGTTATGCCAGGTTGGAAAGATCGCTTGAACGAAACAACAACCAAGCAACTAGCGATCTATGTTCACAGCCTCGGCGGCGGTGAGTAGCTAAACGCCCGAAACGCTCCACGTATCTCATGGTGTGTTGCAGTTGAATAAGTCTCTGAAGCTGACAGGCCTTGATCCACATCAAGGCCTGTCAATGCAAGCAGGTCTAATCATTCTGCAACACAATTGAGCCTGTCGGCGGGTTTTCAGAGGTCTTTATGAGTACAGTTGATACGACAAATGGCGAACCTGAACTCTATGCCGCGCGAAAAAAGATATTTCCCAAGCGTGCTTCGGGCGATTTTCGTCGTTTGAAATGGATTATCATGATCGCGACTTTGGCGATCTACTACATCACGCCATGGCTTCGCTGGGATCGAGGTGAGTTTGCGCCAGATCAAGCCGTTTTGGTGGATGTTGCCAACCGCCGTTTCTATTTCTTTTTTATCGAAATTTGGCCGCAAGAGTTCTATTTCGTGGCTGGTATGCTGGTCATGGCTGGAATTGGTTTGTTCCTCGTTACTTCTGTCGTGGGCCGTGCTTGGTGTGGCTATACGTGCCCTCAAACCGTTTGGACGGACTTGTTTCTGGTAGTTGAACGTTACATTGAAGGCGACAGAAACGCGCGCATGAAATTGGACGCAGCGCCTTATACCGCTGCGAAATTTCGCAAACGTATCAGCAAACATATCATTTGGCTCGGTATTGCGGTGGCGACTGGTGGTGCTTGGATCTTCTATTTTGCAGATGCCCCAACTTTGTTGGTCGAGCTGTTCACCGGGCAAGCTGCCTTTGTGGCTTATGCAACTGTCGCTGTGTTGACTGCGACAACTTATACCTTTGGTGGCCTCATGCGAGAGCAGGTCTGTAATTACATGTGCCCATGGCCGCGTATTCAGGCTGCCATGCTTGACGAAGATTCGTTGGTTGTAACCTACAATGATTGGCGGGGAGAACCCCGTACTCATGGCAAGAAGCGCGCGAAGGCGGCAGGGGAGCCCACGGGTGATTGTGTTGATTGCAACGCATGTGTCGTCGTTTGCCCAGCGGGCATCGACATTCGTGACGGCCAACAGATGGAGTGCATCACATGTGCCCTGTGTATTGATGCCTGCGACGACATTATGGGCAAGCTTGGCAGAGAGAAGGGGCTCATTTCCTACTCCACGCTGAGTGACTACGATACCAACATGCAGTTGGCGAGCGATCCAGTTACGCAGCAAATTAATCCAGATCGCATCCGTTCTGCAGATGGCTTTATCAAAGATATACGCCAGTTTGATTGGCAAATTTTTCTGCGTCCCCGCACGCTGCTGTATTTTTCAATCTGGGTTGCAATTGGGATTGGATTGTTGACTGCACTTGCATTGCGCGATCGCATGGGTGTCAACGTTCAACATGATCGCAATCCTCAATTTGTCCAATTGAGCGATGGTTCTATCCGCAATGCCTATACTGTCAAAATTCTGAATATGCTTCAGGAGCCAAGAGTAATTTTTCTCTCATTGGAAGGTTTGCCGGGAGCAACGATGTCTGTTGCCGGTGTGGATCAGCCAGAAGGTGTTTCGTTTGCGATCCCAGTAGATCCTGACAAGCTGCGTGCCCTGCGGGTGTTTATCAAGCAACCGCCGCAATATGTTGAAGAAGGCTCGTCTGACTTCCAATTGGTCGCACAAGACAAACAATCAAACGAAACTGATGTCTACGATGCAGTCTTTGAAGCGCCAGCAAAATAAAATGAAAATGAGCTGATCGAGAGAGGATATGATGAACCAAGTCAAACGCGTATTGTACCCAAGTGAGTTCACTGGTTGGCATATGGCAGGTGTTATGTGCCTGTTCTTCGGAACGATCATTTCGGTGAATATGTTTCTCGCCTTTTCTGCTGGGTCCAGCTGGACTGGGTTGGTGGTGAAAAACACTTATGTTGAAAGTCAGAACTTTAATGAGCGTACAGCTGAATATACGCGCCAAGGAGCTTTAGGTTGGCATGCAGAACCCACATATAGCGATGGTGTGTTCTCTATTGAACTACAGGATTCTGTTGGCAACGCGATCCGTGGTGCAACTGTTACTGCCAATTTGGGGCGCCCGGTTCATGAGGGAGATGACCACGAACTGGTGCTGGTGGCTGCCAAGCCAGGTTATTATGCCGCGGCTACTCAGTTGGGCGCAGGTGTTTGGAATGCCGAACTGACTGTGGACGGTGCCAATGGAAATAAATGGAACCGCATTGTGCGGTTTACTTTGAAGGACTGATTGCGATGTCATGTTGCGGTGGTGGAGATTTTGCAACGACGGCTGCGGACAGTCGCGCTGTCGACACTATTCGCAGAGAAGTTTTTGCTCATGCAGGACACGCCTTGCCCAATGGGGATGTAAAATTCGTTTTCTCCGTTCCAACCGTTCACTGTGGGGCGTGTATTTCCACTATCGAGCATGCGTTGACGCCATTGCGGGGTGTGAAAACTGCAAGAGTGAACCTCAGCTTAAGGCGCTTAAATATTGTCCTGGAAGCAAATGCAGATATTCTCCCAATCGACAACGAACTGAAAAGGCTCGGGTTCCCCGTAACTCCAGTGGACCTTGGTGATCTTTCCCAGTTGGAACTTGATCAGCAATCTTCTAACTTGTTGAAAGCTTTGGCTGTTGCTGGATTTGCAGCTGGAAATATCATGCTGCTTTCTGTGTCTATTTGGTCTGGCGCAGATGGACCAACACGCGATTTATTCCATTTTATCTCCGCACTAATTGCTATTCCTGTTGTGATTTATTCCGGCCAGGTGTTCTTTCGATCCGCGTTCGGCGCATTGCGAAATGGGCGGTTGAATATGGATGTTCCCATTTCGCTGGCGGTGGTCCTAGCCCTTGGTATGAGCCTTTTTGAAACGTTCAACGGTGGAACTGACGCATACTTCGATGCTGCTGTAACTCTTCTGTTCTTTTTGCTTATCGGGCGATATCTCGATCAACGTATGCGGGACCGTGCGCGTAATTCCGTTATTAGTCTCAGTAAGGTAGCGGCGAAAGGCGCCAACCGAATTGGTGTGGACGGGGAGCTGATTTACACGCCTATTGATGAAGTTAAACCCGGCATGCACCTGCGTGTGTTCCCCGGAGACCGCGTGCCCGTTGATGGTAGAGTTTTACATGGCACAAGTGACATTGATCGCTCATTAGTCACCGGTGAAAGTGAACTTGAATCTGCCTCTATTTCCCATACACTTGAAGCGGGCACATTGAATGTCACTGGCGCACTGGATTTGGTCGCGACCAAAGAAGCGGATCAGTCTTTCCTTTCAGAAGTCATGCGCATGTTGGAAGCCGCCGAGAATGGTCGGGGCGCCTATGTGCGCATCGCTGATCGCATGGCCCGCATTTATGCACCAGCAGTTCATTTACTGGCGCTCTTCGCATTCATTGGCTGGATGTTTGCCACCGGTGGCGATTGGTACATTTCGCTTACAATCGCTATTGCGGTGCTCATCGTTACATGCCCATGCGCACTTGGACTGGCGGTTCCAGTGGTTCATATCGTCGGCGCGACAAAACTGTTCCAAAATGGAATTTTGATGCGCGATGGTTCTGCATTGGAACGACTTGCGGAAACTAACCGTGTTGTATTCGATAAAACAGGAACCCTCACCATGGGAACACCCGGGGTCGTGGATTGTGAAGGATTTGATGGGAAGGTTGGATTGGACAATCTGAACATCGTTAAGGCTCTGGCACAACATTCTGCACACCCTGCGTCTACATCAATCGCGTGTTACCTGGCAGACCAAACCGCGGTGCGGCTTGAGGCCCTAAATGAGGTGCCAGGTTTTGGTGTTGAGGGACAATTTGGAAGTAAACTTGTTCGGTTGGGTCGACCTAAGTGGGTCAATGAAATAGCAGACAGAAGTGGAACCCAGACATCTGTCGAGGGTGTAGCTTTTGCGATGGAAGGAAAACCATCTGGCTGTTTTCACTTGGAAGAAACCTTGAGGCAGGATGCCAAACAAGCGATCATATCGCTAGGCTCCTCCAAAATGCAGATTGAAATTTTATCAGGTGACAGCGAGTCTGCTGTGCGAAAGATCGCCGGTATTCTGGGTGTTGGAGAATTGTGCTTCGGCCAAACGCCAAAGTCCAAATTTTCACAAATTAAGGACCTTCAGGAATCCGGAAACAAGGTATTGATGGTTGGTGATGGCATCAATGATGCACCTGCACTCGCGGCTGGTCACGCATCAATGGCACCCGCAACGGCGTCTGATGTTGGGCGACAAGCATCCGATTTCGTTTTTACCCGAGATAGCCTAACAGCGGTTCCTTTTGCCATTTCAATAGCGCGCCGAGCAGGGCAGATAATCCGGCAAAATTTTGCGTTGGCGATCCTTTACAATTGTATTGCTGTGCCTTTGGCGTTGGGCGGATATATCACTCCACTTGTTGCCGCCATAGCAATGTCCGCGTCTTCTATCGTCGTTGTCACCAACAGTTTAAGGCTGCTACGCACTCACCAAGATTCGGTTGAAAAAGAGCCTGTATCCAATAATGCAACGGCACAAAAACTTGATTGGGTTAAGGCATGAACCTTCTGATTTTTTTGATCCCGGTCGCTCTTGGTTTAGGCTTGTTAGGGCTTGGGGCATTCCTGTGGAGCCTAAAAAGCGGCCAATATGAGGATCCAGACGGGGCGGCAGAACGCATACTCCATGACGATGAAAGTAAGCCTTTATAAGGTGTTGGCTAGTTTATCGGCAGGCAGGGTAAAACCGCCACAAAAAATAAAAACCATACTAGTATGTTAGTTACTTGACGCGGAAGAAATTCCATGTTTGTTTTCATGACCGGTCCCAAGGAGGAATGTCTGCCGAGTGGTTTAGACATGTGAGATTGGGACAAATGGGAGGAAGCAAAATGACAGTTTTCAATTCAACTAAGAATTTTCTGGCTGGCGCTGCCCTTGCAGGTGCAGTTGCATTGTCAGCTACATATGCAGGCGCGCAGGATATGACACTGCGTGGCGCAAGCTTGTTCGACAATGAGCACGCTTACAGCAAAACACTCATCAAATTTGGTGAGTTGGTCAATGAATATAGCGGCAAAGAAGTTACCTTTGACCTGCGTGGAAATAGCGAGTTGGGTATCGAGCCTGATTACGTGAACTTCCTGCAACAAGGCGTAGCGATTGACTATGCGATTATCGCGCCATCAAACCTGGCTCGTTTCGCACCATCCGTTCCTTTGATGGACATGCCATTTGTATTCCGTGACCTGGATCATTGGAACGCAGTTCTTTCCAGCGATGTCTTGAAGCCATTGGAAGATGAGCTTCTTGAAAAAGCAGACATGGTAATTGTTGGCTATGCGGGCGGCGGTACTCGTAACCTGATCTCCAACAAATCCATTTCAAACATCGATGAACTTGGTGGCCACAAAATGCGCGTCATGGGCGCGCCAATTCAGGCCCGTATATTTGAAGCAATCACAGCTGCTCCATCAGCAATTGCGTATTCAGAAGTATATAATGCCATTCAAACGGGTGTTGTTGACGGTCTGGAAAATGAATCAGCAAGCTTGCTGCAGTACAAGTTCTTCGAAGTCGCACCGCACATCACTTTGACACAGCACTCCATCACAGTTCGTCCAATTGTGTTTAGTGGCAAAAGCTTCCGTAAGCTTTCCAAAGAAATGCAAGAAGCTGTAATGAAAGCTGGTAGCGCTGCTGGCGACTATGGCCGTGACCTTGAATCAAGTCAGGACTCTGAAAAGCTGCAACAAATGGTTGATGCTAAACAGATCGAAGTTCATGAGTTTGCTGGTCGCGACAAGCTTCTTGGTCTTGTTCTCCCTGTTCAGGATGCATACGCAGCTGAGCTAGGTGCAGAAGCACTGTTGGAAGCTATTCGCTCCAAATAAGCAGTACAATTTTGGTGCCCTCGTCCAAATAGTCGAGGGCACCATTGTGCTTTTGGGCAGTATCGCACTGCCAGGTTCCCAATTTTGGACATCACCATGGTAGGCCGCATTTTAGAAAATTTCTGCCAGCTATTGCGCATTCTTGTTGGATTGCTGATCGCTGCGTTATTAGTGCCGGTCGCGATGCAGGTGATCTCCCGCTACACCGGAATTATCCCGGTCTATCTTTGGACCGAAGAACTCGCCACTTTCATTTTCGTTTGGATTGTGATGCTCGGCTCTATGATTGCCGTGTGGGAAGGCACACATTTTGATGTGCATGTAATCCCGGATGCAACATCCCCATTGGGTGTTCTGCTGCAAAAGGGCTTTGTGCTGACAATGGTCAGCCTCTTCGCAATCTTCTTCGCTTACTACGGATTAAACTACGTTAAGTTCGGCTCCATCCAGAGTTCTGTGATGATGCAAATTAATCTAGCGACAACATATATTACGGTCCCTATCGCCGGCGCTGGTTGGGCGGTTTTTGCTCTTTATCGGCTCTATGAGGTTTTCCAGGATTACAAACTGTCTAAGGAGAGCCAATCATGATCGTCTCAACTGCGCACGCTTGCATGCTATTGGTTGGCTGTTTTATTGCCCTGGTAGCTTTGAGAGTACCCGTTGCTTTTGCGCTGGGTATTGCAACTATTCCTGTCGTTCTCCTGGATCTACGTCTGACGCCTTTCCTGATCATGGATCGGATGTTCCAATCTTATAATTCCTTCATTTTGTTGGCGGTGCCATTCTTCCTGTTGGCCGCGAACCTCATGAACTCAGGCAAAATTACAGATAAATTGATCGAGTTGGCGCGTGTTCTAACCGGCTGGATGCCGGGAGGGTTGGGTCAGGTCAATGTTGCGGTCTCTATGCTGTTTGCTGGCATTTCCGGTTCATCCACAGCCGACGCTGCAGGTTGCGGCAAAATTCTGATCCCGGCCATGACCAAGCAGGGTTATGACCCACGCTTCGCTGTTGCCATTACAGCCTGCTCATCTGTGATGGGTGTTATCATTCCGCCAAGCATCTTGATGGTGGTATGGGGCGGCGTGATGTCGATCTCGGTGGGTGCATTATTCTTGGCTGGCGCAATTCCTGGGCTCTTGATCGCGGCCGCTTTGATGACGACTGTCTACGGCTACGCCAAGGTTTACGATTATCCGGTGGCCATCAAACCGACATGGGCAGAGTTCTGGCATGCCTTCAAAGGCGCTGGCCTTGCCTTGTTGACACCAGTGTTTGTGATTGGCGGAATTGTTGGTGGTATCGTAACACCAACGGAAAGCGCGATCATCGCTGCGTTCTACTCGTTCATTTTAGGATATTTCGTCTATCGCACCATTACCGCTCGTGAATTGGTCGGCGTGCTTTATGATACGGGGCGTTTTGCATCCATTTCACTATTTGCCATCGGCACAGCCTCGGTTTTCGGGTGGATGCTGTCCTTCTATGATGTGCCAAGGCTGATTGTGAATGCGCTAACCGCATATGAATTTGGGGTTTTTGGCACGTCACTGGTGATCGCTGCGCTCTTCCTATTCTTTGGCCTGTTTATTGATGCCATTCCAACCATCATCATTTTGGGAACAGTGCTGTTTCCTGTCGCATCCGCTGCAGGTATTCACCCGATTGTATTTGCAATTATCGGCATTGTGTCCTTGTCATTCGGACTGGTGACACCACCTTATGGGCTCTGTTTGCTCATATCGGCATCGATCGCAAAACTGAACGTGGTTCAGGTTTTGAGGGATGTCGTCATCATCCTTATTCCGATGTTGTTGATCCTTTTACTTCTCATCTTGGTGCCAGAGATCATTTTGTGGCTGCCCAAGATGCTGATGCCAAAATCTGTCATGTAATCGCGTTGTTCAATACGCACAGAAATCTATCTTAGGAGAATACCATGCACCTCAAGGGTAAAACTGCAATCGTCACGGGTGGCGGTCGCGATATTGGACGGGCTTGTGCCATTCGGTTGGCAGAAGAAGGCGCAAAAGTCGCCATCAACTATCACGCCAGTTCTGACGGCGCTGAATCTGCTGTGGCAGAAATCATTGCAAATGGGGGCGAGGCATTCTGTCTTCAGGGTGACTTAACGACGAACGAAGGCGCGACAGCACTTGTGGCAGCAACGCAAGCAAAATTTGGCTCAGATATTCATGCGCTGATTCATGTGACAGGTGGTTTGGTCGCTCGTAAGACAATCGCCGAAATGGACGAAGATCACTGGAACCATGTCATGAACTTGAACACGACTTCCGTGTTCCGCATGGTGAAGGCTGTTACGCCTCACATGCCAGATGGCAGCTCAATCGTATCCTTCGCCTCCCAGGCTGGCCGAGATGGCGGCGGCCCAGGAGCCGTCGCCTATGCAACGTCAAAAGGTGCGGTTATGACCATGACACGTGGATTGGCGAAAGAGTTAGGTCCGAAAATTCGCGTGAATACGATTTGCCCTGGCATGATCGATACAGATTTCCACAATATCTTCACGAAAAATGAAGTCCGCGCGCATGTTGCAAATGTTACACCGTTGAAGCGCGAAGGCCGTTCGGAAGATACAGCCAATCTGGCTGTGTTCCTTTCAACAGATCAAGCAGCCTTCATGACCGGTACATCTGTTGATATCAACGGCGGTATTCTCTTCTCTTAAAAACGCAGACAGCGCTCAGTCTTCAAAATATTCTGGGTGCTGTTTTCTGGCACTAGCAATAGTCCCATCAAGACGGCAGATATGCATGCGGATCAAACGCTGCATTTCTGCCTGATCTTTTTTGCAAAGGCTCTCGAAGAGTTGCAAATGATCTTGATAGATTTCCTGCATACCTTTTTCGGTCGACAGACTAATCATGCAAAGTCGATCAACGTGCGCCTTGCTATCGGCGATGGTGTCGTAAGCAAATTCGCAACGCGCAGTCGCACAGATTAGATTGTGAAAATCATAATCTAAAGCATGAAACCTGGAAATCTGCATATCATCAAGCGCCTGTTTCTGCGCTGCCAGATTGACTTTGAAGCTTGCCTCAAACGGATTGCCTTTGGCCTCGCAGGCACTTCGGATCACTTCCAGCTCGACGGCAATGCGTAAGAAACGTGCATTGAGAATTTCATTTTCAGAGATTTTACGGACCAATGTCGCCTTTTGCGGTCTGATTTGGAGCAGGTGCATATTGCTCAACCGAATAAAAGCTTCACGCACTGGCTGCCGAGAAACACCAAATTGATTGGACACCTCGGCTTCCGATATTTTTGTTCCTGGTGCCAGACGCAAATTTACGATGTCTGATCTTAATTGATCAAAAATTTCGTCTACGACGGTACGGCGTTCAAGGCCACTTTGTACTGCTTGAATATTCATACCGTAATTCTCGAGTCGTTCGATTTGTATTTAGTCGCGACAACAAACACTTTATCGCTGTTACAACAGTATGTATGTCGGCTTTGGAAAGCAAGAAACCCTTGGTGTTTTCAGCAGTTGAGCCTTCCTTTGGGCAAGTTTAAGTCAAAACAGCAAAATTTGAAGATCTTGGCAGCGCAATTGACCAATTCATCTTTCAGGTTAAGACCGATACTGAAAAATAGAATCGCACTCCCTCTGCAGCAAACCAATATCTGATTGAGCATCAAGGCCATGGAAATTTTTCGCAACCGGCAGGCTACTTTCATTCTGATTCTGCTGTTGTCTGGCGTGACCTGCAACGCCGCCATCATTCCATTTATGGCCGTTTATATTGTTAAGGGTCTTGGTATGGAGCCTTGGTCTATCAGCATTTATACATCCATCACGATTGTGGTTGGCGTTTTCACCAACAGGCTGTTCGGGCGCTGGATTGACGCGGGTACTAGAATTGCGCCGTTGGTTCTGACTTCGCTAACGGCATTTATTACCGCCAATATAGCGATACTCATATTCCAGAATTATTGGGTATTGGTCGCGTTCGCCAGTGTTTGCTTCGGTGTTGCGGGCGCGGCCGTTTCTTCGATGTACAGCTTTGGCAGACTTTTTGCGGAACGAGAGCATTTGAACATCCAGAAATACAATTCCTATCTCAGAACTATGACATCTGTTGGTTGGATGATTGGACCTGCATCATCATTTCTGATCGCGGGTAGGTTTGGATACGCTGCCGTTTTCGCATTTGCGCTCGTTTTGGCGAGTGTCTGGTTTGCGCTTTGGCTTGTGTTTATGCCTAAAGGTTTTGCGGTCTATCCAAAACCCCGCTCATCCGCAGACACCTCTGAAAGCGCGGTAAATAAATCACTTATGTATGCTGCCGTTGCTTGCTTTTGTTTCGCGATGGCACACGTGTTGTGCACCAGTGCCTTGCCGCTTTTTTACATCAAAGAAGCCGGATTGCCGACCTATGCGCCAGGTTTTTCCCTGTCGATCAAGACCAGCGTGGAGATTGTTGGCATACTATCAGCGCCGTGGTTGATGAACCGGTTTGGCGCAAAACCCTCACTCATTTGTGCTGGCGGACTGGCGGTTGTGTCGTTCGTTATTCTGTCACAAGTGAGTTCAATCGAACATCTTGTAATCGGGGCTGCACTAGAAGGGCTCTACTACGGAATTTTCGCAGGCGTTGGCATCACGTTCATGCAGAGCTTTGCGGGTGACAAAATGGCCAGCGCAACATCGCTCTACATGAATAGCCTGTTTCTAGGCGGACTGATCTCTGGCGCGTCACTCGGCATTATTGCTCAAAGTTTTGATTTCAGAACAGCGATCCTGATGGCATCCATAGGTGCAATCAGTGCGATCGTGGTATTGCTGATTATGCCCAAGCGGGGCACATCAGTTGCTGGCTAAAAGCCACCCCCCAATTGTCTCAAAACGACTGCTCCGCGCCAAAATCAAATTATTCCGGCTGAACAACACTCTAACTCAAAATGATTTTTTGGTCAGATAAAGCCGTTGAAAAGCTAGGGGATCCTTCGTTCACCAGCCACTTGCGTAAGGTAAAGGTCCGTTTGCCTTCGGCATGCATAGGGTCATTTTCCGCCAACCCGCGTGCTTCTTCCATCGAAGCTGCGCGATATATGATTAATCCACCGCCGCTCATATTGTCTCCGGAATCATCGGACAAAGGTCCCGCCAAAAACAGCTTTCCAGCGGCTTCTTGTTCCTTTTGGTAGGCAAGGTGGGCGGGCAGGGTTGCTTGCATGTCTTGCGGCGTAGTTGCCAATATTGTCTCAACCACAAAAAGCTCAAATGCGAGCGCGCCGCGTGATCTTGCTGTCTCTTTATACTCGTTCCAACCAGGCATATACTTTCCTTTTTTTGATCGTGTAGTGTTTTATCATGATTAATAGGAAAAAAATATCGATATTAATTGACCTATGGCTATAAATATGGGTATTTTTTGATCGGGGCTTGAGCGAATTGAAAGATCAAAATTGTCTAAAGCAATACAAACCAATGAAGATATCTCGGACATTCGCTTAGAGGCGCAGCAAGACGTGCGCGATCTGCGAAATGAAATTGGGCAGTTAGATCAAAAGGCAATTGATCTTATCATGACGCGCGCGCGTTCGCACTATGCTTGGCGGGATACGCCTGTAACCGATGCGCAAATTCAGCGCATGTACGATATCGTGAAAATGGGCTCGACCAGCATGAATGGTTGCCCTGCACGATTTATCTTTGTGCGTTCGCAAGAGGGCAAAGAGCGCCTGGCGAAGTCTCTTAAACCTGCCAATGTGCCAAAGATGGCGACGGCGCCATTAACAGTGATTGTCGCTTACGATCTTCAATTTTGGAACGAGCTGCCAAAACTGTTTCCGCATGAAGATCGACGCGGGCATTTTTCCGACAAGCCTGTTTATGCCGAGGATACCGCATATCGAAATTCAACATTGCAAGGCGGTTATCTGATGATCGCCGCGCGCGCAATTGGATTGGATGTAGGCGCGATGTCAGGGTTTTCCAACGAGATTGTTGATCAGGAGTTTTTCGCTGGAACGGCCCTGAAATCCAATTTCCTTTGCAACATTGGTGTGGCTGATGAAACGGCACTGTTCCAGCGCCTGCCAAGGTTTGAATTTGATGATGTATGTGAATTTGCCTGATTAGAATTTCAATAAATCGGAGATGCCACATGGCATTGAACGCAAGACCAAAAACAACAGTAAAACTTAAGGCAGACGCAGAGTGCCCTTCGCACTCTTTAGCGCGCATTTCAGTACGTGATTTGGTCTTTTCCATTGATGAGCCAGTGGCTCGGGGCGGCACAAATGAAGGGCCAACACCCACAGATACCGCATTGGCAGCCTTGATTGGTTGTACCAATGTCATCGGCAACAAATGCGCTGATAGTCTTGGCATTGAAATTGGACACCTAAACATTTCGGCTGTCTGTGATTTTGATCGCCGGGGCGTGACACTTGTCGAAGAAATTGATGTGCCGTTTGAGCGCATTTATTTGAAAGTGGAAACAATGGCTGGGGTGTCGCAGACAGATCTTACCCGGCTGTCCGAAGAAGTTGCAAAATACTGCCCGCTATCGAAACTGTTTCGGCAGGCAGGCACAATAATCGAGGAAGAATGGACCGCTAAAGAGTCCTGATGATGGGTGAAAACACCTGCACAACATAAGCAAGCGAAACCAGGGAGGAATAGCATGTTTCAAACAATTAAAGGTGTAAGCCGCAGATGTCTGCTGGCGATGGGAGTGGTTGCGGCAGCAACTTCATTTGGAGCTGCTCCAGTTGCAGCTGCGGACACGATCAATATGATCGCCATTGACGGTTATCCGGAGCGGTCGATGTGGGTAAAAGAATTTTCCGGCTTCTTCATTCCACGTGTGAACGAGGAACTCAAGAAAGCCGGTAAATACGAAATCAACTGGCAGGAAGCCTATGGCGGAACAATCGTTAAGCCACGCGGCGTGCTGGATGGTATCAAGTTGGGCCTAGGTGATATTGGTATTGTCACGACAATTTTCCACAACTCGAAGCTGCCAAGTCAGGGTATTTCTGCTGTGACGCCATTTATAGCGGCAGATGCGCGTGTTGTTGCTAAAGCAGTTGATGAGATCGCTAAAGAATTCCCGCAAATGGCCAAGGAACTGGATGCGGAAAATCAGGTTTATTTGGCGACCGGTGTGGTGCTGGATACTTATCAGTTGTTTTCAAAAACACCGATAAATTCACTGGCTGATCTGGAAGGTAAGAAGGTTGCTGGCGCTGGCTACAATCTACGTTATCTGGAGGGCATTGAAGGTGCTGCCGGCGTGCGAGGCGGGCTGCCAAACTTCTACAATATGGTACAAACCGGTGTCGTTGACGCCGCAATGCTGTGGCCGGAAGCTGCGAAAACATTTAAGATCGCTGAAGTCGCTCCATACATGTTGAAGGTTGATTTGGGTGCGGTAAATTCAAAAACCGTGACAGTGAACAAGGATGTCTGGAATAAGCTGCCAGATGATGTGCAGTCTGTCTTGCAGATGGTTGCTCTTGAATACCGTGACCACGTTGCTGGTATTGCAATGGACCGCGCTGCGGCCTCCATAGATGCATACAAAGAAGGTGGCGGAACTGTCGTAGTGCTGTCTGAAGAAGCAAGAGTGGCATGGGCAAATTCAATGCCAAATATTGCTGTTGATTGGGCCAAGAAGCTAGACGAAGCAGGTGCACCTGGTTCTGAGATGCTGAAATCTTACATCGGCAAGCTTAAAGACGCAGGCTTTACGCCAATCCGCGATTGGGCGAGCGAGCTTTAGGGGCTGCTGGGTGCGACGTAGGGGGTTCAATTGATATGAGTGCTGTTCGTCGCGCCTACTCAGGTTTCGTTTCCATCGCAATCGTAGCGAATGCGGTGGGAACGGCCGTGATTTTTATACTTGTCGGAATTATGAATGCTGACGTGATTGCCCGCGGCATTTTCCATGCCCCGCTTCGCGGCGTTGTAGAGGTCGTGATCTTTTCACTGGTCCTCATTGTTTTTCTTCAACTACCCGATGTTGTGCGTAGCAATCGCCTCACGCGCTCTGATGGATTCCTTGTGTTTGCCGAGGAAAACCTACCAACTTTTTCGAATATCTTATCGAGGGGCATTGATCTGGCTGCAGCGGTATTTATGGCATTAATTGCTTGGACTGTTTGGCCGGAATTCGTTGAATCGATTGGAAGTTGCCACTTCATTACCCCGCCTGAATTCGGGCCCGAGCCATCCGGTGTATTTTGGGCTGATTTGTCTGCGGCATTTGGGCGTTGCGAGTATTTTGGCACACCGGGCATTTTTACGGCGCCTTGGTGGCCGGCAAAACTGGCCATTGTCTTTAGCGTAACGCTTTGCGCCATTATTTTTCTGTTCAAAGCGGTGATTGGAAATAGATCACCAGTTCTTGTGGACGATGGAGAGAGCCCGGTATGAGCAGGCGGAGCAAACTATGACACCTGTAGAGATTGGTGCGCTTTCAGTCGTAGCCATTGTGACAATGGTCTATATGGGCGTCTACATTCCCGTCGCCTTGGGGCTGGTGTCTTTTGTTTCCATTTGGATTATCAGTGGAAAGTCCATTCTCGCCTTTAATTTTTTGAAGGTCTCAGTAAGTGACGGCGTGACAGAGTACGCGTTCGCCACCATTCCGCTATTCACTGTTATGGGTTTATTGGTATCTCGAGCGGGGTTGGGCACTGATATTTACACGGTTCTCAATCGAGCCTTTCGCGTGCTGACCGGGGGGGTCGGTATGGCGACAGTCGGCGCCAATGCGGTGTTTGCTGCTGTGACCGGATCTTCAATCGCATCAGCATCTGTGTTCACCCGTATTGCAGTGCCAGAAATGCGTAAGTTGAACTACAATAAACGGTTTGCTGTTGGTGTTGTGGCGGGGTCTTCCGTACTGGGAATGATTATTCCTCCCAGCGCAATGTTGATCATTTATTCCTTCGTTTCGGAACAATCGGTCGGGGAAATGTTCTTGGCGGGCATTGTTCCCGGTCTGTTGCTTACAGCCGCCTATATTGCATGGATCTTTATTGCAGGACGTCTGCGGCCTTCATATCTTGGAGAAAATATAAACTCTGGGACGGATGTTCCGTTGTCCTTATTAGAGATATTGGACAAAACAGTTCCTATTACCGGGCTCATTTTGATCGTCCTTGGTGGAATTTATACAGGGTGGCTGACACCGGTGGAAGCCGGGGCTGCTGGTGCACTAGCCGCGCTTATCATTGCATTGTTTCGTCGGACCATCACCTGGAGAGGGCTATGGGAAACTGCCATCGAAACCGGGCACATCACAGCGTCGATCCTGTTCTTGATTACAATGGCGTCTCTTTACAGCCGCATGCTTGGATATGCCGGTCTACCAAATGAATTGAACGATGCTTTGGAAACCTACAATTTGGGTTTCGTTGAGATCATGGTGATCTACGTTGCGCTCATGCTATTCTTGGGAACGCTCCTGGATACAGCATCAATTATCCTCATTGTCGTTCCGCTGTTTATCACTTTGGTGGAGTCCATGGGGCTGAGCTTGGTTTGGTTCGGCATCGTTACGGTTATTGGTGCAGAGATTGGCCTGCTTACACCGCCTCTTGGAATTTCCTGCTTTGTCATCAAGACCAGCTTAAATGATCGTGAAATCAGCCTGAAAGACGTCTTTATTGGCGCTTTCCCATTCGCTGTCATCATGTTGCTGGTGCTTATTCTAATTATTAGTTTCCCCGTTCTGTCAGTTGGCATTCTGGGTTAGTCAGTCTTCAACGGGAGAGTTGCCATGCGCACCGTAAATCAAGACACGATCACACAAGCATTCCTCGATTATTGCGGCGCTGATACAGATCCGCGTCTAAAGTTTGTTTTGGAAAAGTTCGTTCATCATCTGCATGACTTTGTTCGCGAGACAGAGTTAACCCATGATGAGTGGCGAAAAGGGCTAGAGCTTTTGTTCAAAGCAGGTGAAATATCGACTCCAGAACGCAATGAATTCGTGTTGTTCTCTGATGTGTTGGGTCTTTCATCGCTTGTAGATATTGTGAATTCGCCGGAAGACGGAACGCCGTCCAGTGTACTGGGGCCGTTCCATGTCTTGGGCGCGCCTGATGTGCCTGTTGGCGTGGATCTTAAAGGTAAGAATGATGGTGATGCAGTCATTGTTGGTGGCCGGGTGCTTTCTGTCGATGGGGAGCCAATAGAAGGAGCGGAGCTGGAAATATGGCAAACCGCAGACAACGGTCTTTATTCCAATCAAGACGAAGCGCAGCCGGAATATAATTTAAGAGCCCACATGGTAACTGGTGCAGATGGTCGTTACCTGTTTTCGACGGTGCGGCCCGCTCCCTACACCGTTCCCGATGACGGCCCAGTTGGTGAATTATTGCATGCAACAGGTAGACATCCGTGGCGCCCGTCACATTTGCATTTTATCGTGACTGCCAAGGGCAAGAGATCTTTGGTAACAGAGGTCTTCCCAAGCGACGATCCATATTTGGATGAAGATGCGGTGTTTGGCGTGCGCGAAAAGCTCATCATGGAATATCAAAAGCGGGAAGACTTTGAGGGGTTACCTGATGGTCTGCAAATTCGCGATACGCTTCAGCTGCCATATTACGTTGTTGATTTTGACTTTCTGCTTTCAGATGAGGCTTAAGCCTAGCGGCTGAGTTTCTCTTTCAGGAAGTCACTGGTTTGATTGTAGTGTTGGATCAGTAATCTGGCGGCAAGATCAGCGTCTGCCGCTAGAATTGCATCGCAAATAGAGCTGTGTTCTTCAGCCACGTCCCGCGAAGGGTATGCGGTTGATCCGGACAGTTGGCGGTACCGGATATTCTGGTCATAAAGCTGATCACAGAACCTCAGCAGCATAGATGATCCGCACTGTGAAATCAGTGTCATGTGGAACATCTTGTGGCAGCTTTCCCACTCTGCATTAGCTACAAAATGATCATCAGCATCAGATCTTGGTATGCGCGACAGTCTATAGTTAGCAAGTACTACTTGTTCTTCCCATTCGCTTGTACCATTGGCGATGGATTCACGCAGAGCGCGCTCTTCGACCCAACAACGGGTCTTCAAAAGTTCAATAAACTCGGCCGCACTAACAGGTGAGACGCGGAAGCCGCGCTGATCAATGCGTTCAACAAAATTATCGGACGTCAGAAGACTTAGCGCTTCGCGAATAGGGCTTGAGCCAACATCATAGGCGCGGCGCAACTCTTCAATTTTCAACTTTCGGCCCGGCTGCAATTTGCCAGAAATAATATCCTGACGTAGCCTAGAGTAAGCTCGGCTAGTCATAGATTCCGGCCCATTCAATTCTTCAGAATAGGTACCCGAGGCGACTACGCTTATTGCTTCTTGTTCAAAAGTGTTGCTTGTTTTGGGCATTGTTAGACCGACTCAATCTATTGGTATTATGTGTTTGGGCAATACACAGCTTCGCGACAAGATGTTTCTGCTACAATAGACTGGCTGCTCGCAATTTTTCGCATCATCAATCTCATTTTATGGATATTTTTTTTAATAATGCAAATATATCGTTTTTTTGTTGTTTGCCCAATCTCCAGACGTTAGAATGTTAAATAAAGCAATAATGATGGGAGTTTGACATGCGTTTGGTTGCATTTGAGGGAAGCGATGGCCCTCGCATAGGCGTAATGTCTGAAGGTAAAGTCATCGACGTATCGCAAGTCGACGCGTCTGCCCCCAAAGACATTGCTACGGCAATCCGTGAAGGAAGTATCAATAATCTATCAGCTATTGCAGCGCGCGCAGATGAGAGCGCAATGCTGGACTTCGATACTTTGAACTTTGCGCTGCCAATCAAGAAGCCTGGTAAAATCCTGTGCCTTGGCTTGAACTATATGGAACATGTCGCAGAAGGACCATTCAACAAGCAAGAATTTCCATCAATTTTCATGCGCAGCGCAACCTCAATGATCGCGCACAAGCAGCCTATAGTGAAGCCATTGAAGTCTGACACTTTGGATTATGAGGCTGAACTGGCGCTGGTCATAGGCAAGAAATCACGTCATTTGACAGCAGAAAATGCTCTTGATGCCGTCGCTGGGTATACCTGCAGCAACGACGGTTCAGTAAGAGAATATCAACGACATACCATTCAATGGACAATGGGGAAGAACTTCGATCAAACGGGTCCTCTTGGACCGATATTTGTCACCCCAGATGAATTGCCTGCCGGAGCAAAAGGACTAAAAATCGAGTGTCGCCTGAATGGGCAAACTGTTCAATCAAGCACTACGGATATGATGATTTTTCCTGTCATAGAAACGTTGGTCTATATCACAGAAGGCCTCACATTGGAGCCTGGTGACGTCATTTTAATGGGCACACCATCTGGCGTCGGGCATGCCAGAAAACCACCGCTTTGGATGAAAGGTGGCGATGTCGTAGAAGTCGAAATTGAAGGTGTTGGAAAACTTGTAAATCCGGTCATCAACGAAGCTTAAGCGCTGCTGGCATCCATAAATCACACATTACTAAAAATCTTTGGTGAGGCCCCAAAAGGGCCGCACCTTGTATGCCCCAAGAGTGCCAATATGAATCATGGCAGTGGTAGAGATTTCTCAGCTGCTACGGCGCGCAACCTGTCCGGATAGTCAGAAATAATTCCGTCGACGCCTGCGTCAATAAGTGTCGCGATAGTCTCCTCGTCATTTACTGTCCAAGGGATAACTTTCAATCCAATAGATTGGGCATCCTTTACCAGGGCCTCGGTGAGGTCGCCGTAAAACGGAGACCAAACGTCTCCACCAGCCGCTTTCACCATTGCTGGTACGTTTTTAAACTCAGATAAAACGAACCCTGCCGTCCAATCGGAAGCTTTAGCACCATCAGATTTTACATTGTCCAACCAATTTTGTTGGGCGGTCAGATATACTGTGTCTAATTCTGGCGCGCGTTCCTGGACCAATTGCAGTGTACGCCAATCAAAAGATTGGATCGTGACTTGTTGCTTGAGGCCACTCTTTTCCACAGCTAATAACAGTGCCGTTACAAAAGCTTCCGGATCCGCCGTATTAGCTGGTTTCAGAGGATTGATCTTGGTCTCAATATTAAAGCGCACATCGGCATGTTCGCTGTTTTTCGCTAAATCAAAAACGTCCTTCAACGATGGAATCTTGGTACCCTCAACCGATTGTTGGTCTGGAAAGCGCTTTGCACCACGGGAACCTGGTTTGAATTGTCCAACGTCAAATTTTTGCAATTGGGCAAAGCTAAGTTCCTTAATCAGCGGGCGTTCGGTAAGCCACTCACCGTCTGAACCGCGCGCTAAATCTAAGTTTAACGCCGGGTCATGCGATACAACGACAACGCCATCTGCAGTGACGCCAACATCCAATTCAAGAGTGGACACGCCGATAGAAAGCGCCTTGGAAAATGCAGGGATGGTATTTTCCGGCATTAATCCGCGAGCGCCACGATGCCCTTGAATATCAAATGCCAATGATGTGGAGCAAGAAATGACAAGTCCGAGACCAGCCGTAATTATGCGTTGAAACATGTGCGTAATCCATTTCGTTGATCAAACTGGCTTCTTAAAAGGCATCGACAGAGCTTGGTGTAAAGTGCAAGTTTGAAATGAGTTTGGTTAGCCGACTTGGTTATTGTTGCATCCAAGGTAAAAACCGGCATACACTTATTAATTCCGGGAGATTTTGATAGCCGTCTGTCATCCGGGTGTCACATAATAACTATCAAAAGCATTTTGGAAGACACACCCAAAAAAATAGGGAAGAACCATGAAGATTAAATCAATTGTTATGGCCGGTTTGTTCGGCGCATCATCATTGATGTCAAGCGCGGCATTCTCCGCAACTGACATTCAGTGGTGGCATGCCATGGGCGGACGCCTTGGCGAAGTTGTGAACGAAATCGCTGAAAAATATAATGCTAGCCAAGATGAGTACAATCTCATTCCTACCTATAAAGGTGGCTATGAAGATACAATGACTGCTGGTATCGCGGCATTCCGCGCTAAACAACAGCCAAACATCATTCAGATTTTTGATGCCGGTGCTGCCACCATCATCAATGCTCCGGGCGCGACTATTCCTGTTGAAGAGCTGATGACGAAATACGGCCAGGGCTTCAATATTGAAGACTACATTTCCGGCGTTCGTTACTTCTATGCGGATTCTGCAGGTAAAATGATCGGCATGCCGTTCAATTCTTCAACTCCTTTGCTGTACTACAACAAAGAAGCGTTCGAAAAAGCTGGCATTGCAAACCCTCCTGCAACTTGGGAAGAGTTTGAAGCAATTGCGCCTAAGCTGAAAGAAGCTGGTTACATTGCATTGGCCCAGAGCCACAGCCCATGGATCTTGTCTGAAAATTTCCACAGCCGTCATAACCTTCAAATGGCAACTGGAAACAATGGCTATGACAGCACAGACGTTAAGCTTCTTTACAACAACGACCACATGAAAATGCACTGGTCGAAAATGAAAGAATGGCTTGATGCTGGTTATTACGGCTTCTACGGCCGTGGTTGGGGCGACAACCAAGATGCGTTCGTTCAGAAAAAAGTTGCTATGTGGATGGGCTCTTCGGGTTCCTTCGGTGGTCTGACTAAATCTGCTGATTTTAAATTCGGCGCATCATTCCTTCCATACTGGAAAAGCATCATCGATGAGCCAAAAGGCACATTCATCGGCGGCGCCGCATTGTTCGCAATGGCTGGCAAATCTGATGAAGAGTACAAAGGCGTTGCAGATTTCTTCGCATTCTTGACAAACCCAGACAGCCAAGTTTTCTGGCATAAAGAAACAGGTTATGTGCCAATTACAACAGCTGCATACGACCAAGCAAAAGAAGAAGGCTACTATAAGTCTACGCCTGATGCTGAAGTTGGTATTTTGCAGTTGAGCCAGCCTGGTGGCGAGTGGACCAAAGGCTATCGTCTTGGTTACTATGTGCAAATTCGTGAAGTTATGTATAAAAACTTCGACAATATCTTCTCCGGAAACGCAACAGTTGACGAAGCTTTTGCTGCGATGGAAGAAGAGTCCAACGAACTTTTGGAGCGCTTTAGCGCAACATATAAGTAAGTATCAACATTCGGTGGCGGGTTGGTCTCGCCACCGTTTTCTTGCAGTTAAATTCAGACTACAATACGAGCATTAAGCTTTTGGGGAGCCGTAAATGAAGCGCGTTCAATTTGAACACAGTACTATTCCGTATATGTTCATTGCCCCTCAAATTCTCATTATTGCCGTGTTTTTTCTATGGCCAGCGGCGCAAGCGATTTATCAATCGTTCCTGCTTGAAGACGCATTCGGCCTATCCTCACAATTTGTCTGGTTTAAGAATTACTCGGACATGATTCTCAGCGGTTCCTGGTTGCAGGCAGCCTGGTTCACCATGGTATTTTCTATTTTGGTGACGTTTCTGTCTCTCGGGATTGCGCTTTTATTAGCTGTCAAAGCAAATCAGGTTATACAAGGCGCGCGAACATATAAGACCACCTTAATGTGGGCCTATGCCATCGCCCCTCCGGTCGCTGGTCTGATGGGCAATCTAATGTTCCATCCTCTGATCGGTGACCTATACAAGTTCTTCAATGCCATTGGCTGGGATTTTGACCACAAGCTTGATGCATTTGACGCGAGTTTTGTTGTGATCATGATTTCTGTATGGAAACAGGTGAGTGTAAACTTCATCTTCTTCTTGTCCGGTCTTCAAGGTATCCCTAAGGGTGTAAATGAAGCTGCGATGATGGATTGTCGCAGCCCGACACGGCGGTTCTGGACAATAACCTTCCCGTTGCTGGCTCCAACCACATTCTTCTTGATGGTAATCAACATTACATATGCGTTCTTTGAAACATTTGGCATCATCGATACGACCACACAGGGCGCGCCAGGTGGCGCAACCACTACTTTGGTGTTCAAGGTGTTCCAGGATGGATTCCGTGGCGCAGATCTGGGCGGTTCATCAGCCCAATCAGTTGTCCTTATGCTCATTGTATTGGTTCTGACCGTCATTCAGTTCCGCTTCATTGAGCGCAAAGTGCATTATTAGGGGGATGCGTATATGAATTCGATCAATTGGCGTCTCATTTCAACACATGTGATTTTGATCATCGGTGTGCTCTTTATGAGCCTACCGGTTTGGGTCGCATTCGCGACCTCAACTCACGCGCCGGAGACGATCTTGCGCACAGGTCTGCAGTTTTGGCCTGGTGGTCATTTCTTCGAAACCTACAATGAGGTCCTTTTCGTTGAAGGCGGCGTTATGAAAGCTGTTTTGGGCACCACAATGCTTAAAAACAGCATGATCCTTGGAATCGGCTTCGCTGTGGGTAAGGTGGTCATCTCGATGGCTGCTGCTTATGCCATTGTGTATTTCAGATTTCGTCTGGCAACGTTCCTTTTCTGGATTATTTTCTTCACGCTCCTTCTGCCATTGGAAGTACGCATTATTCCATCTTACGAGGTGGTTTCTGGCTTAGGGTTACTGGATACGCATACAGGTTTGATTGTACCTCTGATTGCTTCTGCAACAGGTACATTCTTCTTCCGGCAATTTTTTAAATCTGTTCCCGATGAGTTGCTGGAAGCGGCACGTCTGGATGGTGCTACGCCATGGCGCTTTTTTGTCGATATTTTGGTTCCACTGTCAAAAACAATGATCGCAGCAATTTTGATCATTATGTTTGTGGTGGGATGGAACCAGTATTTGTGGCCTTTGATTATGACCACGAAAGAAGAGAACTATACGCTGGTGATCGGCATTAAGCAGATTTACCAGATACTAAATGAGGGCGGTGAACTGCCCCAATATCAAAAAGCATTCGCACTGACGATCCTGGCAACGTTACCGCCGGTTCTGGTTGTGCTGATATTTCAAAATTGGTTCGTTAAGGGCCTGGTGGAGAGTGAAAAATAATGGCTGGCGTTGAACTTTCTGGGATAAAAAAGGTTTACCCTAACGGAGCCGAAGCCGTTCGTGGCGTCGACATGAAAATCGACAATGGCGAGTTCATTGTGTTTGTCGGACCTTCAGGCTGCGGTAAATCCACAATGCTGCGCATGGTCGCCGGGTTGGAAGACATCACTAGCGGTGAAATTAAGATCGGCGATCGCGTCATCAACGATGTGTCTCCGGCAGATCGTGATGTGGCCATGGTATTCCAAAATTATGCGCTCTACCCGCATATGACCGTTCGCGGAAACATGTCTTACGGGTTGAAGAACAAGGGATTGCCAAGAGCTGAGATCACACAAAAAGTTGAAGACGCTGCTAAAATGCTGCGTATCTATGACTTTCTTGATCGTCAGCCAAACCAGTTATCTGGCGGCCAGCGTCAGCGTGTTGCAATGGGCCGCGCGATCGTTCGCGAACCAAAAGTATTTCTATTCGATGAGCCACTTTCCAATTTGGATGCGAAGCTTCGTGTGCAAATGCGCATTGAAATCAAACGGCTGCAACGCCGTATGGGTGTCACCAGTATTTACGTGACCCACGATCAGACAGAAGCCATGACTTTGGCTGACCGCCTTGCAGTAATCAATGACGGTCGCATCGAACAAATGGGCTCGCCTATCGATTTATACAACGATCCGAAAACACTGTTTGTTGCTTCATTTATTGGCTCTCCGCAAATCAACTTGATCCCAGCAAAGTTCGCCGGTGGCAAACTTGTTAGTGGCGATATCTCACTGGCTGGCTTTGAGAACCTTCCCGAGAATGTTGATTTGGTTCTTGGCATTCGCCCTGATCAACTTACTGAAAGTGGTGATACGACACTTGAGCTTAGGGTGGATTTGGTTGAGCAGCACGGCTCAGATAATCTTATCTATGGTGTTCTCAAAGGTGCTGCAGCAACCGATGGCGAAGAAACCGAGCTTTGCCTGAAGGTAGACCAGAGCATGCTGCCGGATATCGACAGCACGATTAGCCTTGGTTTCGACCACAAGCGTGCCATGGTTTTCCGCAAGGATACAGGCGAAAGACTGGTTTAAGATTGCCTCAAACGGCTTTTAGAGGTGCGATGATGCGTTATGCCCGCGCGGTTTTGGCCG
>JBGCFS010000232.1:0-17316 GCA_045107035.1 Hyphomicrobiales bacterium
GCCAGAGCCAGAGCCAGAGCCAGAGCCAGAGCCAGAGCCAGAGCCAGAGCCAGAGCCAGAGCCAGAGCCAGAGCCAGAGCCAGAGCCAGAGCCAGAGCCAGAGCCAGAGCCAGAGCCAGAGCCAGAGCCAGAGGCACCAAAAGACGAGCCAAAGAAAAATTGGTTCCAGCGTCTAACGTCAGGATTGTCGAGGTCCTCAACCACGCTCACCACTGGCATCACGTCGATTTTCACAAAGCGCAAGCTGGACGAGGATACGCTTGAAGAGCTGGAAGACATATTGATTCAGGCAGATCTTGGAATAGAGACTGCAATGGCTATCACTGAAAGCCTCGCCAAATCTCGTTACGACAAAATGATCGAGGCCGATGAGGTGAAAACCATCATGGCTGAAGAGGTCGAAAAAGTATTGCAGCCTGTAGCAATGCCTTTGGTGCTGTCTGGCACGCCTAAGCCTGAAGTGATTTTGATGGTTGGCGTAAACGGCTCCGGAAAAACCACGACCATCGGCAAATTGGCTGCAAAGCTTCGCGCTGACGGTAAATCTGTAATGCTGGCTGCCGGCGATACTTTCCGCGCTGCAGCCATTGAGCAATTGAAAATTTGGGCGGACCGGACAGGCTCAAGCATTGTTGCGCGTGAACAAGGTTCTGATGCTGCCAGCTTGGCATTTGATGCCATGCAGGAAGCACATGCGGCCGGAACAGACGTGTTGCTAATCGATACCGCCGGTAGATTGCAAAATCGCAAGGAACTTATGGCTGAATTAGAAAAGGTTGTTCGGGTCATCAAAAAGCATGATGAAACTGCACCTCATCATGTGCTGTTAACCCTTGATGCAACAACGGGCCAAAACGCACTCAACCAAGTTGATGTCTTCGGCAAGACCTCGGGTGTGACAGGCTTGGTTATGACCAAATTAGACGGCACGGCACGAGGCGGTATCCTCGTTGCAATATCCGCCAAACACAAAATGCCAGTCCACTTTATTGGTGTGGGTGAGGGCGTTGATGATTTAGAGGGCTTTGCGGCGAAAGACTTTGCGCAGGCCATTGCAGGAGTAACTTAATGAGCGATTTGATAGAGCGTGAGCCGAACGATCCAAAGCGAGCTGAAGTAAATCCCTTGTTGAAATTAGCATTGGAACTTGGGCCTTTGGCCGTATTTTTCTTTGCAAACAGCCGCTATGGCATTTTCACTGCAACATCCGTTTTTATGGTCGCCATCACAATTTCACTTATTGCTTCTTGGGTGTTGACGCGGCGCTTAGCCATTATGCCAATGATCACCGGTGTGGTGGTTTTGGTGTTTGGCGGATTAACGATCTACCTGCATGACGATCTGTTCATCAAGCTTAAGCCTACAATTGTGAATACTTTATTCGGAACGATTTTGCTCGTAGGGTTGTACTTTGGAAAATCCCTGTTGGGTTATGTGTTTGAAAGTGTCTTCAAACTGACCGATGAAGGCTGGCGCAAGCTAACTTTTCGCTGGGGCATTTTCTTTTTTGTTCTGGCAATCATAAACGAGATTGTATGGCGCAACTTCTCAACAGATTTCTGGGTGTCATTTAAGGTTTTCGGCTTTATGCCAATAACTTTGGCTTTCACATTGTTTCAAATGCCACTGATAACCAAACATAGCTTGGTTGACGACGATACCGACGATGAATTTGAGCAAGATGAAACCTCAGGTAAATAAGGCTAACTGACTATCTTGAAATGACTTTCAGCGGTTTCTCAAGGACCTTGAGCACCTGTTTCAACTCGTGTCCACGCTTCATAATGTGACCGCTGGCCGCGACTATTTTATACATGCCTTGCTTACGCGCCAGAGAAGGATCTTTCTCCACGTAGAACATCGGCATTTCGCTAGCGCGTCTGAAAATCGAAAATACGGCTTTGTCTTTCATGTGATCAATAGCGTAATCGCGCCATTCACCAGCCGCGACCATGAAGCCGTAGACGCGTAGAATGGCGTCCAACTCTCCCCGATTGAAGGTGATTTGCTTTTCTGTGGGCTTTTTGTGTTGGGTTGATGAGGCATTTGGAAATGAGTGAATATCGGCACTCATTTTGGTAGGTGTGCTGCGCAGAGTCGAAGCTTCGTCGCTCTCACTAATTTCCTTCATAAAAACCCGTCAATTTCTGCGCTGTAATTCAATACAAAAGATGGCTCGAAGTGTCGGCTATTGCAACCCTTGGGATTGCTTAAGTTTTCTAGGCCTCGGGTATTTAATCAGAAAAACTATTTGGGATTGAGTGCGTTTCACCGCTTAATATTGCAGAAAATCACATTATTGCCCTGTTTCAGCCTTTCGTCAGCCACGTTGAAACAGCATAAGAATTATGTTGCCTCAGACGGCCCGGTTTGAAACCAACCCCATTTTTCAGCCCCCCAACCTGAGGGGTGGAGTTCAAATCGGGCAATCTACTTCACCATGTAAATATGTTCCTTAGGCCCCTAATGGGTCATTTTTTTTGATGATTTCCTGAGGGCATTGTCATATATCGCGGCAAAGAAGCGATACGGTTGATCCATGCAGAAATACCCGGAAATCTTTCCAAATTGAAGCCTCCCTGGTGGCAGTCATGAGTGTAAGCATAGAGTGCTATATCAGCGATTGTTGGCAATTCACCAACTAGATAGGGCGTTTTAGCCAGTTGGGTTTCCATGACACCCAAGGCAATATTACCTTTTTCAAAAAGCGATTGCTTGAATTCCTCTGTGATACCTGCAGCGCGCTCTGGATAAAGGTTGATTGACCGGCTGACTGCTATTGTTGGTTCATGGCTATATTGTTCAAAGAACATCCAACTCAGGCAAAGTGCTCGTTGGTATCGATCTGACGAGAGAAAATCAGTTCCCTCCGCAAGGAAATTCAATATGGCCCCTGATTCTGGTAAGTAACGACCGTCATCCAACTGCAAAAGTGGTAGTTTACCTATGGCGTTCTTCTGAAGATAGGTTTCTGACTTGGTGGACCCGTCCAATGCGGACATATTTGTCTGATCTAGTTTGATACCGATCAAGGCGGCCAGGAGCTGCACTTTGTAGGAATTTCCGGAACCTGGCATTGCGTATAGGTGTGGCATTGGAGCAACCTTTTTTCTAAGAGTCTTCACTTACGCACAATCATGCCTTCCTCCGTGCCGCCAATCCATCGCATTCTGTTGATTGATGGTATTGGCTTGGCTGATAGGTGTAAGGTTTGACCTTGCGCCATAATATAACCGACTTATCTCAAATTAGGCATGCGCGAGCGCCGAAGAAACAAACAAAAGGAAATACGATAATGTCCTTAGCAATCAACGATATTGCCCCTGATTTTGAAGCTGACACCACAGAAGGAAAAATTAGCTTTCACAAATGGATTGGCGATGGTTGGGCTGTTTTGTTTTCTCATCCCAAAGACTTTACGCCTGTCTGTACAACAGAATTGGGAACTATGGCTCAGCTCAAGCCTGAATTCGACAAGCGCAACACCAAGATTATTGGTCTAAGCGTTGATCCGGTTGAGAATCACCACGAGTGGGCCAAAGACATTGCTGAAGTCATGGGTGCTGCGCCAAATTACCCAATGATCGGCGATACAGATATTGCAGTTGCAAAACTTTACAACATGCTGCCAGCGGAGACTGAAGGCACCTCAGAGGGCAGAACAGCTGCAACCAATGCAACTGTTCGTTCTGTCTTCATTGTAGGGCCAGATAAGCAAATCAAACTGATGCTGACATACCCAATGAGCACTGGTCGGAATTTCAATGAAATTTTACGCGTTTTGGACAGTTTACAGCTAACGGCAAAAAGCAAACTGGCCACGCCGGCCAATTGGACCCCGGGCGATGACGCGATTATCGTTCCTGCGGTTTCAAACGAAGATGCGAAGACGCTGTTTCCCCAAGGGTGGAAAGAAGCAAAACCTTATCTGCGTTATGTGACTGTTGATAAAGAATAGTCTTCCTAAGACATGAAAAAGAGCCAACAAGTGTTGGCCCTTTTTTGTTTCTATAATCCTTCCAAAACTACCTGGAAGCTAACAGCGGGGTAATGCGCCTTACGCTAACCCGGCGGTTTTCCTGTTCGGCATAAGGTGTTGGAATTCTAAGGTAGCTCTCTCCATATCCAATTGCGACAAGGTTCTGTGCCGGGATATTGAAATAATCCAACAAGGCCTCACGAACGCCTTCAGCTCGTGCTGCTGACAGTGTGTAATTGTAGCCGTCAGATCCTACGGCATCGGTATGGCCTTCGATCAAAAACACTTCGTCAGGTTGGCTAAAGACAATTTGTTCAATGATTTCGCCAATGCCGTCCAGGTTTCCAACCTCTTCTGCGCGGATAAAGGCTTCATTGCTACCAAAGCGAATGGTGTCCAGTTCGATACCAGGCATATATTGCCTTAACTCAGGCTGAGCCCGAAACTCATTTACTGTGTAGCGTTTCCGAATTTGTTGGCGCGGTGGTGCCAAAAGTTGGCGTTGCAACGCTGCATTATCTTCTTCGGCAGCGACAATATCGGAATTGAAGCGAATTCCAGAGCTGCCCAATTCAATCGTAAATCCATTTGGCCTACGTGGCTGCCTCCGTAAGTCTCTGCGACGGTCTTCACGCGCAGCCAAAAGCCTGCTGCGTTTCTCTGCCCTATCTCTACGAAGCATCTGTTCTACACCAGCACGAGTGGCTGGGCGCATACGCATGCCGTCAAGTAAAGAAACTGCTTGCTCGATGCGTTGATCCAATTGATCTTCACCAAGGCGTCTTGAATTACGACGGTCTGAGAGAAAGGCATCTCTGGCCGAGCGGTTTTCCAGAACGCGTTTCCGAACTTGATTGTTTTGCGTTCGGCCTTGATTTGTTGCGACCCTATTGCGTAACTCATCCCGATCTTTGCTCAAGCGGCTAAGAAGTTGTTTGCTCAGGCGCGGGCGCAAACCGTTTTGTTGCAATGTGTCCCGTGTTCTTTGCACGCGTTGCTTAAGCTCAGGCAAGCCAAGACGATTTGCTGGACGTGTGTCCAAAAGCAAGTCCCTTGCCCTCTTGTTTGCACTTCTATTGTTAATCTGAGGTGTTTGAGCGCGGTTGGCGTTGTTGTTCTGCCTTGCAGCAGCTGCTGCCATCTTAGCTTCAGCCGCTTTCTTCTTCGCATCTTGCTTTTGAGCGCGAACACGCTGGCGTTCTGTTTTGCGCTCTAATACCGCACGGTCTTGAACCATTCTATCCTGAAGGCGGCTAGCAAGTCTTGGACGCAATCCCGCATCACCTAAAAGATTGTCAGCCTCAGATACACGGGCGGTCAGTTGTGGAATATTCAACCTGTTTGCCGGTCTTTTATCTTCCAGGGATTTCCGAGCAAGGCGATTTATACGTGGGTTGTTTGCCTTTTGCTTTTTTACTGCCTGTTTTTCCGCTTCCTTGGCAGCCGCAGTTGCCGCATTCTCTTTTGCTAAGCGCTTGTTTTCCGCCTCTTCAAGCTGCTTTGCAGCAGCTTCTTTTGCAAGGCGTTCTTTTTCAGCTGCTTCCTGCGCAGCTAATTCTTTAGCAGCTTTTTTCTCTTGGCGCAGGCGATCGCGCTCTGCCTTCTTTTCAGCCTTGGCCTTTGCTTGCGCTTGTTTTTGTTCTGCCTTGGTCGGTACAGCCTCCGCTGCATCTGTATTTTCTACTGTGTCCGATGTTTCAGGCGCAGCTTCAGCGGTTTTGCTTCTCTTTCGTTTTTCTCTTTGGTCGGCTTTCAGGAGTGCTTTGAGTTTAATGCCGCCGATTTCAGAAATATTATCCTTAATTAGGCGTCGGTTAAGTTGGATCCGCAAAGTCAGGTCGTCATTGCTCAGATCGCTTGGGGGTACTGTAATGAGTTGTTCCAGCGTTTCCCGCGCCAACCCTTCTTTTTGCGCCAAAGTTGGCGCGCCCCATAGTGCTACGCCGACAAGCGCTGCTAACCCCAAAGATCTAATAAGGTTCTTTGCTTTGTTCGATTTACTCATGGCACCATATTCCTTTCAAACTCTCGCATAGGCAGACATAGCTACCCCGCATTCGTTCCAGCTATGCAGGTACCAGTCTGAACGTAGTCTGAACGGCATTCACAATGGCTGTTGTAGGTTGGTAGCCATTGAATTAGGCAAAGAAAAGCCCGCACAATCCACCAATTCAGGTTTCACGAGCGGGCCGAAGTTTTTTGACAGTTGAAAGAGTTATCCAGCAGCAGCCATTCTGGAAGCTTTCTTACGTTCATGCGCAAGCAGCAAACGTTTGCGAAGGCGGATAGACTTAGGTGTTACCTCAACAAGTTCATCTTCTTGAATATAGGAAAGCGCTTTTTCCAAAGTCATCTTCGTTGGCGGCGTCAAACGGACCGCGTCATCTTTACCAGAAGAGCGCATGTTAGTTAGCTGCTTACCTTTGAGAACGTTCACTTCAAGGTCGTTGCCTTTGGTGTGTTCTCCGACAATCATGCCTTCATATACACGGTTGCCCGGCTCGATGATCATTGGTCCACGATCTTCAAGGTTCCAAAGTGCAAAGGCAACTGCCTCGCCTTGGCCATTTGAAATGAGCGCACCAGTACGACGGCCCGGAATAGTGCCTTTGAACGGAGCATATTCATGAAACAAGCGGTTCATAATGCCGGTTCCACGGGTATCTGACAGCAATTCAGGCTGGTAGCCGATGAGTCCGCGCGTTGGCGCGTGCAATACGATACGTGTACGTCCGCCAGTTGAAGGGCGCATTTCTACAAGTTCCGCCCGGCGCTCGGATAGCTTTTGAACAACCGTTCCCGCGTGTTCATCATCCACATCGATGATCACTTCTTCGATTGGCTCTAGTTTGCCGCCCTTTTCATCTTCCTGAAATACAACGCGCGGCTTACCAATAGACAATTCAAAGCCTTCACGACGCATGGTTTCAATCAGAACAGCCAATTGCAACTCGCCTCGACCCGCGACTTCAAAGCTATCACCGTCAGTTCCAGGTGTTACTTGAAGTGCAACATTGCCTTCGGCTTCTTTTAGCAAGCGGTCGCGAATAACACGGCTTTGAACTTTGTCACCTTCTGTGCCTGCAATTGGCGCATCATTGATGCGAAAGGTCATAGACAGAGTTGGTGGATCAATTGGTTGTGCAGAAATTGGTTCAGTCACTGATGGATCAACAAGGGTGTCCGCAACGGATGCGGTTGTCAGACCTGACAGGGCAACAATATCGCCTGCAAATGCTTCATCAACTGGCGTACGTTCCAAACCACGGAAACCGAGAACACGGCTTACACGTCCAGATTCTACGATTGTTCCGTCGCGGGCTAGTGCCTTAATGCTCTGATTTGGCTTTATTGAACCTGCGCTGATACGACCAGTTAGAATGCGACCGAGATACGGGTTAGATTCAATTGTTGTTGCCAGCAAGCGAAACGCACCTGGTTCAACGGTTGGCTCTGGAACTTTTTGCATAACCAATTCCAGCAACGGATCGATGCTGTCTTTTGGACCTTCAGCGTCATCCGCCATCCAACCTTGTTTTGCTGAACCGTAGAGGACTGGAAAATCAAGCTGCTCTTCGTCTGCGTCAAGGCTAGCAAACAGGTCGAATACTTCATCGAGCACTTCATCAGGTCTGGCGTCGTTCTTATCGATCTTATTAATAACAACAATCGGCTTGAGGCCAATTTTCAAAGCCTTTGACAGAACGAACTTGGTCTGAGGCATTGGGCCTTCAGCAGCATCAACCAAAAGGATCGCGCCATCAACCATGTTCAAAATACGTTCAACTTCGCCGCCAAAGTCTGCGTGACCTGGAGTGTCCACGATGTTGATACGTGAGTCTTGCCAATCCAGTGACGTTACTTTCGCAAGAATTGTAATTCCGCGCTCTCGCTCCAAATCGTTGGAGTCCATGGCGCGCTCGTCAACCTGTTGGTTGTCACGAAAAGCGCCGGACGCTTTAAGAAGCACATCGATTAGTGTGGTTTTACCATGATCAACGTGCGCGATGATGGCGATATTTCGCAAAGACATTGGGAGGCTTTCAAATCTAGCGGAAAAAATAGCGCCATCACATACCAGATGTCGCTGTTGCAGTGCGGGATATATCCCTCATGGCTACATAGTGCAATCCCTGACATGCCTTAGACCTGCAGGCAAATTGAAATGTCAGCCCTGACTCTGTTATCTTCGCAAATTACGTCGCGAAGAAAACAATGGATTGGCGACGTAATTATAAAGAGATTTCTCTAATGGCGTTTTTTGCGGTTGGCCAGCGTTCTTAGACGCAGAGCGTTGAGCTTGATAAAGCCAGCAGCATCATTATGGTCATACGCAACCGCACCTTCTTCAAACGTCACCAGGTCTTCATCATAAAGAGAAAATGGTGAGGAGCGAGCAACCACATCGACATTACCTTTGTAGAGTTTCAGCGTCACAGTACCCGTTACGTGTTCCTGGCTTTGATCGATAAGTGCCTGAATCATTTCACGTTCTGGCGAGAACCAGAAGCCGTTGTAAATAAGCTCCGCATATTTTGGCATCAACTCATCTTTCAAATGAGCCGCACCGCGATCTAGCGTGATGGATTCAATGCCACGATGAGCAGTAAGAAGTACGGTTCCGCCTGGCGTTTCATAAACGCCGCGGGATTTCATGCCCACAAACCGGTTTTCAACCAAATCGAGACGGCCGATTCCATTAGATCCTCCGAGTTCATTAAGTTTAGTCAAAATTGTTGCTGGTGACATGCGTTCACCATCTATTGAAATTGCATCACCTTTTTCAAAGCCAACTTCAATTATTGTTGCTTTATCGGGTGCATCCTCCGGTGAAACAGTACGTGAGTAGACATATTCCGGAGCCACATCAGCTGGGTCTTCCAGAACTTTACCCTCTGAGGAAGTATGCAGAAGATTGGCGTCCACAGAGAAAGGCGCTTCGCCGCGCTTGTCTTTCGCTATTGGAATTTGGTTTTGCTCAGCAAATTCCAATAGCCGCGTACGTGACGTTAGATCCCATTCTCTCCACGGTGCAATAACTTTGATATCCGGGTTCAGAGCGTATGCGGCCAATTCGAAACGAACTTGATCATTGCCCTTACCGGTTGCGCCGTGTGAAATCGCATCGGCACCGGTTTTAGCCGCAATTTCAATCAAACGCTTTGAAATAAGTGGACGCGCAATCGATGTCCCCAGCAGATATACGCCTTCGTAAAGTGCATTTGCTCGAAACATCGGGAACACAAAGTCGCGAACAAATTCTTCGCGCAGATCCTCAATGAAGATTTCTTTGATGCCAAGTAGCTCAGCTTTTTTGCGCGCAGGTTCCAACTCTTCGCCCTGGCCAAGATCCGCTGTAAAAGTCACGACCTCGCAATCGTATTCAGTTTGAAGCCATTTCAAAATGATGGACGTGTCCAAACCACCGGAATATGCTAGCACAACTTTTTTGATGTCTCCATTTTGGGACATGCAGAACTCCTAATTCTCTGAGCGATGCGCGCCCAAACCTTTACCAAAGAGCACTCGTAATGTGCCCATTCATTGCGGCGCACTATAGAAATACACGGCACCGGTGCAAGGGATTCTTGAAACTTCCGTGAAAATCAATTTGGATCAATACACGGTGGGAATTATTTTTACTGTATCGAAACGGCAATTTACCCCGCCAGAGCAATGGCAATGATACTCATTCCTGGCATTGCGGTTTTGATGAAATATGCAATTGCAGCGAAATCGCTACTTACGTGCCGAATTAATCTATTGGCGGTTGCTGAGTCGTCGGAGAAGAAGTCTCTGTGAGCCCTGAACCTGCATTTCGACCGGCAATAATCCAATATATAACGCCCCAAGCCGACCCGCCAGCAAGGTATGATTCTACATTGTTCGGAAAGCTCGTCAGGAAACTTTCGCCGAATTTTGCCAATGAGTGCTCCTCGTCAACAACCCAAAAGATGAGGTAGCCACTTGCAATGCCCAACAATACGTACGGGATAAATGAACGTATTTTGAAAGCTTCAGCGAGAGCAATGCCAATCAAACTTGAAGGAAATCCAACGGCAGAAAATGCCATGGAGATGAACAATCCTCCCATCACAAATTCAAACTGTCCATCTTGGGGCACAAGATCGGTGCTGTACCAAGCGCCATAAATTGTAAAACCCGCAGCTGAACAAGCGAGAATATAGGCAAACGGCAAAACCAGAAAAAGCCGAAATAGCGCCGCCATATTATTGGCTGCCAGCAGCTTCCAAAGCTTCGCGGTCTTTTTTCCTAAGTCTTTCGGATTCAGACTTCAATTGTCCGCAAGCCGCAAAGATATCTCGTCCACGTGGTGTGCGAATAGGAGATGCATAGCCAGCGTTGTTGACAATCTCAGCAAAGGTTTCAATTTGCTCCCAGTCAGAACACTCGTAAGGAGAGTTTGGCCAAGGGTTAAACGGAATGAGGTTGATTTTCGCAGGAATGCCTTTGAGCATTTTAACAAGCCCGATGGCATCTTCCAAGCTGTCATTCACGTCTTTCAGCATTACATATTCAAAAGTGATACGCCGGGAGTTAGATGCGCCGGGATAGTTTTTGCAGGCTTCCAGAAGTGCTTCAATGTCCCACTTTTTGTTTATTGGAACCAGTTCATCTCGCAACTCATCGCGCACCGCGTGTAGCGAGATGGCAAGGCCAACACCGATTTCATCACCTGTGCGTTGGATGTTTGGCACATGACCCGATGTGGAAAGTGTAATGCGTCGTTTTGAAATCGCTAGACCATCGCCATCTGAGATGATCAATAGCGCCGTCTTTACATTTTCAAAATTATAAAGCGGTTCGCCCATCCCCATCATCACAACATTGGAAACAAGGCGACCTTCGCTTGGAACATATGTGCCGGGGGGCGTGTCAGTATCTAGAAAATCACCCAGTCTTTCACGGGCGACCAATATCTGCATCACGATTTCTTCAGGTGTTAGGTTGCGAACCAACCGCTGTGTGCCTGTATGACAGAATGTACAGGTGAGGGTGCAACCAACCTGTGACGACACGCACA
The DNA here is from genome assembly GCA_045107035.1 of Hyphomicrobiales bacterium. Classification (GTDB taxonomy): domain Bacteria; phylum Pseudomonadota; class Alphaproteobacteria; order Rhizobiales. The sequence goes on from JBGCFS010000232.1 coordinate 11,025, forward strand.
AAGTACCACGGCCTTCTTCGGGAATGTATACGGTTTCAATATCAACCGGCGAACCTGCGCCTCTAGAGGGGAAACGAAAGAGCCACTTACGCGTGCCATCGACGGAGATTTGCTCTTCAATAATCTCAGGGCGGTTCAATTCAAATAGTTGTGCAAGATCTGCCCGCAAGGCTTTTGACAGATTTGTCATTTCTTCAAAGTTGGAAACACCGCGCACATATAGCCAGTACCATATTTGCTGCGCACGCATTTTTGCCTGCTTTTGAGGGACGCCAGCGTCAGTCAGCATCTCAATCATGGTGTCTTGGGAGATACCAATAAGACTTGGCTTATCATCACGCTGTGCCGGTTTTACTGCGACAGCCTTTGATTCAACGGATTTTGCATTGGGGTTTTTGCTGGCAATATCCAAAGAAATGGTCATTTTGAGAGCCTTTAAGATTCAGGAGCTCTCCTTATCAGTGTTGTTTGTTGTGGGTCAAAGAAAAAGGCGGGTAAAACCCGCCTTAAAAAATCGTCCGCATCCAAAATGATGTTTATTTTCCGCAGACTTTGGTCAATTCGTTCAAAGCGGCACTAACGCCAAGCAGTGAATAAGAATCTGTGGTTAAGGTTCCGCGTCGTGACGTGCCTTTTATAGTCATACTTGAACCACTGCGCATCGACGCGACGAGACGGTCTTGTTCAGATTGGTCTCTAATCCATGCCCCATCATCCTGTGTAAACAGGTTAAACGTATCAGAACCAATCTCAACCGTAGTTGAAGAGCCTTCCTGATATGGATAGCCAGTGATCACACTGACTTCGTTGCGTACGCTCTCGCCTGGGCGATGGCTAACAAAGAAATAGATTTCGCCGCGGTTTACACCGGCCGGCAAAGTTTCTTTAGGCTGAGTTATCGCATAGCAAACACGCCCATTACTGGAGTTGTATGTATACGCTGCCCAATCTCGAAACTGGCCAATTGGTGAAGGTGTTTGCGCGAAAGCTGCAGGCGCGGCAATAACTGCCATCAAACCAGCGACGAGTGCGCATTTAAATGTCTTTCTAAGTCCGGATGTCAAAGTCATGGCTGCCATCATGATGAACTGTCTTGTCCTAAATTTTCATTTCTCACTGCTAAGTACAATTAGCGCCGCGAGTATTTTTGGTGTCTTCAGATCCGTCGAAAAGACGTTCTCCAGCAAACCTGATTCTGCACCATTCTGCTCTTTTATCTTGATATTCTCACAATTGAAAGCGCAACGCGCAATGTTGAAGAACACAAATGTCGTTAGCCAGATTGAACGATTTATAGTTACCAAACCATAAAGAACGGTCAATCTTCAGCCAATTTCCCCAATTAAAGTGTTTCCGGCTACGAGAATTCAAAATACCCGATGTCTTAAACCCGCATTTGTGACGAGATTATGTGTCTTTCGCATGTTTTTGCCATAGCAATTCCTTCTTATGCAAACGCTTGCATTGAATGGTATAAAATCGCATTGTTTGGCATGTTGGAGTGACTGTCCCATACACTGGGAATCTGACTAAAGGTTCTTCGCTTTTGAGTGTGAAGTAGCATAGAGCAACACTAGAGCCGAAATGTCGGCTGAAATAAGAGACAGATGAAACCACTGTTTTTAGCTTGGAAAGAGCTGTTGATAGTGATGTCAGATCAGGGTCTGCATCGGCTGGTGGTTCTGTGACGTCCAAAATTTCAGACAAGGGTCCCGCTTCCTCTCTCGGTTTTTCAGAGAAATCAAAGGTCCATCCCACCAATCAATCCGTCCATTTTGCTGAGCTAGCAAAACGAGTCGCTGAAAGTCAGGACAAAGCTGCTTTTACGGAGCTTTTCGATCATTTTGCGCCGCGATTGAAGGCTTATCTCTTGCGACTTGGAGCTCATGGAGGCCAAGCTGAAGAGCTCGTCCAAGAAGTTATGATTACGCTTTGGCGTAAAGCTAATTTGTTTGATCCGACAAAATCTTCATTGGCCACCTGGGTTTTTCGAATTGCTCGAAATCGCCGGATTGATGCTTTGCGGCGCGATAAACGTGGTGAACTGGATCCAGATGATCCATCTTTGCATCCTCAAGGTGAGGTGGAAGCTGGTGAGTTCATGGATGCGCAAATGCGCGACGAGCGGGTACGGGAATCTTTGAAGGGCCTGCCGGAAGAACAACTTCAACTCGTTCGTTTGGCATTCTTCCAAGGATTAAGTCACAGCGAAATTTCAGAGAAGACTGGCTTGCCGTTGGGCACGGTCAAATCCAGAATACGTTTGGCTTTCTCACGCCTAAGAAAATCACTCGAAGCAGATGGCTCGTTAGACGTTTAAGGCGTTTCACCCCAGTTTTTCTTCTCGTCTGCCAGAATCTGATTTGCCTTTTTTCTATGATCGTCGTTTATATGCGGCCCCACCAGCGCCAACACTGCCAGCAGCACCGAGGCATCATCGGCAAAACCGATTACAGCTAAAAAATCTGGAATTCCATCGATTGGAAGAACGAAGTAGGCAAGAGCGCCAATAAGTGCAATACGTGCCCTTAGGGGAGTGGTTGGGTCCATTGCGCAATAGTATGAGGCAATAACGTCTTCCATAAATGGAATGTGCCGCAGAGCTTTTCGCACCGTTGGCCAAAACCGTTTTTTCACACGTGCTTGTTGCTTATCAAAGTTGCCTCTCACGTGATCTCGGACCCTTTCGGGCAGAATAATTTCACCGTCCAACACAGGTTTATCTTCGGAGCTTTGACTGTTTCCCGTCATGTTGGGGTTCCTAATTTCGTTTGGAATAAACTACTTATTTCGTTATGCCATCCATGAAGTTTGCCATTTTTATGTCGAGCGGACTGAGACCGTCAACATCATGGGTCGTAAGTGTAACATTCACTGTCTTATAGACATTAGACCATTCAGGATGATGGTTTATTTGCTCTGCCGTCAGTGCAACGCGGCTCATAAAGCCAAATGCATCATTGAAGTCTCGGAAGACAAAAGTCTTTTGAATTGCATCCCGTGTGTCGTCATGCTTCCAGTCAGGCAATTCCGCTAGCGCTTTGTCTCGTTCAGCATCATTCAATTTAGCCGTCATATCATCCTCTAAATTCTTGTCGAAATATCCATTCGCGCGCAGTGTTTTCATTCCCGCACAAGCAGATGCTACAATTTACAAAATAAACCACACCATTAAATCCGCGGGAAATATGGCTGATCTATATAAATTTAGCGAACGTGTGATGAAAATGGATGATGTTGCTTGGAAACGTCATGCAAATCCCAAAAGCGTGTGGACACGTGTCGCGGTCCTGCCTCTATTCGTTCTTGCCGTTTGGAGCCGCGTATGGATCGGATGGTGGGCATTGCTGCCAATTATTATTCTCATCACCTTCATATGGTGGAATCCACGGGTGTTTCAACCACCAGCCTCAACTCGCAATTGGGCAAGTAAAGGCACGTTTGGCGAGCGCATTTTTCTCAATCGCAATATACAGCCAATACCGCAGCATCATCAAACGGTTGCATACATCCTAACTCTGTTCGCCGCGATCGGTTTAATCCCGTTGGCACTTGGGCTCTTTTGGCTGACGCCTTGGATGGCCTTATTTGGCTTAATTCTTGTTGTTTGCAGTAAACTTTGGTTTGTAGATCGTATGGCCTGGCTGTATGAAGACATGAAAGATACTGATCGAATTTATCAGAGCTGGCTTTATTGAGTATGCATGCACCCAACAACCGCCATTTTGCGGAATGGCATGGCAGGACGCCTCCAGTTTTTACTTACAAACCACCAGCTGATGAAGGCCTCGTCATTCTGAATCAAGACGATGACTTACTATTGGTGGATAAGCCTGCAGGCCTGCTAAGTGTTCCCGGCAAAGCGGCTGATCATGCTGATTGTTTGGAGGCACGCGTGAAAACGGCCTTTCCACAGGCGTTGTTGGTGCATCGGTTGGACTTAGATACGTCTGGTATAATGGTGTTTGCCATGAATTCCGCTGCGCAGCGGCATTTGGGTCTGCAGTTCGAGCGACGCCATATTGAGAAAAGATATGTTGCACGTGTGGCTGGACATGTGACTACGCCAATCGGTCAAATTGATCTGCCGCTTATTTGCGATTGGCCAAATCGACCGTTGCAAAAAGTAGATTGGGAGCAAGGGAAAAACGCACAGACACGTTTTGAAGTTTTGTCCAAGGAGGGCGAAGCTACACGCCTTGCCTTATTCCCCAAAACAGGTCGCTCGCATCAATTGCGGGTGCATTGTTTGGCGCTGGGGCACCCAATCTTGGGCGATCCTTTTTATGCGCCACCTGAACAACAGAACGCCGCGCCCCGCATGCAATTACATGCGGAAACATTGTCATTGTTTCATCCCACTGGCGGCGAACGATTAGTCATTGAGACGACCACACCATTCTAAAATCACTGATTAGCCCCGAAGTGGAAATCACGCCTTTGCCACAATGAGTCCCTTCTCGCGCCCTTTTCAACTAGCAAAGTAAATCTTGAAACAAGTGTGGAAAGGATCGTGCTGTGCCTACGTCGTTAGCTTTATTAGGTTCTGAGTTGGGTTTAACGCATGGCGGCGTTGTTGCCGTGTTGCTGGGTGTGGTATTTTGTTCAATGGCGGTAGCGGTCGCGTTTCTGCTCCGGCAGACATATCGCGAGCAGGTAGCAACGCCCGCTAAAGTCAAGCTCAAGGTTGGCTACACTAATTGATTTTTAGTCTGCCAATTATGCTGACTAAAATTATTGTAAGGCCTCTTGGCATTCAGTGAAATACGCCCCATGTCCATGATATCAATCATTTGATGGAGCACGTATCATGCCTGCGGAGAGAATTGAAATAATATCCACTAGTCGCATTCGTATGATGTGGAGCGCGGTGTTCCTCGCATTCTTGAGTGCTGCTTCGCATGCCGCACCGATTGTGTTGACAGATTCAGACAAGGCAAAATGGTCTGCACAAATAAATTCGGAAAATGCCATTCTTCAGGTTGAACCGGTTGCACTGGCTCTGGAAAACCCTTGGGGATTCGCTCAATTGCCCAATGGGTCATTTTTGGTGACAGAACGCCCCGGTCGTTTGAGGCTTGTTGTTGGAGACGAGTTAGGCGACCCGATAGATGGCCTGCCAGAACTTTATGATGCCGGGCAGGGAGGGTTGCTGGATGTAGCACTAGATCCAGCTTTTGCAGATAATCAACTTATTTATCTGTCATTTTCTGAGCCCAACGGTCGGACGGCTGGCACCGCGGTCTTGCGTGCGCGCTTTAACCAGGATGGCCTGTCTGGTAGTTTAGAAAATACCAAAGTAATTTTCCGGCAGAATATCAAATCTGGCGGTGGCCGCCATTTCGGTTCTAGGCTGACCTTTTCTCCAGATGGTCATTTATTCGTCACTATAGGAGAGCGCGGTGATCGAGAGCGTGCTCAAGACATGGGCGATCATGCCGGCTCCGTTGTTCGAATTATGCCCGATGGATCCGTGCCGGCTGATAATCCATTTATTGGAACTAAGGGTGCATTGACGGAACTATGGTCTGTTGGCCATCGCAATCCTCAGGGCGCCGCAATTCATCCTGTCACTAAGGATTATTGGGTGGTTGAACATGGCGCGCGCGGCGGCGATGAGTTGAACCGACCACAGGGCGGAAAAAATTATGGATGGCCCGTCATTTCTTATGGGCGGCACTATTCCGGGTTTAAAATTGGTGTGGGCAATACAGCCGATGGATTGGAACAACCCGTGCATTTCTGGGACCCATCAATCGCGCCATCCGGTCTAACATTTTATGCGTCAGAAAAAATTCCGAGTTGGAACGGCAATGCCTTTGTCGGAGCATTGAAGGATCAGCTGATAGCTCGACTGGCGGTTGATGTCAGCGCTGAAACGCCGCAGGTGACCCATGAAGAGCAGTGGGATATGTCTCGCTGGGGCCGCATTCGAGAGGTTGAAGCCGACGCTGAAGGAAATATTTGGTTCTTGACGGATGAATTTGAAGGTGGCCTGTTTAAAATAACGCCGACGGCTCGCTAGAGACCGATCTTACACTCTAGGCTTAGTCGAAAGTGAAATAATGTGATCCTGAAGTTTTTGCTCGCTTTGGCGCTCCTGTTCGCGTTCGCATTCGGCATGTTCATGTTAGCTGGCCCAGAAAATATCTGGCGACGCCTTGGGACTATCGAACCACTTCAGTTGACAGATTGGGTAGGGCGTTCTTCACCAAATTGGGCATTGGCGTGCCCAAAAATGCAGGATGGCACCCGGTATTGCAAAGGCATCGCACCCACACATGAAAGCCCA
>JBGCFS010000233.1:0-3511 GCA_045107035.1 Hyphomicrobiales bacterium
ACATTGGCCATATTTAGACGCCTCTTTTCAAACTTGTACTACCCCAGCGTCACAGCGCATACGCAATTCCGCGCGCATTGGCAAATCACCGCGCGCGGTTTCACAACTTTTGTGCCTGATTTACGAATTTCCTCGTCAAAAGCCGGTCATTTATTAAAATTCAGGTGATCCAAACGAGACATTTTTCTCTGCAGGCCACGTCAAACGGTAGTCAAGATTGATATCTCTGCTTTCGCTCGGCTCATATACAAAACTCCAAGCCAAAATACCGCGTTGGTCGTTCACATTTTCTTCGCTTGGAGACGTGGAGGAAGAAAGTCTTTCCACGCGAATGGTTTCGTTTTCAGAAAACGGCTGACGATCAACGACCCGTATTCTGATCGCCTGATCATGATTGTTAGTCACTTTGGTCACATACCGCCTTGTATCAGTTTTCTCCGAAGAGATTATGCCTTGCTCAGCAAACTGGCGATCTTCGGTCACGTATGAGATTGCAATCTTGTTATCCGGACCGAATCCAAGACTACGCTCTTCACCAATCGCCATGGCATCAAAATGTGTCCGACCGACAAAAGTCCCATCTCTATAAGCTGATAAAGAACCACCTAACAAAGGTGAGCCCGTCTCATTCTTAATCTGCGCATGTAAAAAGGCGACTTCCTGAGCGCTAGGGACTGATACCGCCAGCAGTTCTGGCGCAACGCTATGGCGTGCCAGCGTCAGGCGTTTTGCTGCACCGTTACCGGAAATGCTAACTCGTCCCGGTATGACAAAATTTGCCTTGAACCTTCCAAGGTCGGCTGCCGCCGTTTGCTGATTAACTGGCTCGGAAATAACACGCGACTGAACGAGAACATTTCCTGCTACACCGCGGCGGCTGCCTGTAGGTACTGGAGCGGGGGCGCTCAGTAGCCCGTCGTCCGATTCAGATTGCGCATCAAGTTTCTGCGTCCGGCTATACCTCTCGCGTTCAAGCCTTTGCTCGAAAACCTGCAGAGTTCCAAGTAATGGTGCGGACGTACCGCGGGCTGGTTGAGTTGTCGAAAGCGTTAGCTGAACGTCTTCCCACTTTCGTTCTGTCAACTGAGCAACACTGGCAAGTTGCACCAAAACCAATTTGGCGTTTTCATTCAAATCCGTGCTCAAAAACGCGTCATAACCGGCGCTCCAACTTGCTTGAGACGTTTGATAGCGAATTTCTAATGTCCCCTTAGATGCACTTTGCGCATTGACGTCCACCAACACGCTACGCCGAGACAGTGATTGTTGAAGTTCCGAAATCTGCTCTTCCAAATCCAATTGGCGCTCACGCAGATCTTCGATATTCCGCGTCACACTGCGAATAGTACCTCTTGAGGCCGTTTGGCCGGATTGAATGGCATCCAAAGCAGTTTGCCATTCGCTCAAAGCATCTGCTCCTTTGGCCAATGCTTCCGTAAACCCCCGAGGGGCCTGCCTTGCAAACTCTTCAACCAACGCCAACTGTGCCTGTGCAGAGTTCAATGCATCTTCGAGACCTCCCCGCTTTTCCTCTACAGCGTCCAGCATCGTCTGTAGAACATCGATCTCAGGTGTAGATATATCGCGGGTCGTTTCCCGATAATTGATCGATTGTACGGTTACAGCGCCACTGAACCGACCAGCGGCACGCAAAGTGTCGATATTTATGAATTCTGGAAAGTTTTCGATTACAATTGTGGTTGTCCCAACAGGCAGCGATACATCTGCTAGTTCTGTAATCATCGCCCCGCTCGGAAATACGGTCACAGCATCCACACTTGGCTTAACAATAAGTTCGGCTGCAATCGCCGGTAAAGTCAGCAACAAGGATGTCACACTGCCAAGCAGCAGCGATTTTTTAATCATTAGTTTTCTCCCAGAAGATAGCTTGGCGAATCTCTACGCCGGAAACAAAAAAGACTGAAAAGTATTGTGATGAATGCTAATGCGTTTTGTGGCCCCAATGAGGCAACCCCTTAAGAGGCAACCCCTTAACTAGCATGAATTATGGAAAGTGTGCCGAGTTGCAAGCGATTTTAAAATTTTTCCGATGGCTCTTTAACAAGCCCTATCTTTTGTTATCCATTACAATGATGTGCTGGTCTGGAAACGTTGTGTTGGGGCGTGCCGTTGCTGGAGAAATTCCACCTGTTTTGCTTGCGCAAATACGTTGGATTGGGGCTGCAATATTGTTGGCTCCGTTTGCATGGCAACATGTCAAACGTGATTGGCCAACTATTCGCAATCATATCCCAGTTTTGGCACTGTTGGCTTTTACCGGGATTACTTCCTACAACACGCTTGCCTATCTTGGCTTGCAATACACCACAGCAATAAATGGACTGTTGATCCAATCAGCAGCTCCATTGATTATTGGTTTTTGGTCACTGGTTTTATTTCGAGATTCACTGACACGTAAACAACTTTTAGGCACCATGGTGTCGATGGTTGGTGTGTTGATAATCCTCACTCGCGGCGATCTGTCTTTGTTGCTTTCACTGGCATTCAATGTCGGTGATATCCTCTTTTTTCTAGCTTTCCTGTTTTATGGTTTTTACTCAGCGGTGCTGCGCAAACGACCGCAAATGCATTGGCTTAGCTTCTTGTGGATCGCCATTGCAGTTGGAGCGACCTTATTGTTGCCAGCAACATTCCTGGAACATGCAAACGGGGCTCGGCTGGTTGAATTTAACTGGGAAACAATAGCCGCTTTTGCCTATGTAATTATCTTCGCCAGCATTATCGCCTATATGTGTTTTAACCGCGGCGTAGAGATAATCGGCGCCAATAGAGCCGGACCATTTTTTCACTTGATGCCGCTATTCGGTTCAATAATGGCAGTTCTATTTCTTGGGGAACTTCCAGCACTATTTCACGCGATCGGTTATACATTTATCCTTGTCGGCGTTATCACCGCTCAGCATAAAAGCGGCTCAGCCAAAGCGTGAGACCTTCCATCTGCAAGACGGCCAACTTTGGCGTAATTGGAGTTTTTAGTTGTGGAAAACCCAATAATTTTCAATACTTTGTAAACACTTTTATAAGTTGATTCAGAAAAGAAGCTTTTCACTGTAAGTCTCAGTTTCTTTAAGTCTTCTTCGCTGCGCAAGGCGGTAATCCATGGTAATCCGGGCATTTGCGGAGACCAGCCAATTAACTTCAACCTGTTTGTCACATCTGGCATAAATTCTTGAGCCATACTCCAGCACACAGCGTCAATGGCACAAAGATCTGCACGTCCATCCGCAACCATTTGCATTGACTGCCGGTGCGCACCTGAACGATAGACATTTCCGATTTGAAACTGACTGTGTTGCACGGCACCAAGTGCAGCACGCATCGCAAGGTGGCCTGACAATGAGCCAGCCTCATTAACGGCAATTGATGCGCCACTGCAGTCCGAAAGCTCAGCCCATTTCGTATCGACCCTCACTAAAATGGCTCTGCTATAGGCTGCGCGGTCGCAGCCCTCAACATCATAGTGTGGCGTGCCCAAAAGCGAAACATGTTC
>JBGCFS010000234.1:0-3804 GCA_045107035.1 Hyphomicrobiales bacterium
TTCAATTCACCGTCAAACCCAACGGGCGCTGCCTATTCCCGCTCGGAGTTGAAAGAGCTGACAGATGTTCTCGTCAAGCATCCTCATGTGTGGGTGCTGACAGATGATATGTATGAGCACCTTGTCTATGATGATTTTGAATTCGTTACGCCTGTTCAAGTTGAGCCGTCCCTCATGGACCGCACACTAACCATGAATGGCGTTTCAAAAGCCTATGCCATGACAGGCTGGCGCATCGGCTACTGTGCCGGACCGCTGGAATTGATCGGTGCAATGCGCAAAGTGCAATCACAATCCACATCAAACCCGACATCCATTTCCCAATGGGCTGCTGTGGAAGCGCTCAATGGCACGCAGGATTTCATTCCAGAGCGCGCGGAAGTCTTTAAGGGTCGACGTGATCTGGTGGTCTCCATGCTCAATCAGGCAACGGGTCTGTCGTGCCCAACGCCAGAAGGTGCCTTTTATGTGTATCCATCTTGTGCTGGCTGTATTGGCAAAACCAGTGATGGCGGCAAGCTGATTGAGAGCGACGAAGATTTCGCCACAGCGCTTTTGGAAGAAGAAGGTGTTGCAGTGGTGCACGGGGCCGCTTTCGGTGGGTCGCCTGCTTTTCGTATCTCTTACGCAACCTCCACGGAAGCTTTGACATCGGCGTGCGAACGCATCCAACGCTTCTGCGCTGGTCTAAGATAGAATACCTTTAAGGTGGTATTTGGGGCGCTGCGGCGCCCCTTCTGGTTTAGTGAAGTGAGATTCACTAACTAAATAGTAAAAAAAGAGTTAAATTCCCCGCCTCATTGTTGACTCCCAAAGTAGCATTAGTAGAAATGACACTGTAATTAATTCTTGCTGGTGTTTTATGTTTGCGCGCTCTACTGTTCTGACAACTGCCTCAATTTTAAGCTCTTTTTTCATCACATCGCTTGCTTCTGCGGCAGATATGTATGTCGAAGGCACACCAGTGGAACCAACCGTTCTTCCTGCTGTGTCTGGCATAAATGGTAAAGTCGCTTTTGAAGGCGGAAGCTTTGATGAGGAAGGCTTTGGCTTAATCACTGGCTCCTTGTCACTTCCTCTTGGCAATCCATTTGGTGTTCAGATTGATGCCATGGCGGGTGCTCGTGACGGAAAATTTGTTGGCGGCGGTGGTGGTCACCTGTTTTGGCGAAACCCGGCGCACGGCCTGCTCGGTGTGTATGGTGGTTATACTCACCGTGACGACATAGACGGTTCTGTGGCCCGCGTTGGCGTTGAAGGCGAGTACTATTGGGAAAACTGGACGGCCAAGGCACTTGTTGGTGTCGAGTTTGTTGATTCAGATAATACATCTGTTGCTGCGGCGCTTGACGATGAAAGCTTCTTCGCACTTGCAGACATTTCCTATTATGCAAATGAGAATTTACAGCTTTCCGTTGGCCACCGTTACATTGCAGAGCGAAACGCGCTTGCATTAGGTATTGAATACCAACTCAGCCAAGCATTTTTCGCCAGCGGCGTATCTTTGTTCGCAGAGGGTCGCATTGGTGAAGATGATTACCAGGCAGCATGGGGCGGCGTACGCTTCTACTTCGGCGAAGACAAAAGCCTGATGCGTCGCCATCGCGAAGACGATCCTGATTTCTTGGGTGATGAAGATTTGTTCGGTGCTGATGAATGTATTCCAACAATCAGTACGGTAGATATCGGTAATGGATTCGATGCCGATCTAAATAGCTGCACTGGTCAGACTGATAATGTAAGAAGTCGAGTTTAGGTTTTCTAAGACGGATTTACGTTGTTATTTTTTAGGATTTTAATTCGGCCAATTGCGTTGTATTTTCGATGCTTTTGGCGATGGACAAATTGAAATTGTTTAGAGGCGCTTCGGCGCCTTTATTGGCCTCAACAACTCGGGTTTGTAGTACATCAGGCCGAAATCCATGAATTGACATGTCGTTGACTTGTATAAATCACTAGGCAATTATAGCAGTAGCAAGCAAGTGATTCATTTGATTCAGGCGATTTATGTTTACTCGGAAAATACTGCTGACAACCACATCAATATTGAGCTCATTCTTTGTGGTTTCCGCTGCAATTGCAGCTGATATCTACGTTGAAGGCACCCCGGTTGAGCCCACAATACTGCCTGCTGTGTCTGGAATTAATGGGAAAATTGCCATTCAGGGCGGCAGTTTTGACGAAGAGGGCGTTGGCATTGTAACCGGGTCAATATCTCTTCCGCTTGGTAATCCTTTCGGCGTGCAAGTGGACGGTATGGTGGGAACGCGTGACGGTGATTTCATCGGCGGTGGCGGTGGTCACCTTTTCTGGCGTAATCCTGCACATGGCTTGTTGGGCGTCTATGGCGGCTATACTCACCGCGATGATATAGATGGTTTCGTTGCTCGCATTGGTGTGGAAGGCGAATACTATTGGGAAAACTGGACCGCGAAAGCGCTCGTTGGTGTGGAATTTGTCGAAACGGATAATCCGGGTATCGCCGTAGAAAACGAGAGCGTCTTCGCGCTGGCCGACATTTCCTATTATGCAAACGAAAACCTGCAACTTTCTGTCGGACACCGTTATATTTCAGAACGCAATGCATTAGCGCTCGGCGTGGAGTATCAACTCAGTCAAACAGTTTTCGCAAGCGGTGTGTCGCTTTTTGCTGAAGCACGCATTGGTGAGGACGACTATCAGGCTGCCTGGGGCGGTGTACGCTTCTACTTTGGCGAAGACAAAAGCCTGATGCGCAGGCACCGCGAAGATGATCCCGATTTCCTTGGCGATGAAGATTTGTTTGGGCTGGAAGATTGTGTGCCCACTATCACGAGTGTCTATTTGTCAGGTCCAGATGGTTTTAATCTTACTAATAGTTGCACAGGAGAGACTACTTTTGAGCCCGTTTAATGACTAATTGAAGCGCTTGCAACGATCACAAGATTTTCTTGAACTCAAATCTGGCAATCTGATTTAGACAAGGCTTTTCCAAGTTTCAAATTTACCAGAAGTACTGCGCGGGATGTGCTGAACTCTGGTGAGCCTGATATCGATATCGTCATGAAGGTTTTTACGAAGTAGGTCCTGCATTCCTTTTTCGTCAACAGGCTTTGCGTTGTTCGAAGTAACGTAAACTACTTCTATGTCCCTGTGCGTGTGCTGGATGACTTGAAACTGCTTTGCAGGCAATAAATGTTTATATTGTGCATACGTCATATCAGGCCAAACCTGTGATCCGTCGCTGAACGTAAACATGTTGCGATCACGGCCCATAATTTTCAAGATTTTTGGCATCGTTCTGCCGCAGGGGCAGGGCAGTTTAGAGACTTCGACAATATCTCTGTTTTCATATCGAATCATGGGCATGGAATAATTGTAGAATGGCGTTGCGATTAACGACCCGCGTTTACTGTCAGCTGTTTCTGCGCTGGGAATCTCTGACATTTCAAATAGGCCAACTTCCGCAAACTGGTGATGCCCTAGTCCATGAGGGCAATCCGCGGAAATAGGGCCAATATCTTCTCCACCATACCGGTCAATAATCTTAATGCCTGTTTGAGCCATTAAGGCTTTCGTTTCAGAACTAAGAACTTCACCATGAACAATGATGGTCCGAAAGGATATTGGCGTGTCTGTATTCAGCATTTCTTCAACGATGGCTCGGGCATTTTGAGGAAATGTAGAAAGAATTCCAGGCTTTTTCCGTGTAAGCCATTCAACTTGTTGGTCAACTGTACACGCGATTGAAAGCTGGTAGGCGATGGCCTTTTGGTTTTGAAGGTTCCAATCTTCGCCAGTTATACCTTCCGGATATTCCGCGTT
>JBGCFS010000235.1:0-3074 GCA_045107035.1 Hyphomicrobiales bacterium
CATCCATTTTTTCGACAGCAGTCCAATGAGACAATGTAACAAATGACATGGTCTTTCTCCCCCCCAGAAGCAGCTTTTCTTCGGACACTACCGTAATCGGATAGCACAGATTCCGAGTCGCTCCTACAAATGGTTGAGCGGTTGATGAGGTTCGATCTAGGAATGCTAAACTTGATGGATACCGGCCTTGAGCTCAATCTGTATGAACTCTTGTTCGATTTTAGTGATCCACATGCAAATCGAATTAAAGACCATGCGTCACTTGATAGCGCTCGCATTTCGCCGCGTTCTACTCAAATGGCGGCTGTGCAAACAAAGCGCCTCGTAAAGATGGGAAAAGCGATAAGCTAGTTTGATCTAATGTCTTTGGTTTTTTCAGCCACCGGTCTGAGCAGAGCTTGAGACATGCGACGCACCTGGAAATGGCCCAAGGCAACTGGCGCGATGTGACACCTGAAACACATGATTATAAAGCTGCGCCACCCATTGCTTGCCCTCCATTGTTTGCTCTAGATGTATGAGGGCTGCGCCAATCAATGGTTGTACTTGCTTCCAAAAGAACTGCGGAAACTGTTCCATCAAATCCATCGGTGTTTCATATCCAAGTTTTTCCGCAAAACCAGTTTCAACAAATTCGCTATACAGCCCACCAATCTTCCGATGGTAAAACGGGTCAGCGATTTGACCAATCAGGTCGGCGGCCCGCACCAGAGCCGCTTCGCCCGTTGTGTTGGAATAGGCCGGGTCATCCGGCACAGGAAACCGCGTGTATTCAATAGCAGCAGCTATCCTCTCTTCATCTATAAGACTGGATGCTGCAAAGCGTTGACGGGCATACATCTTCCCGCGATCAATGTGGTAGGGAGCAAGAAATGCATCTGAGGCCCCGCGCGGCGGACAAATTTTGTCTCCAGCGTTGTTTACAACCACCTCACTGTCCGTGTCACCCTCGCAGACATCACGGGAATATCCAATATCATGAACTAAAAGCGCGACAATAAAGTGTAGCCAATCTTCTGGTTGGACTGCACGTGTCACCAACTGGCCACGAATGATTTGCTGACCAACCAAGGTCACCATCATTGTATGCTCTGCATTGTGATAAAGCGCGTCCGAATTACCTAAACGCTCAAGGAGCATCCGGGCACTGCCACTAATGAAGGCGGCGTACTCGGGTTTCCGCCCTGAGAAATATTGGAGGTAGGTCTCAGCGAGATGGTCTCCAAATTCCGCGGCGATGACGGCAGTAGGATTGAACATGGTAATCGCGCATTCTTTGTATCCAAACCTAGATTACACGTTTTCTTTTAAAATGTCAGCATGGGCTGCCGATACAACCGATCGCGGCAACACGTTCATCGAACTGCTCTGCTGGTGAGACGTAATTTAATTTCTTTCTGGGGCGCCCGTTGATTGCGTGTGCGACTGCATCTCATCCCCTCTGTAAACCGCCGTTTTTTATGGTGGCGCAATGCTTAGCAGTCGAATGCTAAATCCGCATCGGTCTGGATGACAATATCGGCCAAAAGCGCCTCTTTGCTTAATTCCTGATTGAGAATACGTACCTCTGACGGGCCAAAGAAATCCGGTTCAGCCTTGTAGGTAATCCACGTGTAACCGTCCTCCGCCTCCATCGAAGTTGCAGCTACAAACCCGAAGTTGAAACCATCTTTGGAGAAGAGTTCGTTGCTCAGAAAGAGCAATGTGTCAGCCTCTTTATCAAAATCCGTGATAATGTTGATGCCATTACCTTTCCCTACGTCCTCATAAGCTTCGAGCGGGGGCAGGTCAGTCAACTCGCCTTAGTTTTCAGGAAGAACGTTTCCATCGGCGCGACGCTGGAAGACAAAGGTGTCGCCCCCGGCACCGCCGGTAAGCACATCATCATCCAGTCCGCCAAAAATCACATCCGCACCCGCGCCGCGATCGATCGTGTCAAAACCCTGCAGGCCAAGGAAACGGTCCGCTTTACTTTCACTTTCGTTTTGCCAGCGGTTGCAACAACGGAGCCGTTCAAAGGGCGTTAAAGATCCTGTTTGTTTCAGATGTCAAATGGCTCTGGGGTTCAGGTGTTTGAAGGTCTGATAAGGGGCTAGTTATCGGGCATTTTTTTATGCATGTGTTCAATCCCTGATCCGTTAAATACCCGGCCAGCCGACCGAAGACAGATTGGCGCAGCAGACCAATCAGAGACTGCAGGCGGTTGTGACCAGTTCGCGTATCTCTCAGAAACCTGCCGGCAAAGTCGGGCAGGCCGAGGACTTCACCCAGTTCCCGGAATAACAGCAGACCACTGTCCGAATTGATCTTGGAGCCGTGGAATTCCAGCCGCACACGGCGGTCAAAACCGAGCTTGACATCGTCCGTTTCCCTTGCACCCTCAGGGTGATCTATGATCCGCTGCCTTCAGCCGATTTAACATGTTGAAATATAGCATATTACCGGCAATCAGAGGCGCGAAAATGTCATTTCACTTGGGAAATGTGGGTTGATTGATTAACCCTACGGTTGGTGCTTGAACAAGAGCTTTAAGTCGTCGCGCATTATTGTCTTATGCTGCGTTGATGCACGTAAGCGCATTTATGCTATCATTGTTCAATGAAGCCCGAATGAATCCCTAAGTGATTGGATTGGTGTACGCAAAATGGATGATGTGCAAATCCAACTGAAAAGTACCATCACTTGCCCCGAATGCGGTCACTCCACAGAAGAGATTATGCCAACAGACGCGTGCCAGTGGTTCTACGAGTGCACTTCATGCGGCGAGGTGTTGAAGCCATTACCGGGCGATTGCTGCGTATATTGCTCGTATGGCACTGCGGCTTGCCCACCGATCCAAGAAGGCGGCTCCTGCTGTGGGTAAGAACGGAAACCCGATACCAGAGTGAACATGGTACACCCAACCCAAAACCCGGTACTGCCGTCCTTGGGGCAGGCGCTTTGCGGCCTGCACAAAGTAACCACACAGCACCTTGCCAATTAACGTTACATTCGCAACAACCGTTGCAGCACAATTTAGGAGACCGGTATGCACACAGTCGCAAATTTTGACCGTATCGGAGAGGAAAACGCTT
>JBGCFS010000236.1:0-23751 GCA_045107035.1 Hyphomicrobiales bacterium
CGCATTCGTCGTGTGGTGATGTGTACCGGCAAGGTTTATTTCGATCTTTATGAAGAGCGCGAAGCACGTGGCATCGATGATGTTTATCTGTTGCGCTTGGAACAGCTTTACCCATTCCCAGCGAAAGCACTGGTGACTGAGTTATCACGTTTCAAACAGGCTGAAATGGTTTGGTGTCAAGAAGAGCCAAAAAATCAGGGTGCCTGGAGCTTTTCTGAAAGCTACATCGAATGGGTTCTGAACCATATTGGAGCGGCGTGCTTACGACCTATTTATGTAGGACGTGCGGCATCTGCAGCCACAGCAACCGGTCTTATGTCAAAACATCTGGCGGAACGCGATGAGTTCATCGAACAGGCCTTGTCCTAACGTCCAGACTTAACTTTTAAAGAAATTACGCAAGCGAAAGAGTTCAAAAATGGCTACTGAAATTCGCGTCCCAACACTGGGCGAATCTGTGACCGAAGCCACTATTGGTCAATGGTACAAAAAAGTTGGCGATGCTGTCGCAGTAGATGAGCCGTTGGTCGAGTTGGAAACCGATAAAGTCACCGTCGAAGTGCCGGCTCCTAGTGCTGGGGTTTTGAGTGAAATCATAGCGCAAGAAGGCGAAACCGTTGAAGTTGGTGCATTGCTTGCGGCTTTGGATGCAGCTGGAGCTTCGGCGCCTGCGGCCGCACCCGCGGCTCCGGAAGCGCCAGCTGCTCCAGCGCCCGCCGCTGTGGCGGCACCAGCTGTAACATCAGAAATGCCACCAGCACCCTCTGCTGGTAAGATGATGGCTGAACATAATTTATCTGCTGAACAGGTTGATGGTTCTGGCAAGCGCGGCCAAGTTCTTAAAGAAGATGTCATGGCAGCGTTGGATCAGGGTATTGCAAGTGCAGTTTCTGCAGCGCCTGCGGCTCCAACAGCAACACCAGCTCCAGCGCCCGCCGCTGCCCCTCGTGCTGACAGTCCAGCCGATGATGCATCACGTGAAGAGCGTGTTCGCATGACCAAGCTACGCCAGACAATTGCGCGCCGCTTGAAAGATGCCCAAAACTCGGCAGCTATGCTAACCACATTTAATGAAGTTGATATGACCAATGTCATGGCGCTTCGCAAAGAATACAAAGACTTGTTTGAGAAGAAGCACGGTGTGAAGCTTGGCTTCATGGGTTTCTTTGCCAAAGCGGTTATTCAGGCACTCAAAGATGTGCCAGCAGTGAATGCAGAAATTGATGGCACAGACATTATTTATAAGAATTTCTATCATATCGGCGTTGCTGTCGGCACTGAAAAGGGTTTGGTTGTTCCAGTTGTGCGCGATGCAGATGAGCTGTCTATTGCTGGCGTTGAAAAAACCATTGGTGGTTACGGCAAAAAGGCGCGCGACGGTAAATTGTCCATCGCTGAAATGCAGGGCGGCACATTCACCATTTCCAATGGTGGTGTCTATGGCTCACTAATGTCGACACCTATTTTGAATGCTCCTCAATCTGGTATTCTGGGAATGCACAAAATCCAGGAACGCCCAATGGCTATTGGCGGCGAAGTCAAAATACGTCCAATGATGTATTTGGCCTTGTCGTACGATCACCGGATTGTTGATGGCAAAGAAGCCGTCACATTCTTGGTTCGTGTAAAAGATGCAATCGAAGATCCTCAGCGTTTGGTACTGGATCTTTAAACAAGGCGGATTGGAGCCATGCTTGGTCTCCTTCTTGTAACTGGTGGCAGCCGCGGTATTGGTGCGGCGGTTGCTCTTGGTGCAGCGAAGTGCGGGTTTGAAGTGTGCCTTACCTATCGGGCAGATGAAGACTCGGCCAACAAAGTGGCTGAATCAATTTCTGAGGCTGGCGGTTCTGCTTTTGCGATTCAGGCTGATGTAGACATCGAAGCAGATGCATTAAAAGTATTTGCAGAAATCGATGCGCGCGACACGCGCTTAACTGCGTTGGTTAACAATGCTGGCATCGTAGATGTGCCGTCTCTCCTTAAAGATATGTCTGTTGATCGTATTGAACGCATGATGCGAACCAATTTCATCGGGCCAATGATTTATTCCCGCGAAGCAGTGAAACGGATGTCGACTGTCACAGGCGGTAAAGGCGGTTCAATTGTGAACCTGTCTTCGGTCGCGGCCAAACTTGGTGGCGCCAATCAATACATAGATTATGCTGCATCAAAAGGTGCCATCGACACGCTAACAGTTGGTTTGGCGAGCGAAGTGGCGACCTGCGGAATTCGGGTAAATGCTGTGCGCCCCGGTATTATCGATACTGATATTCATGCAAGTGGTGGCCAACCTGACAGGGCGGCACAATTGCGTGGTATTATACCAATGAAGCGGGAGGGTACTGCGCAAGAAATTGCAGATGCTGTACTCTATCTTGTATCAAACGAAGCATCTTATGTAACAGGTGCAATTCTCGACGTCTCAGGCGGGCGATAGCCCAAGCTACAAGGATCAAACTATGGCTGACCAATATGATCTCGTTGTTATCGGAACAGGACCTGGCGGTTATGTTTGCGCAATTAAGGCTGCACAGCTTGGTCTGAAAACAGCTGTAATAGAAAAACGCTCATCCTTTGGCGGTACGTGCCTCAATATTGGCTGTATCCCATCCAAAGCCATGCTTCACGCATCAGAAATGCTGCATGAGGCCGATCACAATTTGAAGACGCTTGGCATTGACGTTGGCAAAGCAAAGTTGAATTTACCGCAAATGATGGCCCACAAGGATGACACTGTTAAGTCCAATGTGGATGGTGTTGCATTTCTGTTTAAGAAAAATAAAATCGATACATTCCATGGCGCAGGTCGGATCGCTGCTGCCGGGCAGATCGAAGTTACGGCAGATGATGGCACCATGCAGATGGTGCAGGCCAAGAACATAGTGATCGCCACTGGTTCCGACGTTGCTGGGATTCCTGGCGTTGATATTGAGTTTGACGAAAAGGTCATTGTCTCATCTACCGGTGGGCTTGAGTTGGACAAGGTGCCCGAGCATATGGTTGTGGTCGGCGGGGGTGTTATTGGTCTTGAGTTAGGTTCCGTTTGGAAACGCCTTGGCGCGAAGGTCACCGTGATTGAGTACATGGACAAGATTCTTGGCGGAATGGATGGCGACGTGTCCAAACAGTTCCAACGCATGCTGGCAAAACAAGGCATGGACATGAAGCTTTCTTCCAAAGTGACAGGTGTTGAATCAACTGACACTGGTGCAAGAGTCACTTATGAGCCTGTCGCTGGTGGTAAGCCAATAGCAGTGGAAGCTGATGTTGTATTGGTCGCCACAGGGCGTCGCCCCTATACGGACGCTCTTGGCTTGGAAACCATTGGAATACAGATGGATCGCGGTGGTCGCGTGGTTATCGACAGTCATTTCAAAACCAATATCGATGGCATTTACGCAATTGGCGATGTTGTTGCTGGGCCAATGCTGGCGCATAAAGCTGAAGATGAAGGCATGGCAGTGGCAGAAATTCTGTCTGGCCAAGCTGGCCATGTAAATTATGATGTCATTCCAAGTGTTGTTTATACTGCACCTGAAGTGGCTTCGGTGGGCAAAACTGAAGAAGAGCTCAAGGCAGCTGGCATTGATTACAAAGCGGGCAAATTTCCGTTTACAGCCAACGGCCGTGCGCGCGCAATGTTGGCGACGGACGGATTTGTAAAGGTGCTGGCAGATAAGAAAACCGACCGTGTCCTTGGTGTGCATATTGTTGGCCATAGTGCTGGTGACATGATTCACGAGGCCGCAGTCCTAATGGAATTTGGTGGCTCATCAGAGGATCTTGGTCGCACCTGTCATGCGCATCCGACATTATCGGAAGCTGTGCGCGAAGCCGCGTTGGCAACGTTTGCAAAACCTATTCATATGTAAGTAACAAAAAGCCCGGACGGCAAAACCATCCGGGCTTTGTATTTGGTGATTGGATCCACTTGTACGGTTGATTTACTCAGGAGGTTGGCAACTCGAGTCGCCTGATTCGCATGGCTTAGGTGCCATTGCCACTTTCAACTCCTTCAAAACCTTCTCGCTGTCGACTTCAACAGCGGTCATTTGTTCTGCCGTATGTGGTGTACTCATGGCGGCCATATTCTTCTGCCATTCGCAGGCAGTGGCCATTCCGGTTGCTGCAACTGTAAGCGCCGCAGCTGCCAAAAGACTTGCAATTTTCATGTTGGGCAAGCTCCTTGTTAAGATCGCTCTCCGAGGAGCGACACCAAAAGTGTAGTCTGAAAAATGTATTTTTGCCAAGCAACACAAACTGCGACCTGTTGCAGCACTGCAATTTCCTCATATCTACAGCTGTGTTAAGAGCCAGCCATGGAACAGTTTCCCATTACCGGTACGCAATACATCACCGATTCGGATTTGACGGAGCAGTTTGTCCGATCTTCCGGGCCAGGTGGTCAAAACGTCAACAAGGTTTCAACTGCAGTGTTGTTGCGGTTTGATCTCGCAAATTGTGAGACCTTGAATAGCTTCACCAAAAACCGCGCGGGCGAACTTGCAGGAAGCCGCCTGACAAAAGCGGGTGAAATTATCATTCAAGCCGAACGGTTTCGCACACAGGAGCAAAATCGCGATGATGCGCGCAATCGTTTGTTTGCATTGCTGAAGCAAGCCAGCGAGAGACCAAAGCTTCGCAAACCAACGCGCCCCACTCTTGCGTCCAAGAAACGACGTCTGGAAACAAAAACCAAGCGCGGAAGTATAAAACAGGGTCGTAAAAGGCCCAACCTCGACTGAGGTTTGTGGGCCCTTAATGGGTTGCATTCACACCTTGGCCTTTATGCACAACGATTTCAGGGCTTGTATTGCATTGCCGAATCCGGCCATTTGAGACGTACCGTCTTTACAGGATTTTTTCATGGCTTTTTCTATCGTTACCTGGAACATCAACTCTGTTCGTCTGCGTATGCCTATTGTCCAGAAGTTACTAGAGATGTGGCAGCCGGATGTACTTTGTTTGCAGGAAACGAAATGTCCAAATGATCAATTCCCAACCGCGGCTTTCAAGAAAATTGGATATGACCACATCGCGATGCACGGCCAAAAAGGCTATCATGGTGTTGCGACCATTTCGAAGAATCCCTTTGTTGAAGAGCCGGAGTGGGTAGAGTTTTGCGAAATGGGCGATACTCGGCACATTTCAACACGCCATGCCCTGCCGGGTGTAAGTGATCCGGTATTGTTGCATAATTTCTACGTGCCAGCAGGCGGCGATGAGCCGGATATCGTCAAGAACCCCAAATTTGATCACAAGCTGAAGTTTCTGGATGAGATGGTTGGACATTTCGGCAAGAAATTTAAAACCGACAAAAACATTGTGGTGGGTGATTTGAACATTGCCCCCAGTGAGAATGATGTCTGGTCTCATAAGCAGCTTTTAAAGGTGGTCAGCCATACGCCGATTGAGGTGGATGCAATGGCTAAGGTTTTTGAAAGTGGCAGCTTTGTAGATTTGGTGCGCCAGCATTTCCCAGAACCTGAATTGCTGTATTCTTGGTGGAGCTATCGTTCAAAGGATTGGGCTACATCCAATCGTGGTCGCCGCCTCGATCATATCTGGTCTCACCCGGATGTGGCTAAACAATTATCCTCGGTTGATATTCTGAGTGAAGCTCGTGGATGGGAAAAACCGTCAGACCATGTCCCGATCCGCGCGGTGTTTGGCTAGGAAATTTACTGACAACATTTAATGTGGTTACCCCATTGAACAGTTAAAACACCTGACGCTTGCTGTGGCTTTTGTCGGTTTCGTATTCAGTATGTGTGTGAACATGTTTGAAAAACTTATCCACTGAGCAAGAACCGGGTCGCTGCCCGACAGATGATTTGATTGTTAGTCCATACGCAAAATAGGAGAACGCGTTATGGGACTTTCCAACAAGACAATTATCATCACGGGTGCCAGTAGTGGGATTGGTGCAGCTGCGGCGCACTTGTTTGCAAAAGAAGGCGCGCAGATTGTGCTGGGGACTCGCAGAGAACACGAGCTGAAAGCACTTACCGAACAAATTGCCAATGATGGTGGTGAAGTCGTTTATCTGACCGGCGACGTTTGCGATGAATTCTATGCGCAAAAGTTGGTTGATCTTGCCGTCAGTGAGTTTGGAGGCTTGGATGGTGCATTCAACAATGCAGGGATGGTAGGCGATATGAGCCCGGTTCCTGAAATGGCGAATGCAACATGGCAAACAGTGATTGCAACCAATTTGACTAGCGCATTTCTTGCGGCCAAGGCTCAAATACCTGCCATTCAAGACCGAGGAAAGGGATCCATTGTTTTCACCTCTTCCTTTGTGGGGTTCAGCAACGGTGGGATGCCAGGCATGGGCGCTTACTCCGCGTCGAAAGCAGGGTTAATTGGTCTTATGCAATCTCTTGCGTGCGACCATGCGGCGGACGGAATTCGGATAAATTGCCTTTTGCCAGGTGGGACGAAAACAGCAACGGCGGGGGATGACCCAGAAACGCATGAATTCATTGCCAATTTACACCCAGTTAAACGAATGGCTGAACCGGCGGAAATTGCAGAAGCAGCGTCATTCCTTTTATCTGACAGGGCATCCTTCATGACCGGCAGTCCAATGATTGTCGATGGCGGTATTTCTGCCAGATTGTTCTGATCGATAGCGAAACGACATAGCCTCATTACCCAGCAGTTCCACGTGCTGGGTAATGAGGCTATGGAATCCAAGTTTGAATTACTTAGAAATGCGTCACTTTGATCAGCGTTTTGCCACCGGTTTATCACCTAGAATTAACCTGGGTCCAAATCCGTTTTTACGTAGATAGTCACCCTCATTGTATAGGGTGCAATTGCGTAATGAGAGGCATCCGCAACCAATGCAGCCGTCCAGATTGTCTCGTAGTTTTTCAAGGGTTTGTATTTTGTCGTCTAGCTCTTTGCGGATAGTTCTACTGATTTGCCGCCAGTCAGCTTTGTTAGGTGTGCGACCATCTGGAAGCTCTGCCAACAGGTCACGTATCCGCTCGATTGAAAATCCGAATTGTTGGGTGATTTGGACGAAAGACAACCGTCTGATATCGGAGCGTAAGAACCGCCTTTGCCCACCTGCATTACGTTCCGACTCGATTAATCCCTGCGTTTCATAGTAACGAATTGCGGAAACGGATAATCCAGTTCTTTCTCCAAGTTGACCTATGGAAAGAAGGTCTGTCGGTTTTATCATTCAATTTTTCTCATATAATTCAGATCTATACATTCAATATCATTATAAATCAGAAATACCTTGACCTCAAGTAAGGTTTAGGAATTATAAATTGATTTCACTGAGTGATTATTCAAAGTTTGGAATTGGAGAAGTTGTGGAAAGTACAGCCATTGAAAAACAAGAAATACACACAGTCCCACAGAATTCTGTGCGGCTAGAGCATGTAAATGTGACGGTTAGCGACCCGAACAAAACAGCGGAAACATTGTGCGATCTGTTTGGTTGGCAAGTGCGCTGGAAAGGCGCATCCATTCATGGCGGAACCACAGTTCATGTTGGTGCTGATGAGAGTTATCTGGCGATTTATTCCATGGACAAAATGAAAAGTGGCCGCGACGATACGTATTCGACGGTGGGTGGGTTAAACCATATTGCAGTAGTAGTTGATGATCTTGATCTCATAGAAAAGAAAGTCGCTGCTGCTGGCTTCACAGCGCATTCTCATGCAGATTATGAGCCTGGTCGGCGTTTCTATTTTCATGACGCTGACGGTTTGGAGTTTGAAGTCGTGAGTTATCCTGCCTGAAACTATGACCAGCTCAATGATTACGTCTGATAGCGCTAAAAAATAAGTCACCTGGCAAAACGATAACCTGACGCATCATCTAGTGATTCCGACTGTAATGGGAGTGCGTTAGGCATTTGAAGTTGGTGGGTTCGGTATCGCAAATGGAATTGCTATTTGATTTGCCGGTGACCATTTTTGTGGCTTGTTTTAAGCTCCAAACCCGCGAACATAGTCTGTGACACTAACGCCCAAATGCCGTTGAAATGCCCGGCGCATACGCTGCAAGTCTCCAAACCCACTAAGGCTTGCAGCACGTTTCATTGAAGTAGCATCACTCAGCAAGGTACAAGCAAATTTGACGCGGACGCGTTCAACAAATTGCGCGGGGGCAATTCCAATGTCACGGCTGAATTTTCGGCTAAGGGTGCGTGAGCTCATATTCACGTCTGCTGCCATCGTTTCTAAATTCCATTCATGAGCAGGATTTGTTGTGATTTTCTCCAGTAGAAGCGAGAGGGGCTCTTCCATTGCAAATTGGGCGCGCAAGACATCTGAAAACTGGCTTTGACCGCCATGCCGCTTCAAGTAAACGACCATTTCTTGAGCTACATCTAGGGCCGCTACAGCGCCACAATCTTCTTTGATAATCGCCAGAGCCAAATCGATGCCTGCGGAAACACCGGCTGAAGTATAGGTATCGCCTTGTTGGGTGTGGAGTGCATCAAGATTCCATTTTACCAATGGGTAGTATTCCAGAGCTGCGTCTCGCCTTTTCCAGTGACTTGTAGCCGACTTCCCATCTAGCGTGCCCGCAGCGGCGAGCAGTAGCGAGCCTGAACAAACGGAAATCAATCGACTGCCGTCTGTCTTTTCGGCCCAACTTCGTAAAACCGATTGTAATTGCCTGTTATCCAACAAGACATCCACGCCATCACCACCGGGAATGAGCAGATCGTTTGCATCTGATTGGCTGTTAAGCGTACCGTCGGCAGCTACGCGCAACCCACATGATGCACGGATTGGATTTCCGTCCAGCGAAATATACCGAATGATATAGGCTGCGTTATTCTGCTGTCGAGCCAGATCAAATGCATCGCTGGGGCCGACAACATCCAGCATGTTCACATTGTCGAACATTAGAATATCGATGATACGGGGGAAAGCCATAAAGCCTGTTTGTCTGAAATTGACGCCAAATTTACATTTCAGACAGTTCGTAATGGCGTTACTCAGGCTACGTCAATACTTTTCAATAAATGAGATCCTAAATGCAAACGACGGAACCGAACCAACAAAGCACCTACAATCTGGCTTTGATCCTGATTGGCAATGCAGTTTTGGGCGCTCCAATGCCAATGCTTATAATACTGGGAGGCTTGGCTGGTGTCTTACTGGCTCCAAGCGAAGCATTTGCAACCCTGCCAGCGTCAATTCAGGTGCTCTCTGGTCTTTTTACCGCCGCGCCAATTTCGATGTTGATGGGACGGTTTGGGCGGAAGGTTGGATTCTCCATCGGAGCTGGATTTGTTCTGATCGGGGGTCTGTTGGGTGCTTATGCTATTAGCATAGGAAGTTTCTGGCTTCTATGTGCGGCTCATGTTCCGTTGGGCGCTGCCCTGGTGGGTTTTAATTATTTCAGGTTCGCTGCCGCAGAAGTGGCCCCCGCCCGATTAAGTTCTATTGCCATTTCATTGACGCTCGGAGCAGGTCTATTTGCGGCGTTCCTTGGGCCAGAAATTTTTGATCGAACAAAAGATCTTATTACCGACGTGCCATTTGCTGGCGCGTACCTCTCCATTGTCGCGATTGCGTTGGTCGGCATTGTTCCTGTGTTGTTGCTACGCCTTGATCCAGTGGTGCATAAAAATAAAGCTTCAATAGGCAAAAAAGTACAACTAAGCGCCGTGTTGAGGCGTCGGGCAGTTGTTATTGCTATCCTGTCTGGAGCGGTCTCGCAGGCTGTCATGGTATTGATTATGACACCCACCCCATTGGCGATGGTAAGTGAGGGCTTTATGGATACTGAAGCTAGCAATGTTATAAGATGGCATGTCATAGCAATGTTTGCGCCAAGTTTTGTCACTGGCTTCATCACCAATCGCTTTGGCGTTAAGAATGTCATCGGTGTTGGGCTTATCATTCTGGCGATCTCTGCCGGAGTGGCAATAGCCGGATTGTCTCTCCATCACTTTTATGGTGCGCTTGTCTTGCTCGGCATTGGGTGGAATTTTGGCTTTATTGGAGCGACAAAATTACTCGCTGATTCTTTGGCGCCCGAAGAGCGAAGCGCTGTTCAGGGGGTAAACGATACTCTCATCGCATTTGCCTCTACGTTGGCAGCGTTTGGATCGGGTGCAATACTATCTGCGGTTAGTTGGTCAGCTTTATGCTTTATTGCTTTGCCGATGGTCATCGTCGGCTTGGTCGGGCTTTTTGCATCCCGACAATCTGATAAGATCGCTTAATTGTTTTCCGAAAACTCTGGCCGTTCGGCCAATATCATATAGTTCACATCTGTGTCGGTAGACATCTGCCAGCGGTCCTTCAGGACATGGTAAAACACACCGTTTATCTCCAAAATCCGTACACCCTCTGCGTTTAGTGGAGCTTGAATTTCTTCTGGTTTTACAAGTTTTTCATATTGGTGAGTCCCTTTTGGCAACCAACGTAATATGTGTTCCGCTCCGATTATTGCCAATCCCCAGGCCTTCATTGTGCGGTTAATTGTAGCGACAAACATCAGGCCGCCGGGGCGCAACATTTTAGAACATTCTGTCAGGAACAACTGAACGTCAGCAACGTGTTCCACTACTTCCATATTGAGGATCACATCAAATGTTTCGCCGGCATCTGACAAGGCTTCAGCCGTAGTGGCCCTATAGTCTATCGATAGGCCGCTTTGATCCGCATGCAGAGAGGCAACTTTGATATTGGTTTCAGATGGATCTACTCCAATCACCTCGGCGCCAAGTCGAGCCATTGGTTCGCATAACAAGCCACCGCCGCACCCAATGTCTAATATCCGCAGGCCATTGAATGCATCGGTAGCGTTTGAATCTAGAGCAAAGTGCTCGCTTACCTTCTCTTTGATGTAGGAAAGGCGTACGGGATTAAATTTATGCAACGGCTTGAATTTCCCAGTCGGACTCCACCATTCTGCAGCCATGCGTGAAAAACGCTCAACCTCAGCTGTATCAATAGTGGTTTTTTCAAATTGTGAATTTTCAGAAGTCTTCGTCATGGAATTCTCGCCGTTTAACTGAGCTTGCAACGTACACATTATTTGTAACGTGGTTGGCATAAGCTTTATGTCAAGCGAATGCGACTATAAATGCCGTCACGTTTGAGATCAAAGCGCTGTTGCGTCCTTTTCTTCCAACGTTTATGAAGGCCCCGCTTACTGCTGAAAGTGCGTATGTCTGGTTTGGTTCAGCTGCAATAAAGAGTTCTGAAAGAATGTCCCGACTTGTCATGAAATTTGGCGGCACATCAGTCGCCGACTTGGACCGTATCCGCAATGTAGCGCGCCATGTACAGCGCGAGGTTAATGCTGGCCATCAAGTTGCAGTTGTTGTGTCCGCTATGTCGGGCAAAACCAATGAGTTGGTTGGTTGGTGCCGCGAAGCAAGCCCATTTCATGATGCGCGCGAATATGATGCGATTGTGGCATCCGGTGAGCAAGTCACGGCAGGATTGTTGGCCATGACCTTACAGAATTTGGGCGTTGAAGCGCGCTCATGGCTTGGCTGGCAAATTCCGATTGAAACCGATGGCGCACACGGAGTTGCTCGCATCACCAATATTGATGGTACGCGTTTGCGCGAAAGACTTGAAATCAATCAAGTTGCGGTCATCGCCGGATTTCAGGGAATTGGTCCTGACAACCGTATTTCGACACTTGGTCGCGGTGGTTCTGATACTAGCGCCGTCGCCATTGCCGCAGCGATTGGCGCGGATCGCTGCGACATTTATACCGATGTAGATGGTGTCTACACGACTGACCCACGCATGGTTCCGCGTGCAAAAAGACTGGAGCGTGTTGCTTTCGAAGAAATGCTGGAGATGGCATCTTTGGGTGCCAAAGTCTTGCAGGTTCGCTCTGTGGAGATGGCCATGGTACACAATGTACCATTATTTGTGCGCTCCAGCTTCGATGATCCGGATAGTATAGATTCTAGCCCAGGCGCAACAACGCCTGGCACATTGATTTGCGATGAGGAGGCTCTCTTGGAACAACAGCTCGTTACAGGCATTGCCTACAGTAAGGATGAAGCGAAGGTGACTTTGCGCCGTGTCGCTGACAGACCGGGCGTTGCTGCTGCAATTTTCTTGCCGCTGTCAGATGCGAATGTCATCGTGGACATGATTGTCCAGAATGTATCGGAAGATGGTAAAACAACCGACATTACTTTCACTGTGCCACAAAGCGACTATGCTCGTGCCCTAAAAGTCATTGAAGATCAGCGCGAAAGTGGTGAGGTCATATGCGAGTTGGTTTCTGGGTCTGAAGATGTTGTAAAAGTTTCAATTATTGGCATTGGGATGCGTTCACACGCAGGTGTTGCTGCACAGGCATTTAATATATTGGCTGAAAAAGGTATCAACATCCAGCTCATCACAACTTCAGAGATCAAGATATCGATTTTGATTGATGCTGCCTATACTGAGCTAGCGGTACGGTCCTTGCATAGCCTTTACGGCCTCGACAACGACGTTTGAGAAACAACCAGAAAGTGTTGAGGCTTGATATGAGCCATGAGCCTAAAGGATGAAGCGGATGCCCGGAGCAATGGCAGGTCCGCGCCTGTTGCTCCGCAGCCTTCGGGCAACCATGGCGGAGTCTATCGGGGCGCAGGAGCGGCTGGATAAAGTCGCCACGCTTATTGCATCCAACATGGTTGCAGAAGTTTGCTCAATCTATGCGTTGCGTGCCGACAGAGCACTAGAGCTGTATGCCACTGAAGGGCTGAACAAGGACGCTGTCCACAAAACAACATTGCGCGTGGGTGAAGGCCTTGTTGGTCTTATTGCAGCGGATGCTCGGCCGCTAAATTTGCCGGAAGCAAGGAACCATCCACAATTTGCCTATCGTCCCGAAACGGGCGAGGACATGTTCCACTCATTCATGGGTGTGCCTATTTTGCGGGCAGGGCGCACACTTGGTGTGCTTGTCGTTCAAAACGCAACTCAGCGTTCTTATGCAGAAGATGAAGTTGAAGCTCTTCAAACCACGGCTATGGTTATCGCAGAGGTTTTGGCATCTGATGAATTGTCTGACCTTTCTGGCACAGGCGGCGATCTTGATATACGCCAGGCGCATCATTTTTCCGGCACGACCCTGTGCGATGGTATCGGCCTTGGTACCGTTGTTCTTCACGAACAGCGCGTGGTTGTAACGGAACTCATTGCTGAGGATGTCGATACCGAAATTCGACGACTTGATGCGGCGATCGCCAGCTTGAGACTATCAGTTGATGATATGCTGGCGCGTGGGGATATGGCAGCTGGTGGTGCGCATCGTGATGTGCTGGAAGCATACCGCATGTTTGCCAATGATCAGGGTTGGGTCCGACGTATCAAGGAAGCCGTTCAATCGGGACTTACAGCAGAAGCTGCTGTAGAACGTGTGCAAAACCAAACCCGTGTGCGTATGAAACGCCAGGCGAACGATCCATATTTGCTTGATCGTTTGCATGATTTTGAAGATCTTGCGAATCGACTTTTGCGTGTCTTAATGGGCAAGCCCCAAACAGATATGACAACCGAGCTGCCAGAAAATGCAGTGCTTGTTGCGCGCACAATGGGTGCAGCTGAGTTGTTAGATTATGATCGCGCAAACCTGCGTGGCCTAGTGCTCGAAGAAGGCGCTCCGACCAGCCATGTAAGCATTGTTGCCAGAGCGTTGGGCCTACCCAGCATTGGTCGCGCGCAGGATGTTGTTGCACTTGCCGAAGCTGGCGATGACATCATTATAGATGGTGATGCAAGCGAGGTCCATCTGCGTCCTTCATCGGAGGTCGTGCAAGCTTACGGTGAAAAGGTCAAATTCCGCGCCAAGCGCATGGAACGTTTTCGCGAAAACAGAACTTTACCAAGCGTCAGCAACGATGGTGTGCATATAGATTTATTGATGAATGCTGGCCTTTTGGTCGATATGGATCACTTGGAAGAAGCAGGTGCTGCTGGAATTGGACTCTTTCGCACAGAGTTGCAATTCATGGTGGCTTCATCATTCCCGAAAATGGCAGAGCAACAAGCTCTTTATGAACAAGTCTTAGACCACGCAAATGGTAAGCCGGTTACATTCCGCTCCATTGATGTCGGCGGTGACAAGGTTTTGCCATATCTGCGAATGGACGTTGAGGAAAACCCAGCTATGGGGTGGCGCGCCATTCGGCTGGGGTTAGATCGGCCAGGTTTGATGCGTGCTCAACTACGTGCATTACTATTGGCGGCAAAAGACCGGGAACTTCGATTGATGTTTCCGATGATCACCGAGATTGAAGAATTACGTAAAGCGCGTGTAGCAGTAGAGCGTGAAATCGAACATGTTAAGAGTCACTATGATGTGCCGCCTCCAAGGCTCCTTCTTGGAGCTATGCTCGAAGTTCCATCATTGCTGTTCCAGCTGGAAGAGTTATTTGAGGTGGCGGATTTTGTATCTGTCGGTAGCAATGACCTACTGCAGTTCATGACAGCTAGTGATCGGGGCAACACACGTGTTGCGGAACGTTTTGATCCGCTTGGATATGCTTATATGCGTGCTCTTAAAGGCGCGACAACTGCAGCAAAGAATGCAGGAAAGTCTATTTCGCTTTGTGGTGATTTGGCAGGTCGCCCACTGGAAGCCATGGCTCTTATAGGGATTGGGTTTCGGCAGATTTCCATGTCACCAGCACAAATAGGGCCGGTGAAGGAAATGCTGCGTGCTTTGCCAGTGCAGGAGTTGGAAGATAAGTTTTCTGGCTGGCTTAATGGTGGCCTTGAGGGAAGAGATTTACGTGGATTGCTGGAAGACTTTGCGAAAGCGCATCAGGTGCCGTATTAGAGGCGTAACACACGTTTGCAATTCAGTTCCAACAGCTTAAGTGGTCACATGTCGTCTGTATCCCTACCTCAGGAAAAGCTCAACGCGCTCGTCAATCGTCTCAGCGTGATTGAAGCGGAGATGGCACACAACCCAGATTCGCAGACCTTCGTGGCTTTGTCACAAGAGTATGCAGAACTTGAACCTGTGGTGGCTCAAATAAAGATCCTCAAATCCGCTGAAGATGAATTCGCGGATCTCATTGAAATATTGGCGGATCCAGAAACCGATTCTGATATGCGGTCAATGGCTGAAGATGAGCAGCGCGCATTGCTGGAAAAGATGGAAGTTCTTGCCCATGAAGTGCGTTTGCTGTTGCTTCCAAAAGACGCAGCGGATGAGAAAAATGCTATGCTGGAAATCCGCGGTGGAACCGGTGGCGATGAAGCCGCATTGTTTGCTGGCACCCTTTATAGAATGTATGAGCGCTATGCCGCTCTGCATGGATGGAAAGTCGAAATAATTTCCTCAAGCGAAGGGGATGTTGGTGGTTTCAAAGAGATCGTTGCCAAGGTATCAGGAAAAGGTGTGTTTGCCCGCTTGAAATTTGAATCAGGCGTGCATCGTGTCCAGCGTGTCCCTGAAACTGAGTCTGGTGGGCGCATTCATACATCAGCAGCCACAGTGGCGGTTTTGCCGGAAGCGCAAGAAGTTGATATTGAAATACGTAATGAGGATTTACGGATTGATACAATGCGTGCGTCAGGTGCTGGCGGTCAGCACGTAAATACTACCGATTCTGCTGTACGGATCACGCACATTCCAAGTGGTGTAGTTGTGGTTCAAGCAGAAAAATCGCAACACCAAAACCGTGCACGTGGCATGGAAGTTTTGCGGGCAAGACTTTACGATATGGAACGACAGAAGTTGGCCGATGAACGTGCGGAAAGCCGTAAAGGGCAGGTTGGTTCAGGTGATAGATCCGAGCGCATTCGAACCTATAATTTTCCGCAAGGCCGTGTTACGGACCATCGGATTAATCTGACTCTATATAAGTTGGAAAAAGTTATTGTTGGCGAAGCGCTTGACGAATTAATCAGCGCTTTGATTACGGAAGATCAAGCAGAGTTGTTGGCTAGTCTTGGGGATGAGAATTAGGCCTTCAATGGCAGATATCCCAATAGATATTAAGGTTGGTGATACGCTGGTCGTCGCTCGCAAAAAGATGCAGTCTGTTGTTGCTGCAGGTTTGCATGATTTGGAAATTGTGGCTGATCCGGTTTTTGATGCGCGCCTTCTTTTGATGCACGCATTGTCCATTTCTCAGATCGAATTCATATCTGATGCCAATCGATGCCTTACTGAAGATGAAGCTCGGAAGGCGGCGGACATTGCTGCAGGACGTGCACAAGGTATTCCAGTTGCAAGATTAATTGGAGAAGCAGAGTTCTGGAGTCTTCCGTTTTACCTTTCCAGTGAAACACTTATTCCAAGGCCTGACAGTGAGCGCGTCGTCGAGGCTGCTCTTGAGCACCTTGGGCGGGGACCGTTGTCTCTCTTAGATGTTGGAACTGGGACCGGATGTATTGCTTTGGCCGTTTTGTCTGAAAGAGAAAACACAACGGGCATCGGCATCGATATCAGCGAAGATGCTTTGGATACAGCAAATAAGAATGCAGTGAGGCTTGGGCTCGAAAAACAATTTTCTACTGTGCAAAGTAACCTGTTTGCCGAGATCTCAGATAACCCTCATTTCGACGTAATCGTCTCAAATCCACCATATATTGCGAGCAACGTTATCGAGAGTCTTGGTGTTGAAGTACGCGATCATGATCCGCGAGTGGCGTTGGATGGGGGCTCTGATGGCCTTGATGTTTATAGATGTCTCATTACTCAGGCAGGTGATTTCCTTGCCCCGAGCGGCGCTTTGATTCTGGAGATTGGTTACGATCAGGCAACAATGGTTGCAGGACTTTTGGAACAGGCAGGTTACGAATCTGAGTTGTTGTTTGATCTTGGCAGCCAACCCAGAGTGTTAGTTGGGCATAAAATTGCGACAAACCCCCAAAAAAAATCATTTTAAGGCTGATTTCTTAGGAAATGTCTTGAAAATTACAAAAATCAGTGGCTATGTCTTATTTGTTACGAGGCGAACAATGAGTGGTCGCCTAATGAACAATTCAGACGATAGTCTTTGGTTTTTCTGCGACCCAATTTGTTGGGGTTAGGAAAAGACCGTGCCAATCTTGCGTGTTGCGAGATTTTTGCAAGGCGGGTTTTCGAAACACATCTGTTTCACGTCATACCCAATACCTTAGCGCTGCACCGGAAACATTGATGTCTGACCTGAGGCAGGAACAAAGCCTATTTGAACCTCAATGGATCTGTTGCTGATAGACCATCATGCATAGCGTCAAATTTGACGTCTGCGTCGGCGTTTGGCGGAAAATCCATATGATAAACTAGGCAATGTACTTACATCGTGCCGTGGTGGCTACGAATTGAAGAGAACACTTGGAGGTTAGCTCTGGAATGAACCGGGTTTCTAACAGAGACGCGTCTTCGCGGAACAATAATAACAACCGTCAGCGCAATCGTGGACGGAGCAACAATAATAACAACAATAATAATCGCCGTGGCCCTAATCCGCTGCAGCGTAGCTATGAAAGTAATGGTCCGGATGTGAAAATCCGCGGAAATGCAATGCAAGTGGCGGAAAAGTACCTGACACTCGCGCGAGATGCGCAGGTTGCCGGTGACCGTGTTTTGGCTGAAAACTACATGCAACATGCTGAGCATTATACGCGTATTATTGCTGCTGCTCAGGCAGCAAATCAACAAACGCAGCAGGCAGCTCAGCAGGCGCAGGAAAATCAACCACAGCCAAGTGTTGCGCCATCAGCGCCGGCAGAGTCCAATGAACACGTTGTTGGGGCTGGACCGCAGCCGATTATCGAGCAGCCACAGGCAGAAGCGACGCGACGATCTCCTAATACTGCGGTGGAAGATGGTAAGAGTGCAGAGCCAGTTGTTGCGAGTGCATTTGAGCATAGCAGCATTCCGGAGCCTGTTGCAGTTGTCGGCGAGACAAAAGAGGCTATAGCTCCGAAACCTCGACGCGCCAGGCGCCCTAAAGCGGTAACGAAACCTTCAGATGCGGGTGAAAATGAGACAACCGCTGAGGTGGTACCGGAAAAACCAGTGCGCAAACCGCGGATACGTCGGCCAAAAGTTACTGCTGATGTAGCCCCACAGCCAGATGCCGCTGAATAGAACATTCTTGGTCTGTTGAAGGCTTGCTAAAACACCGACGCGTCGAGGCAGCTCGGCGCGTTTTTGTTTGGAAGAATCAATCGGCCCTCTTTCGCTGCGATTTTGGCTACTTATATATACTATGCGAGCAGGTTAGTCCTGCCGTGCGGGTGCTGCTTGGCGGGTCCGTTTCTTTGTGAGCAATCGCTGCATGCCATTTGGGTGCGGTGTTATTCCGGAGTTTGTTATGAATATTGATAGTTATACCGACCGTTTGCGCGGTTTCATCCAGTCTGCCCAGAGCAATGCCATGGCAGCTGATCATCAACAGTTTTCCCCCGAACATCTATTGAAAGTTTTGCTAGATGATTCAGAAGGTTTGGCCGCAAGCCTAATCCAGTCAGCCGGCGGCGAAATTGCTCGTGTCCGCATCGCAAATGATGCTGCGTTGTCGGCGTTGCCAAAGGTCACTGGCGGCTCCGGGCAGCTCTATATTGCCCCTGCGTTGGCAAAGGTTTTCAAACAAGCTGAAGACAACGCACAAAAGGTGGGTGATTCCTTTGTAACCGTTGAGCGGGTGCTACAGGCTCTAGCTATGGTTAAGGCAGCGACCACTGCTAAAAGCCTTTCCGATGGTTCTGTTTCTGCCCAAGTGCTCGCGCAAGCAATTGTAGCATTGCGCCAGGGAAGGACAGCTGATTCTTCTAATTCTGAGGGTAACTTTGACGCCCTTAAAAAATATGCCCGTGATCTGACAGCTGATGCTCGCGAGGGCCGTCTTGATCCTGTCATTGGACGCGATGATGAAATTCGTCGTGCGATTCAAGTCCTATCGAGGCGAACCAAAAATAACCCAGTTCTAATTGGTGAACCGGGTGTCGGAAAAACCGCTATTGCGGAAGGTCTTGCGTTACGCATCATCAACGGCGATGTCCCTGAATCACTCAAGGACAAATCTTTGCTGTCTTTGGATATGGGCGCATTGATTGCGGGAGCAAAATATCGCGGTGAATTTGAAGAACGTTTGAAATCAGTTCTCAATGAAGTTGAGCATGCCGCGGGCAAGATTGTGCTGTTCATTGACGAGATGCACACGCTTGTTGGTGCTGGGAAATCAGATGGCGCCATGGACGCGTCCAATTTATTGAAACCAGCCTTGGCGCGTGGAGAGTTACACTGTGTTGGCGCGACCACATTAAACGAGTATCGCAAGCATGTTGAAAAAGACGCGGCTTTGGCTCGCCGGTTTCAGCCGGTACTCGTCGGGGAGCCTACGGTAGAAGATACAATTTCTATTCTACGTGGTTTGAAAGCAAAGTATGAGTTGCACCACGGGGTTCGAATTTCGGACTCGGCACTTGTTGCGGCAGCAAATCTATCAAATCGTTATATCACTGATCGATTCCTGCCGGACAAAGCCATCGACCTAATGGATGAAGCATCAGCTCGATTACGTATGCAGGTTGATAGCAAGCCCGAGGCCTTGGATGAACTGGACAGGCGCATTATCCAGCTGAAAATTGAACGTGAAGCACTGCTGAAGGAATCTGACGAGGCGTCTAAAGATCGGCTGCAAAAGCTTGAGAAAGACCTGTCCAATCTGGAAGAGGAATCATCAACTCTTTCTAGTAAGTGGAATGCGGAAAAGGACAAGCTGTCTTCTACTCAGAAGCTTAAAGAAGAATTGGATGAAGCCCGTTCAGGGCTTGAGCGGGCTCAGCGAGAAGGCAATTTAGCGCAAGCGGGCGAGCTTGCTTATGGTGTAATCCCAGATTTGCAGAAAGCTCTGTCGGACCATGACGCTGGTTCAAATTTCATCGAGGACGTTTTTTTGGAAGAAGCGGTAACACCAAACCACATTGCACATGTGGTTTCACGTTGGACCGGTATTCCTCTTGAGAAAATGCTTGGAAGTGAGCGTGAGAAATTACTCACTATGGAAGATGATTTGGCCGAACGTGTTGTCGGGCAGGGGAGAGCGGTGAAAGCAGTCTCAACGGCTGTGCGGCGTGCAAGGGCTGGCTTACAAGACCCTAACCGCCCGCTTGGATCCTTTATGTTCCTTGGCCCCACTGGTGTGGGTAAGACGGAGTTGACGAAAGCACTCGCTGAATTCTTGTTTGACGATGAAGCGGCGATGACCCGATTGGATATGTCGGAATATATGGAGAAGCATTCTGTAGCACGTCTTATCGGTGCTCCTCCAGGGTATATTGGATATGATGAAGGTGGCGCCCTTACGGAAAGCTTGCGTCGCAGGCCTTATCAAGTGGTCTTGTTTGATGAGGTCGAGAAAGCACATCCTGATGTGTTCAATGTGCTATTGCAAGTGCTGGACGATGGTCGGTTGACTGATAGTCAAGGACGTACTGTGGACTTCAGGAATGCCATAATCATTATGACTTCCAACCTTGGAGCAGAGTTTCTATTAGCGGATACAAACGAAGTAATATCCGAGGAAACTGAAGCGCAAGTCATGACAATGGTTCGAGGTCATTTCCGACCCGAGTTTTTGAACAGGATTGATGATATCATTTTGTTTGAACGACTGCGTTTGCAGGATATGGACTCAATTGTGGGTATTCAGATGCAACGCCTCGACGCGCTGCTGAAAGACCGGAAGATTGAACTGGACCTTGATGAAACAGCGATAGAATGGCTTGCTAATAAAGGTTTTGAACCTGCCTACGGTGCAAGGCCACTAAAGCGCGTGATACAAAAACACCTTCAAGATCCATTGTCGGAGAAAATTTTGTCTGGCGAAGTTCAGGATGGGTTCAAAGTGAATGTCACAGGCGGAAGTGATCGGTTGCTGCTTACGGTTTCCTGATCCGGCGCTTTATCATCAAATGCGAAAGCCCCGCAGTATGCGGGGTTTTTTGTGACGATTCCAATTTAGTACTTCTTAGTTTTGGGCTGCAGCCACCTGTGCTTCTTCATCAAGCGCAATCAAGGACGTAATGCGTTGACGCTCCTCATGGAACTTCGCAAGCATTTCGCCTTTCAAGACACGCCCGCGTGGTAACTTGATTTTCATCGGGTTAACGTGGCGTTTGTTCACCAGAACCTCGTAGTGCAAGTGTGGTCCAGTGGAGAAGCCCGTTGATCCAACGTAACCGATCAATTGTCCCTGCCTTACCCGAGCGCCGGCTTTGATACCTGAGGCAAATTTTGTCATGTGAGAGTAAGTTGTTTCATATCTGTTTGCATGTTTGATGCGCACGTGACGACCGTAGCCACCATTCCATTTTGCCATGCTTACAGTCCCATCACCCGCAGCATAAATTGGTGTGCCACGGCCGGTTGACCAATCCACACCTGTATGCATTTTGTAAACGCCGGTGATTGGGTGTTTTCTCATGCCAAATGGAGATCTAAACGCACCCTTTGCAACAGGTTTGCGCATAAGAAATTTCTTCGCGCTGCGACCAGAGTCGTCATAATAATCTACGAAACCATCATCAGGTGTACGGAAGCGGTAAAACTGCTTGGTATTACCTGCCAGTGTAACCTCCGCGAACAATACGTGGCCAGCATCTTTGCTGTCTTCGGCTGGTGTGGAATGAAGCACCGCGATGGAATCGCTTGGGGTGATCCTTTTCTGAAAGTCCAGATCATAAGTGAAGATACGAATGACATCTGCGACCAGGTCTTCTGGCATCTGGAGTGACATACCGGTTTCATACAAGCTTCTGTACAGCGTTGGAAGTTGGCCTGGAATGGTTCTGGTTTCAACTTCGTTGCCGAGGTTTGCTTCTAGATAAGGCTCTGCCGCGCCAACAAAAAGCCCGCCATCGTTCAAAGCCACACTGCCGCGGTGTTTGCGGCCTTCATATACGCTGACCCGGACCGGACGAACACGTTCGCTGCCATCTTCTGCAGTTGCAACTGCGATACGAATTTTCTGACCGGGCTTTATTTGGGTAATTCCGTGAGCAGATATCAAGGCGTCTCTAGCGCTTGCGACTTCTGTGTCGGTTGCTTCATGCTTTGCCAAAAGCTTCTCAAGAGTGTCGCCATTGGTGACATCTTCAATACGCTCTTCATAAGAGAAGCCTTCAGCAGTATCTTCATACTTTTCAATAAAGGAGACGTTCTCGGGGACGATAGTGATCGCGAAAGGATCTGCCAGTGAGGTTGCAGCTAGCTCTCCCGGTAGTGTTTCCACATTAGGAAGACTGATACCATCAGGTCTTGTTTGAGATACGGCAGCAAAACTTGCATCTTCGCCATTCAAGAAGCGCCCAATTTCATTGATGTCTTCAAGCACATCAGATTGTGCCATCTGAACTGATGTGTCCACTGCACCCATTGCTAACGGGAAGGGGCGAACCTGTATGGAAATCTCGCCATCAACTTTTGCGGTTGTAATTGTAGGCAGCGCTTCCTGTCGCGCGTCTTGCTGATCTTCGGTATAAACTGCGCGGGGATTAAAAGCGGGAATGTTTTTTGTAAGGTTGCTTGTTTCCAGCGCTAAAGGTGCCTTGATATGTATGAAGGGCTTTACACGAATGAAGTCACGATTGCCTTCGCGGTTCACTGTGGAAACTTGAATCACACGTCGCGCAGGTTTCTCTTTAACAACTGGACGGAATCTATTGCCCTTTCCACTGCCACCGAGCCCTTTTGAAGCTTGAGGGATGCTTTTGCCGCTTTGGATTAGGGAACCCGAAACAGCACCAGTAGGCTGCGCGCTTTCATGGCGCGCATCGATCGCTGCGAACAAAGCCCCGCCCATGAGCACAACTGATGTAATGCCAGTCAATACCGTTCCAGCAAACCAACGTATATTGACGTGGCGCCGATCAGGGACGCGAAGTCTTGTATCACTTGTCATTAAAGGCGCGTCAGTTCCGACATCCACGGATACCCGGAGTTGTTGTTCGCGATGGCGCCTGAAGTCTGAGGATGATGCTGACATATATATTCTTAATTACACTATCTGAGCTGAGGTGTCGTTAGACCATGATCATAGGTGTGCTGCAAGTGATTGAAGTGGCCCTGCGTTTCTTTGAGGAAACAAATAAGGCGTGGATATGACACCATTTAGGGCAATCAGAAAAACGGCACTGAATTGGAGTTTGATGCCATGTGGGTCACACCCTAGTCTCCAGCGGCCTAAAAGATAATATTCTCTGATGTGTATAACTTTTTTGAACAATTTAAATGACTCGTACTCAAGGGTTTCTGCGGTTTTGTGCAGCGCAAAATAGAGTTTTTTCCAAATAGTCAAAAAAGAGTCGCAAAGAGCTGAAAATCTTTATTGACACTCAGAAAGTGTTTCCATATAACGCGCTTCATCGAGAGCGGATGAGCCGCTGGCGGCGGGGCCTTGTGCCTTGAAGTTCAGCGGATTGCGGTTTTGATGGCCCTGAAAGTTAGGCTTTGTGCCTACCAAGCAGGAAACATTCAGACATTGATTTGTATCGTGTCTAGCTGGTTGATTGGCGAGAGTCTTGATATCGGTCGATAAGGCGTCTTTGATTGCTTTATCTGTTCTTTGACAATTGAATAGGAAGAAAGAGAAACGTGGACGGCGGAAGCCTTGCGGTGGCTTTATTCAAGGCTTAGGTTTTGGGTATTCCACACAAGAGACTTATCGACGTATCACGTTTTGAGACACACCATGTTTGTTTTAATTTATTGAAGCAGATTTTAGTGTGTCCTCGTCAAACGTGTAATTACGTCGGAAACAAGCTCATATAAAACTTGAGAGTTTGATTCTGG
>JBGCFS010000237.1:0-9438 GCA_045107035.1 Hyphomicrobiales bacterium
TCAAAACCTCGGGAAATTTCCCAGTCTGTGACGCGTGTATCGAAAACTTCCTGTTCCCAGCGCGCTGCTCGTACATAGTGATCGAAAACGTCTTCGCCCATAGCGTCGCGTAACATTTCGGATCCATTGAGTGTTTCGGCGGCGGCACGCAATGTACCAGGGATTTCACGCACGCCTTCACCCACATACGCATCGCCTTGAAAGGCTGGTTCCAATTCCAATTCGTTCTCAATTCCCGCTATTCCAGCAGCTAGTAGCGCTGCGAATGCAAGATGCGGATTGAGATCAGAACCACCAACGCGACATTCAACACGAATGCCTTTTGTCTTTTCAGCACACAGACGGTAGCCAGCAGTGCGGTTATCGGGGCTCCAGATCGCTTTCGTTGGCGCAAACGTACCGGCAACAAAACGCTTGTAGGAATTGATGTTTGGTGCCAGGAAATATGTCATTTCACTGGCGTGTGTCAGCAGACCAGCCATGTAGTGCCGCATCAGTTTGGACATGCCATGTTCGCTATTTTCATCAAGGAACAATGACTTGCCGTCCATACTCCAAAGCGACTGGTGCACATGTGAAGACGAGCCAGCGGAAGCGTTGTCCCACTTGGCCATAAAGGTCAGAGCTTTGCCTTTTGACCATGCAATTTCTTTACAGCCATTTTTTACGATGGTGTGGTTATCAGCAGAGGTCAGTGCGTCATCGTATTTGACGTTGATTTCTTCCTGACCGGCAGAGGCTTCGCCCTTGGAACACTCAACAGGGATGCCCGCGCCATATACTCCATTACGGATTGCGCGCATCACATCTTCTTCTTTGGTGGTCTGGAAGATGTGATAATCTTCGTTGTACGGGCTCACGAGGTTCATATTACGGTAGCCATTGTCGTGGGCTTCGCGGAAGCTTTCCTGGAACAGGAAGAATTCCAGTTCCGATGCCATCATGGCCTTCATACCCATAGTTTCCAGTCGTGCGATCTGCTTTTTAAGCACCGCGCGTGGGGAATGGGTGACATCCTTGTGGGTGTGATGGTCTTCAATATCGCACATCACCATGGCGGTGGCTTCCAGCCATGGAATGCGGCGCAGGGTGCTCATATCGGGCCGCATAACATAGTCGCCATAACCTGACGCCCAAGATGTGGAAGCGTACCCGTCTACAGGTTCCATCTCCATATCCGTTGCAATGAGATAGTTGCAGGAATGTGTTTCTGCATGCGCACTTTCAATGAAGTTAGATGCATGAAAGCGCTTACCCATGAGGCGACCTTGCATGTCCACTTGTACGGCGAGAACCGTATCAATATCGCCCGATGCAAAAGCGGTTTTCAATTCATCGAATGTCAGATTACCAGACATGAAAGCGTCCAATTCAAAGATGGGGTGCGGAAATTGAATAAAGAAAACGGCCCCGCCCAAACCTCAGGGCGGAGCCGCTTGTATCAGATATTAGCCGTAACGGTAAGGACGTCCAGCCTTATCCATTGACGCGTTGTAGTCCTTCAGAATCTGAACAACTTTTGCTTTCAGTTCGCTTTCCTGAGCGATCTCATCCCAGAATTTACGAGCTTCGGCTTCAACTGTTGCCCACTCTTCATCAGGAATACTGGTCAGCTTCATCTTAGTACCTTCAGTACGCAGCTTAGCTTCACCACCCCAATACCAATGCTGGCGATAGTAATGCGAGGAATCCATGCATAGATTGAAGAGTGTTTTCAGATGCTCAGGCAATTCATTCCAGCGTTCCTCGTTCGCGAAGAACGAACCACACCACGCGCCAGAGATGTTGTTGGTGAGGAAGTAGTCAGTCACAGCTGCCCAGCCAACTGTGTAATCTTCGGTGATGCCTGACCATGCGATGCCATCCAGCTCGCCTGTTTGCACAGCTACTTCAATATCTTCCCAAGGAAGCGTGACCGGAACCACACCGAAGCGGGATAGGAAGCGGCCAGCAGTTGGGAATGTGAAGACGCGTTTGCCTTTTAGATCATCCAAAGAGTTGATCGGATCTTTGGTGGCAAAGTGGCAAGGATCCCATGCTCCTGCTGACAGCCATTTTACGCCGACCTTGGCATATTCAGCATCCCAGATCTCGGCAAGGCCCCACTGGTTGAACAGCACAGGCACGTCGAGTGAGTAGCGGGATGCGAATGGGAAATAACCGCCGAACACAGTGACTTCTGTTGGTGACGCCATGGAGTCATCATCAGACTGAACCGCATCAATGGTGCCGTTTTGGACTGCACGGAACAATTCGCCAGTTGGCACCAGCTGATCTGCGTAGAACAACTCAATTTCCATTTCGCCGTTGGCTGCTTTATTGAAAGCGTCGACGGCAGGTTTAATCACGTGCTCGCCAAGTGCTGCGCCAGCATATGTTTGCAAGCGCCACTTAATAGTGGATTGGGCATGAACTGCAGGGGCCGCAAGTGTTGTAGCACCTGCTGCCACACCAGCCACACCGGCTTTCTTTAGAAAGTCGCGCCTGTTCGTACTTTGTGTCATGTCATTCTCCTCAGGTTGGTGACCACGGGTCTCCCTGTCGGGTTTTCGGGTCGGTTTTGCGCATGTCCAGCCAGGCTTATCTTCCGTAAACATAGTTGGGCAGCCAAAGAGCTATTTGTGGGAATGCCGTCACGATCGCGAGACCGATCAGCATCACAAATACAAATGGTATGATGGATATATATATATCTCTCAGACTTACCTCTTTGGGCGCCATCGCGCGCATCAGAAAGAGGTTGTAGCCAAAGGGTGGCGTCATGTAGGCGATCTGACAGGTGATCGTGTAAAGAATACCGTACCAAATGAGATCAAAGCCAAGCATCTTTACAAGCGGCACATAGAGCGGCGCTACAATGACCAGCATCGCAGTATCGTCAAGGAATGTTCCAAGGATCAAATACGACAGTTGCATCAGGATAAGAATTTCCCAGGGACCGAGGCCAAGTTGTCCAACGAAGAAGCCTTCGATCGCCTTTACTGCACCAAGGCCATCAAACACGGCGCCAAAACCAAGCGCTGCCAGAATAATCCACATGAACATACATGAAATGGCAAGCGTCTTGCGCGTCGAGTTTTCAAAAACTTCTCTAGTAAAACGGCCTTTCATGACAGCAGCTATAACCGCCGTCAATGCTCCGATTGCAGAGCTTTCTACAAGGCTGGTCCAGCCATTTACAAAGGGCACCATCATTGCCGCAAATATGATGAAGGGCAGGGCACCACCGCGCAAAAGCCGCAGTTTTTCCGACATTGGTACGTTGCGTTCACTCTCCGGAAGTGCAGGGCCCAAATGGGGCTGTAACCGGCAGCGGACAACAACGTAAATCACAAATAAGGAGGCCATCATGAGGCCTGGCAGTACGCCTGCAAGCCAAAGCTGACCAACAGGCTGGCGTGCAATCATCGCATAAAGCACAAGCACGACAGAGGGTGGTACAAGTATGCCGAGGGATGACCCGGCTTGGATCACCCCCGTGACCATTTGTTTGTCATATCCCCGCCTTAAAAGCTCGGGCAGGGCAATGGTTGCACCAATGGCCATGCCCGCCACCGATAAGCCATTCATGGCAGATATCAAAACCATCAACAAAATGGTGCCGATGGCGAGGCCGCCATTTAGCGGTCCCATCCAAACATGGAACATCTTGTAGAGATCATCCGCAAGTCGAGATTCCGACAGCACATAGCCCATGAAAATGAACAGCGGCAAGGTTAGCAGCGGGTACCATTTCATAAGCTTCATGGAGGCGGAGAAA
Source organism: Hyphomicrobiales bacterium (assembly GCA_045107035.1). GTDB lineage: Bacteria > Pseudomonadota > Alphaproteobacteria > Rhizobiales. The sequence continues at coordinate 3,761 of JBGCFS010000237.1, forward strand.
GCAATGTTGAAACCGCCTGTGCCCCACAATGGCAGAGCGACAACAACGGCGACAAACCCGATGGCTGCAAAAATACGTTGGCCTGTCATCATCATCAACATCATGCAGGCAAACATGATGATGGCTATGGCTTCGTAGGACATTAGAGTTCCTCCCCGCGCAATTTGGCCACATCCTTAAAGAAGGTAGAAATGGCCTGGAGAAGCATCAAAAGTATGCCCAGACACATAATGAGTTTGATAGGAGACATATAAGGGCGCCACGCCGTCGGACTGCGTTCAGTGTACTGAAGTGAGTAACTTGTGCTCTCAATACCGCCCCACAGCAAAATGACCAGATAGAAAATCAGGAAGAAAATTGTGAATGCATCAACCCATGCTTTTGTACGTTCATTCCACGACCCATAGAATAAATCCATGCGCACATGCTCTCCCATTTGCATGGAGTAAGCACCGCCAAGCAAATAGTAGGCTGTGAGCGTGAATTGCGCCATTTCGAGTGTCCAAAGAGAAGGCAGCAGAAACGTTTTAGAGAAGGACGACCACAACAATATGCCCATCATGACAAACAACAAATACATCGCGAAACGGCCAATGCGATAATTGAATGCGTCGATGTATTTGACAGCGAGTCGGATTGAATTTGGCATTTGCTAAGCCTGTGCCTCCTTGGAAACAGGAAGGACATTTGCTGGCTGACCCAACATCGACAACGCAGCGCGCAGTATTGCTTCAATTTCCAGAGCAACATTGGCTTGTTGCTCTGATGTTGCAACCAGATCATTCCGGATCTCAAGCATTACATTCAAAATTCCAGTTGAGATAGCGTGCAGCTGCATTGTATGTGCCACGCCATCCTCAGGTCCATAAGGCTCGTTTCGCCGGGTCACCATAGATGTGTGCTCAGCCGCTTCAAGCAGCATTTGATCCGCAAGTCGCGTGTCATCATCATGTAAAATGCCAAGTTCAACATCACGTGTTTTGCCGTGGTAGCTCGGGTTAAATGTGTGAATGGTCACCAAGACCGGGCTGCGATGCTCCGAAATTGCTTTGTCTAGAACAAGTGCAACCTCGGCGCAGAATGGTTTGTATATTGTATTTACTCTTGCGCGTGCATCTTCAACCGACAGGTTCTCATTGCCAGGAATATGATGCACTTCGCTAACAGATCGCATCGCTTCTGGATGTTCCGGTGGGCGATTTAAGTCATATACCAAACGAGAGAACCGAGCGTTCACCAGTGGCGCATCCAAAGATTGTGACAGCAAAAGCGCAATTGCTTCTGCGCCTGGGTCCCAAGCTGCATGGCTATCCAAGGTTTCCTGGCCGAGCCCTAGATTGTTGAGAGAATGCGGAATTCTATTGCTGGCGTGCTCGCATACCAGTACGATTTCGCTATCACCATTTGCGTTAATGGTAATAGCTGCCGGTCCGTCAATGCTATTCAGCAATGGTTGATTGGCTTGCAAGAGATGTTCCTGAATTTCTTGTTCTGAAGAGAATTGTACAGAGTTGATTGATCTGTCAATAATTTTTCTAAAGTTGTTCATTTTTATAAGTGGATACCTTTTTGCGCGTGCATATCTGGGCATGTGGTCGTAGATTGCTTCACCATTTCTAAGGAGCGCATTTTGGGATCGGAAATTGAAACGGTCTATGAACGCCTGCAAAACGGTTTTGATGGACTGACCCGCGCTGAGCGCCAACTGGCAAGTGTATTGTTAGAAAATTGGCCCGTGTCTGGGCTTGGCAGTATCACCAAGGTCGCGGACAACGCGGGTGTGTCCACGCCAACTGTTGCACGAATGATCCAGAAATTAGGTTTTTCTGGATTTCCAGGTTTTCAAGCCGCTCTGCGTGATGAGTTGGAGGCCAAGATTTCTGGCCCCATAGAGAAACACGAGCGCTGGTCATCCGAGGCTCCCGATACGCACATCCTTAACCGGTTTGCAGACGCTATCCTGAACAATCTGCGTCAAAGTCTGTCCCAGATTAAACCCGAAGATTTTGACAAGGCATGCGCTTTGCTGGCCAATTTGGAATGCTCTGTTTTTATAGCTGGTGGTCGGATTACACACACTTTGGCTGAGTATTTGTTTTTGCATATGCAGATGATCCGGTCTGGCACGACCTTAATTCCATCCAATGACGCAGCCTGGCCTCACTATATGCTTGATATGAAAAAGAACGACGTTTTGGTGGTGTTGGATGTACGTCGCTATCAAAACGATTTGCTTAAGCTTGCAGAAGCTGCGGAGGCGCGCGGCGTTAAAATTATACTGATCACGGATCAATGGCGGTCACCTGTAGCCGCCCATGCTGCTTATACATTCAGCTGCCGTATTGAAGCGCCATCGGCTTGGGATTCTAACGCTGCATTGCTGGTTCTGCTGGAGACAATAATCGCTCATGTGCAGACATCTACATGGGATACGACAGAAAGACGCACAGAAGAGCTTGAAGACCTGTTTGATAAAACGCGCCTCTTCCGAAAATTTAAGTAAACTCCTTTGGCATAAAAAAGGCGTGATCTCCAAAGGAAACCACGCCTATCTTTTTAGAAGTGTACTGGCTTACGCAGCTTGTCTTGATGGAGCTTCGCCCAACCAGTCCCGTACCAATGCTATGTGATCAAGATTGAGTGGGAATTGAATGTTGCTCCCATCTGAATCGGATGCAGCAAGTCGGGCTTCAATATCATGCGGGAAACCGTCAATTTTGAGCGTTAGTTTTGTACCGGCAGAGACTGGCAAGGACAAATTCACGAAAGCAGAGGCCGATGACATGCTCTTGACCTGTGTCGTATAGCTTTTACCGTCAACCAAAAGTTCGGCGGCATAGTCAACCTGATAAATCTGGAAGGTATCTTCATCACCTTGCTCGCTAAGAGCTCCAAGGAATGTTTCTACCTCTGAGCTCAAAAGGGTGGCTTCCTCCGAGACTGTATCTGCACCTGATTTTACATTATGTGCACCTTCGCGGCCTTCATCGGCGGATGTACGGACAACGTCCACACTATCACCCACGCGGCGTGCGCCCGTTGCAACAATTTCCACACTGCGCGCGATTTCTGCTGTCGCTTCCTGTTGTTGACGGACAGCTTCTGCAATGCTGGCACCAACCTCATGGATTTCACTAATGGTTGCGTTTATTGATGACATCGATGTCTCGGCTTCTTTTGCAGTCCGCTGTACCGCGTTCACCTGATTGCCAATATCGCCAGTTGCCTTGGCGGTTTGAGTTGCCAAGTCCTTCACTTCATTAGCCACCACAGCAAACCCTCGGCCAGCCTCTCCAGCTCGAGCTGCCTCAATCGTTGCGTTGAGGGCTAGCAGATTAGTTTGTTCCGCAATTTCTTTGATCAACTCCACAACACTGCTGATTTGACGAGACGCATTGAGTAGCTCAGCAAAGTTTGCACTGGTAGCTTCGGCATGTTGGATTGCCTGATCCGAGATTGATGAAGAGTGATCAACACGACGCTGGATTTCTGTAATTGATGCAGACAATTCCTCAGCAGCTGAAGAAACTGTCGTAACAATGTTTGCTGTTTCTGCTGCTTCTTCATTCAGAACTGTTGTCTGTTCGCTGGTCGCGCCAGCATTGTCCAGCAAGTTTGCTGCCGTTTGGGACATTTGCAACGACGATTCCGAGACACGGCCAAAAACGCCACGGATAGTGCTGCCGAAGATGCCAACCAATTGGTTGACTTCGTCCTGACGGCGGGACTTTGTCTCGGCATCATTTTTTTGTTGTTCCTGGTATTGCGCCCTGTCGACCAAACTTTGACGGAATATTTCCAAAGATTGGATCATTTCACTGATCTCATTCTTGCCTTCGGCACTTGGTATGTCTGTGTTCAATTTACCGTTGGCAAGTTCTAACATTGCTTTTGACAAACGCTGTATCGGCTTGCTTATCATCTGGCCAAGACCGAACGAAAGTGCAATTGCCAGCAAGGCGGCTGCAACCAACGCGATTGTGGCAATGCTAACCGCAGTTGCAACCTCGGCATGCACGTGTTCGCTGATGGCATGTTCAGATGTAGTTGCCAGTGCTTCGATGGCTTCAAGGTCGGCCAGAATTTTGTTTGTGGCCTTGACCATAGTCTCTTCTTTAAGGGCGCCAACTTCTTGTTCCAGCTCCAAGTATCTATCTAAAGAGGCTTTATATAAATCAAGCTGATCTATTGCCGTTTCGATCAAAGCCTGATCTTCTGACGGTAGCGCCTTGACCTGCTCGCCCGTTAAGTCTGCGCGAACCTTTTCAATATCGCCAATTGCCTTGTTCATTTCAGCTTGGTCACCACTGTAAATAAATCGATTGGCATGATCGCGAGCAATTAAAAGGTGCATCATTGCGTCGACGACAACCGGAAGCGGACTGTTGAGGCCATCTTTTATGTCTTTTTCAAGGGTGTGATGGTAAATTTCGTTAAATTCGTGCTGCAACAGATCACCGGTCTGGTGCACGTCTGTATCGATAATTTTCGCTTGTTTGATACGATCTTCTGAAAGTTTGGAAAAACCGGTCCAATATTCATCTATCAAGGAACGCACTTCTTGAAGTAATACCCTGTCTTTTTCGATCGTCACATTCTGTAGTTTTTTGTCAATTTGACCGATTAAAGAGCTATAGGAAGCTGCCGTTTTCTCCAGTGTTTCACTGTTAGAATGTTCGATGTAATTCAGCGCATCAGCGCGTAGATCCATGAAACTGCGGGAGACTTCCGACGCAGCTTTTAGTGCATCGCCATGTTCAGCAAATTCTGTAAACTCATGATCCAATGAGCGCACTGTCATGATCGAGTTTAGGCCCATCAAAACGATAATTGCCGTTATGACACCAAAAGCGAGAAAGATACGGTTTGATATCCGCAGGTTTTTAAAGAGGTTCATTAGTCTTGCCCCGAGAAGTATAGTCTAAGAAAATAAGAGATAATTGAATGCATCAAATGCTTTAAAGCAGGCTGTCCACAGCGCTTAGAAGCTCATCATTCTCAAATGGTTTGGTTAGCGAATGATCCGCCAGTTGGGTTGCAATCGCCAAAGCGGTCTCCGCAGGAATGCCAGCGCCACCGCCGGACATAGCAATAATGGGAGGAGAGCTAGCACGGCTTTTTAGCGTCGCAATCACGTCCGTACCGTCGGATGTTGGCATCATGATATCTGTGATGACGAGGTCAAACACTTCAGCATTGGTTTTGCTCAAGCCTTCAATTCCATCGCTTGCTTCGGTCACTTCATGACCGGCCTTTTTTAACATGGATGCGATCGCGCTTCGCACGGCTGTCATATCTTCAATCAATAATATTTTTGGCATTTAACACCTCGTCTACCTAGTTCGTTTCGGGGTCAACCGATGTTGCAATTGGGATGTACAAATTAATGCTACATCCCGTTCCCAATTGCCCGTCCGGTACCCCTGCTATGTTAATTTTGCCACCAATCCCTTTAATAAACCCATAAACAAACGAAAGACCGAGGCCAGTCCCCCCCTCATCTATGCGAGTGGTGAAGAAAGGCTCTAGAACTCTTGACCTCAAATGTTCTGGTATGCCGGGGCCATTATCCCGTACGCTGAGGCAAATAAAATCGGATTCTTGCCGAGACATTGAAATATCAATTTCGCCTTTGCCGCCCATCGCTTGTGACGCATTTATCATGAGATTGGCCATCG
>JBGCFS010000238.1:0-7565 GCA_045107035.1 Hyphomicrobiales bacterium
GGCGAGCGTCGACACACTCAACGGGGTTACGAATTGCTCTGCAGCCCTAGTCATCACCACGGTGATGTCATAGCCGCGATCTTGCGCACGCCTGATAAATTCCAGCACCTTATAGGCCGCAATGCCGCCACCGATGATCAGGAGCATATTTTTCGTTTCAGGCATGATGTCAGGCCTCTTGAGGAACGTCGCCAGTCAATCAGAACACATAGGCAAGTGCAACAATAGCTGCGGATGCCGCTAACACGATGAGCGCAAACCGGCTGGAACGATTTTCATTGGCTTGAAATTTGGCAAGGCGTTCCAATGTTCTGTCGTCAAGCCGCATTCCCTTGTGCGTTAAATCATCCAGCGCCTGCGATGCGCTGGCAGTGCGTTCTGCCAGCAATGGTAGCTCATTGAGTAAGCGTCCTATGGATGACAGACCACTGGCTGCCTGTTCGATCTTAGCGGCGGGACCAAGGTTGGTTGTCAGCCATTCGCGCAGCACCGGTTCAGCAGCGCTCCACATATCGAAATCTTCATCTAGCGAACGCGCAACGCCTTCCACCACAACCATGGTTTTTTGCAACATGATCAATTCGGTGCGGGTTTTCATTTCGAACAGTTCTGTGATCTCGAACAACAGACCCAATAACTTAGCCATCGAAATATCTTGTGCAGATTGCCCGTGAATGGGCTCTCCAACCGCACGAAGGGCCTGCGCAAAATCTTCGACAGATTGCGTCCTTGGCACGTATCCAGCTTCGAAATGAACCTCCGCGATACGCAAGTAATCGCGCTTCACAAAACCATATAAAATCTCTGCAAGAAAACGGCGTTCCTTAGGTCCAATGCGGCCCATAATGCCGAAATCAATAGCGACAATGCGGCTATCGACGTCTACGAACAGATTACCCTGATGCATGTCGGCATGGAAAAACCCATGATAAAGTGCATGTCGCAGGAAAGTTTGAATAAGATTCTTCGCAAGTCTTGGTTTGTCATGACCGGCTTCATCCAACGCATCCAGCTCTGTCAGCTTTAGCCCATCGATCCAGTCAATGGTTAGTACATCTCTGCCGGTACGATCCCAATCGATAGTCGGCACCGCAAAATTTGGATCGCCTTCGCATTGCTCAGTCATTTCCGACAAGGCGGATGCTTCTAGCCTTAAATCCATTTCCATCATCACACTGCGGGCTAACGTATCCACTACAGCGACAGGGCGCAGGCGACGGCTGGCTGGATTTACGCGTTCAACGAGATGAGCCGCAGCATAAAAGCTTGCAAGATCTCGCTGAAAACGGACGCGCACATCAGGCCGCATAACCTTCACAGCGACGGGTTTTGTGATGCCTTCAGATTGAATCTCAGCCTTGTGCACTTGTGCAATAGAAGCGGCGGCAACTGCTTTTCCAAAATTGGCGTAAAGCGTATCCACATCGCGGTTCAGGTTTTCCAGAATGATTTTGCGAGCAATCGCATCATCAAACGGCGGAACATTATCGCGTAAATTTCCAAGACCTTGGGCAATGTCCGGGCCGACAATGTCGGGCCGTGTCGCCAAAAACTGGCCGAGTTTAATGTAGGAGGGGCCTAACCGGTTGAGCGCATTGGTGAGCCGCTCACCTTTGCCAACATCGTCAACGCCGCGACGGGAAATAAGATCGGCAACCCACAAGGCAGCTTTCGCAGGGGGTGGAACGTCTTCGCGCGGAGCAATACTGAAAATGCCCTCACGCGCCAGTACAAAGCCAGCTTTTACAAGACGCAGATAGGCGAAAACACTTGCCACGCTGTTCTGTTCCTAGAGTTTCCAGCCGGAATGAATGGCAGCGATGCCTCCGGTCAAATTGCGGTGCGAAACACGAGAAAAGCCTTCATCGCGGATGATTTGCTCAAACCGTGCCTGATTTGGAAACTTGCGTATGGATTCCACGAGATATTGATAACTGTCTCGGTCTTTTGCGACAATCTCGCCCATCAACGGAATCGCATTGAAGGAGTAGCTTTCATAAATCTTGTCCATTATCGGCACATCAACTTTGGAAAATTCCAGGCAAATAAACCGTCCGCCGCGTTTTAGCACCCGGCGCGCTTCCGAGACTGCCTGCGCTAATCGCGGTACATTACGAATGCCGAATGCAATTGTGTAAGCATCAAAGCTGTTATCTTCAAAGGGCAATTCTTCTGCATTGCCTTCCTGAAAATGCACCTGTTTTTCCAGCTTTTCTTTCACAGCACGCTCTTCGCCAACGCCCAGCATTGATGTGTTGATGTCGCAGACCGCAATATGAGCTTTCGGTCCGGCGCGGTTGGCAATGCGAAAGGCGATGTCGCCTGTTCCGCCGGCCACATCCAGCACCTTGAAATCTTTGTCTTTTGGCGGTGCCAACATGGAAATCATCGTGTCTTTCCATACCCGGTGCAGGCCGGCAGACATGAAATCATTCATTAAATCATAGCGGGAAGCGACCTTGTGAAACACATCGTTGACGCGTTCCTGTTTTTGGCCACGAGAGACAGATTCATAGCCAAAAGATGTTTCCATTCCGGCTGGGTCTATAGTGGTTTCGGCCTTTGGCGCCTGGGTACTCATCGCGGCTCTCTATTCTGCGCTCTATGCAAACAGTGGGGATGCTAACGCAAGGTGTGCATCTCATCTGGCTTTCATATATAGCAAATTCAATGTCTCACCATGCAAAATTGAAGCTGTGATCAAAACTTAAGGGGCTATCTTGCCAGAATTGCCAGAAGTTGAAACCGTTCGCCGGGGTTTGCAGCCAGCAATGGAGGGGCTCCGCATCGTGCGCGTTGAGCAGCGCCGACCTAACTTGCGCTTTCCTTTTTCGGAAAACTTTGTGGATCGGTTACAAGGGCAAACGGTCACATCGCTGGCGCGCCGCGCCAAATACCTCTTGGCAGATATTTCTAGCGATGACGTTTTGGTCATGCATCTTGGGATGTCTGGTTCATTTCGTATTGAAACGGCTGCAGAGGCGGCAGCACCCGGATCCTTTCATCACGAGCGCTCCAAGCTCAGCGCGCATGACCATGTGGTGTTCCACATGGAAGACGGTACAATGGTGACTTACAATGACCCTAGGCGCTTTGGTTTCATGCTGCTGATCCCAAGATCAGAATTGGTGGAGCATGCGTTGTTCGAAAAGATGGGCATTGAACCGCTCGGCAACGCGTTGACGCCAAATTATCTGGCGGAAAAGTTCAACGGTAAAACCACAAGCATGAAAGCGGCTCTTTTGGATCAGCGCAATGTTGTCGGCCTCGGCAATATTTATGTAGCAGAGGCCTTGTGGCGGGCAAAAATTTCACCAAAGCGAAGCGCTGGAAGCTTGGTCACCAAAGCCGGGAAGCCGACAAAGCGTTTGGAACCACTTGTCGAAATCATTCAATCAGTCCTGCAAGATGCCATTGAGGCAGGTGGATCATCTTTGCGGGACCACGCGCAAACCGATGGCACTCTTGGCTATTTCCAACATCGATTTTCAGTGTACGACCGGGAAAATATTGCATGCCAAAGAGAAGAATGTGGCGGCATAATCGAGAAATTCACCCAAAATGGTCGCTCAACCTATTGGTGCCCTAAATGCCAAAAGTAGGATTACTCACTGCTCCGAACTGATTTCGTAAGCGGAATAACCGGTGCTAATGCTGGCGTTTGGGGGGTGGTCTGCGGTGCGGCAACAACTTCAATTTCTCCCACCTCAAGATCTTCAATGCGCTGACTGCGGCGCACTACCTTGTTTGTCGAGATCAAAATATCATCAATATCTTTGTTGGCTTGGCGGAAATGGGTCTGCAACTTGTTCACACGCTCATCGAGCCGGATCGTATCGTCGCGCAAGGCTGCAACTTCGGCCTGAATGACATGCGCTAATTCACGCATTTTCGCGTCTTTCAAAATGGCCTGCACAACTTGAATAGAGAGCATCAGCAAGGATGGCGATACAATAACAATCCGAGCGCGATGTGCTTTTTTGACAAGATCCTCGAATTGCTCGTGAATGGCGGCAAAGACCGATTCTGAAGGCACGAACATAAATGCCGTATCCTGCGTTTCGCCTTTAATGAAGTACTTATCGGCAATGGCTTTGACATGCACATCCACATCACGCTTGAAACGGGCAGTGGCTTCCTTTTGCGCCGGTAGGTCCGGTGCCTCCTGAAGCATGTTGTATGCCTCAAGTGGAAACTTGGCATCGATCACAAGGCTTGGAGCGTCGTTGGGCATGAACACGATGCAGTCTGGCCGTGTGTTATTTGTGAGCGTCGTCTGAAAGGAATAGGCACCGTTTGGCAGGCCATCCGCGATGATGGTTTCCATGCGCATTTGGCCGAACGCGCCACGCGTCTGCTTGTTGGCTAAAACCTGCTGTAGCTGGACCACTTGTCCCGATAACTCGGTAATGTTGGTCTGCGCCCGGTCAATCACTGCCAAACGTTCCTGCAGTTTCGTAAGGCTTTCCTGTGTGCCCTTTGCGCTTTCCCCGACAGATGTGTTGAGGCGTTGTCCCATGCCGTCGAGTCGCTCATTGACAGCGCGCATCAACTCGCTTTGTCGGTTCGAAAGCACATCAGACATGGTGCGAACCTGCCCGGTAATCTCGCTTTGTGTGCGGTTCATTTCCAGAAGCCTGGTTTCCAACTCCTGTGCCCGGCGCTGTGCTTCTTCCATCACGCGCTGGCTTTCCACTCGGCCTTTGCTCATGGAACGTAACGCCAACCAGGCAAACAGAACAAGGACCACAAGGCCGGCAATGGCCAGCTCGCGCCCGGTAACGATGTAGGTGCCAATTTGGAATAGTGGTTCAAGCATAACATTTCATATCTGATTCGCACCTGTCATGGGTAAACTCATGAAGCTCAAAACGGTTATCTTATTGACCACACAGCCGCAATTCCTTATCTCCTGACCGTTAATAGAAGGACATGAGCATGGCGGTCCAAGACCTCGTCATTTTACCAGACAACCAATTGCGCCAAATCTCCACAAAAGTGGACGAGTTTGGCGGCGATTTACAAGTGCTGTTGGATAACATGCTGGCGACGATGTATGATGCGCCCGGCATTGGTCTTGCCGCTATTCAAATTGGTATTCCCCAAAGGGTCGTCACGATTGATTGCGCCCGAGAGGATGAGCCCAAAGATCCGATCTTTTTGATTAATCCGGAAATTATCTGGACCTCTGAGGAAACCTCGGTTTACGAAGAGGGCTGCCTGTCTATCCCGGAATATTTCGAGGAAGTGACACGTCCAACAGCCTGTAAGGTGCAATATTACGATCGCACCGGCAAGCAGAGCGAACTGGAAGCCGATGGCCTTCTGGCTACCTGTTTGCAGCATGAGGTAGACCACCTTAACGGTGTTTTGTTTATCGATTATATTTCCAAGCTAAAGCGCGATCGTGTGGTAAAGAAATTCACAAAGGCGCTGAAGCAGAAGATCGCCTGATCGGCCTTAACAACCTGTTTGGCCAACAGGGCCTCCGCGCAGGAGGCCAGTCTAGAGCTAAGGAATTACTCACATGCCATTGCGCGTTGTTTTCATGGGCACCCCAGACTTTGCCGTTTCCACACTTATGCAGATTGTGGGTGCTGGCCATGAAGTTGTCGGTTGCTACACACAGCCGCCGCGTCCGGCTAATCGTGGAATGGAACCACGAAAGTCACCAGTTCATGTCATGGCTGAATCCTTTAACATTCCGGTCTATACACCGCCTTCCATGAAGGGTGGGATAGAACAGACAATCTTCAAAGGTTTGAAAGCAGATGTTGCCATTGTTGTGGCCTATGGGCACATCCTGCCAAAACCAATTCTCCTTACGCCAAAATTTGGCTGTCTCAATCTGCATGCATCCAGACTTCCGCGCTGGCGTGGTGCAGCGCCTATTCAACGCTCGTTGATGGCGGGTGATCTGGAAACGGCTGTCTCCATTATGAAAATGGATGAGGGCCTAGATACCGGGCCGATTGCTATGGAAGAAATGGTGTCGATTGATGCCAATATGACGGCGGGCGATTTGCATGATCAGCTTGCCATTGTCGGCAGTGATCTCATCATCGAAGCGTTGACGCATTTGGAAACAAAGGCCCTTAATTTCACCGAGCAAAAGAAAACTGGTGTTACCTACGCTAACAAAATCACCAAATACGAAACCCGCATCAAGTGGGGCCGCAATGCAAAGGATGTACATAACCACATTCGCGGCATATCTCCTTTTCCGGGCGCCTGGTGTGAGTTTGAAAATGGCGGTGAGAAAGAGCGTCTGAAAGTCCTGCGCACTAGAAAGATGGATGGCGAGGGCCTTCCTGGCGAAATTATGGACGATCAGCTTACCGTTGCATGCGGCAAAGGCCTTATTCGGTTGGAGCAGGTGCAACGCGCTGGCAAGAAACCCATGGACGGCGAGGATTTTCTGCGTGGCGCGCCTGTGAGTAAGGGCGCGATTCTGTTGTAACGCATGCCCCGCTACAAAATCACCATAGAATATGATGGCGCACCTTATTCAGGCTGGCAACGCCAGCCAAACCGCCCCTCTGTGCAAGGCACGATTGAACAGGCGGTTCAAAAATTTTGCGGTGACGAAATAACGGTTCGTGGTGCAGGTCGCACCGATGCAGGTGTCCATGCATTGGGGCAAGTCGCTCACATTGATTTGAGCGAGGCGCACAGCACTGACACTGTGCGTGACGCGCTTAATTTCCATCTTAAGCACCAGGCAGTTTCCATTCTCAGTGCGGAGGCTGTCGCAGATGACTTTGATGCACGTTTTTCAGCCCTAAAACGCCACTATCTCTACCGCATTCAAAGCCGCCGTGCACCCGGCGTTCTCAACCGCGGTCGCGCATGGTGGGTGCCAAAGCCACTGGACCCAGAGGCCATGCATTCTGCCGCTCAACTGCTAACGGGTCAGCACGATTTTACGACCTTCCGCGCATCGGAATGTCAGGCCAAAAGCCCCGTTAAAACGGTCGATTTCATTTCCGTTAAACAGGTTGGCGTGGAGATACATATCTCTGTCTCAGCCCTGTCATTCCTCCACAACCAAATCCGTTCCTTCGCCGGAACATTAAAATGGGTCGGTGAGGGTCGATGGAGCGCGGACGATCTTAAAGTTGCATTAGAGGCCAAGGACCGCAAAGCCTGTGGTCCGGTTGCTCCGCCAGACGGGTTGTACCTTACGTGCGTGGACTATCCTGACGCTTAAGAGCCCGTGACTGGTTTTGGGTCGCGTTGTTTAATTTATTTAATCCGTTGTATGTGCGGTCAAACCGCACCAGCGCGGTGTTCTTCCAGCAAATGTGCTACCTGCCGTACCGTGTGCACAACATGCATGGCACCGCGATCTATTGCCGCGCTGTCGCCATCATGGGGCAGGCTGGCAGCAGCCATGGAAATGAGACGGGCATAGTCTTCCAGATCAGACAGCAGATCTTCTGCATCAATCAGCTTGGACATGAGCAGACTCCCAAGTATAACGATTTTAGTTAGGGTGCATTATTTATCGCATCGCAAAATCATTAAGTCAAGTGATTATCGTTATGTTGAATGAAAATAACTCT
>JBGCFS010000239.1:0-17454 GCA_045107035.1 Hyphomicrobiales bacterium
TCAAGCGCATCTTGTTGTGAAAATCGTCATGATCGGCCTGGTTCTGGCGTCTGTGTGGTGTTGGGCCATCATGATAGATAAGACAATTCTCTATCGTCGTACAAAGGGTCAGATGGACCGTTTTGACCAGATTTTCTGGTCTGGGCAATCTTTGGAAGAGCTATACCGCACCCTGTCGCAACGCAACAACACCGGATCTGCGGCGTTGTTTGTAACAGCAATGCGTGAGTGGAAACGCACATATGAAGGAGGCGCCCGTTCTATCGGTGGCCTGCAAATGCGTATCGACAAAGTCATGGACGTTGCCATTGTGCGTGAAACGGAGCGATTGGAAAAACGTCTTTTGATCCTCGCAACCGTTGGATCAGCCGGTCCGTTTATCGGCTTATTTGGAACGGTTTGGGGTATCATGAGCAGCTTTCAGGCAATCGCTGCGGCCCAAACAACCAATCTTGCAGTTGTGGCGCCTGGTATCGCTGAAGCATTGTTTGCAACGGCTCTTGGCCTGATTGCCGCTATTCCTGCCGTTATTGCCTACAATAAATTCGGTGCCCAACTTGGACGTTTAACATCTCGTCTTGAAGGCTTTGCTGATGAGTTCTCCGCCATACTCTCGCGGCAAATGGATGAAAGAGTATAGCTCATGGCTATGAATGTTCCTTCCAGCGGGCGCTCTGGTGGCCGCGGCAGACGCGGACGCGGTAAACGCGCACCAATGAGCGAAATTAACGTCACTCCGATGGTGGATGTGATGTTGGTGTTGTTGATCATTTTTATGGTGGCAGCTCCGTTGTTGACAGTTGGTGTGCCAATTGATTTGCCGGAAACCAAAGCTCGGCAGCTCAGTGGCGATACCGAGCCCATTAGTATTTCAATTAATGCCGAGGGCTTGGTGTTTCTACAGGAAACCGAAATTCCGATTGACGAAGTGGTGGCGAAACTCACTGCAATTGCTGAAAACGGATACGAAGAACGCATCTATGTGCGTGGCGATCGCAACACCGACTACGGTGTTATTATGAAGGTCATGGGCACAATAAGCGCTGCTGGGTTCACCCGTCTTGGTTTGGTTACAACTGAACAACAATCCGGCAATTAGGCTTATTTGCATCCGATGAAAACCGGCATAATCCTTTCAAGTGTGGCCCATGTGGCGGTGATGACGTGGGGCGTATTTGCCTTGCCAGAACCAGCACGCCTTGAGGCACCTGAAATTGATGCTTTGCCAGTAGAAATAGTGCCATTTGAAGAATTGTCCCAAAAGCGCGCCGGTGATTTAAAAGCCGACCCAGATACACCGCCTCCGCCCGAGCCAGAACCGACTCCTCCGGCGCCCGTCGAAGCAGATAAAACTGTTGAAAAGCCTACTGAAGAACCTGCGCCTAAACCGGTTGAGGCAACGCCTCCTCCTGCTCCGACTCCGCCGGAGCCTGCGCCACCTCAACCTGAACCTGAGCCAGAGCCAGCTCCACCCGAGCCAGAACCCACGCCTGAGCCCGAAGTGGCGCCAGAGCCAAAGGTTGATCTGTCCAAGGCGCCGCCGCCCCGTGTGCGGCCAAAACCACCTGCACAAAAGCCAGCCGGGCCAAAAGCAGATTTTAACACGGACAAGATCGCGGCCCTGTTAGACAAACAAAAGCCGCAAGGAGCTGCGCCTCAACCAGAGCAACCACAGCAGCTTGGCGTGCAAGGCGGGGATAACTCAAATCAGCTCAGCCAAAATGAGATCGATTTTTTGCGTCGTCAGCTTGAAAGTTGCTGGAGCTTGCAGGCAGGGATGGAAGCTGCTGAAAGCATTGCGATTGAGGTCCAAATGGTTCTCAATATAGATGGAACCTTGGCAGGACCTCCGCGCGTGCTAAATACTGGTGGCGGGGCACAGTTCCAGATTGCGTCGGAACGCGCGTTGCGTGCGGTGCAAGTTTGTGCGCCATACTCTTATATGCCTCAGGAAAAATATGACACTTGGCAAGTGATTGAGTTTAACTTCGATCCGTCAAAAATGTTTCAGGGATGATGTTTATGCGTCAGAAAAAAGTAAATTCATCCAGCTTTGCAGCTGTGCTACGTGGGCTAGCTGCAATTTTTGCTATTCTGATGGGCGTATTTGCTACGTCTCAGGCCTCTGCGCAACTGAAGCTCGACATTACGCGTGGCAATATACAAGCTCTGCCAATTGCTATTCCTAATTTTATCGGTGCAACTGGGCAGGTTGATCAACTCAGTCAGAATGTTACTCAAGTAATTATTGCGGATTTAGAGCGTTCCGCATTGTTCCGTGCAATTGATCCTGCAACATTCATTGACCAGAACGCCAGCCCTGACGCGCTGCCAAGATTTCCTGATTGGCGGGTTTTGAGTGCGCAAGCTTTGGCCGTAGGTAGAATTACACAGGAACCCGACGGTCGTATTCGCGCTGAGTTTCGTTTGTGGGATGTATTTGGCGGAAAACAAATCGCCGGGCAGCGGTTTTTTACCCAACCAGACAATTGGCGCCGTGTCGCGCACATTATTGCTGACGCAATTTATGAGCGCTTGACCGGTGAAAAGGGCTATTTCGATACACGCATTGTGTTTGTTGATGAAACCGGCCCAAAGGACAACCGCACTAAACGCCTGGCAATTATGGATCAGGATGGAGCTGAGCTCCAATATCTGACGACCGGTGGTGATCTGGTTCTGACGCCGCGTTTTAGCCCAAGCCGTCAGGAAATCACCTACATGTCCTACGCAACAGGGCAGCCTCAGGTGTTCTTGTTGAATATCGATACAGGACAGCGCGAGGTGGTTGGTAATTTCCCTGGCATGACTTTTGCGCCACGGTTTTCCCCTGACGGACAGCAGGTCGTAATGAGCCTTCAGCAAGAAGGTAACGCCAATATTTATACGATGGATCTGCGTTCTAAGCGAACCACCCGATTAACAAATTCGCCTTCCATTGACACTTCGCCCTCCTTTTCGCCGGATGCATCCCGTATCGTATTTGAATCTGATCGAGGTGGATCACAACAGCTATATGTCATGGCAGGAAATGGTGGAGAAGCGACGCGAATTAGTTTTGGCCAGGGATCTTATTCCACGCCAGTATGGTCCCCACGTGGAGATTTGATTGCGTTTACAAAACGGTCCCAAGGCCAGTTTCTTATTGGTGTTATGAAACCAGATGGTTCCGGTGAACGAATTTTGACGTCCGGTTTTCACAATGAAGGCCCGACATGGGCTCCCAATGGTCGCGTTTTAATGTTTTTCCGCGAGCCGCAAGGTGGCAACGCGGGTCCTCAATTGTGGTCTATAGATTTAACGGGCTACAATGAGCGCCAAGTACCAACACCTAATTTTGGTTCTGACCCTGCTTGGTCTCCGCTCCTAAACTAGTTAGGTCTTTGGTAAACAACATGTCTTGATCTATTGATCCTAGGTTGTCTTGCCTATAAATATTTTAACCGCACGTTTACCATGCTTGCGAACAAGCGCTTAACCATGGATAACCTATAGTCAGTATGGTTAAAAAAAAGATCAATTTGTCCGCAATTCAGTCGCAATCTGGTTGGAGACAAGGGGATAAAGGTTGGGAAATCAGTTCGGATGAGTCGACTGGTGCATCCCAAACCTAAGGAATTTAGGAGTTAGCGGACATGTTTGCACAACAAGTCCTGCAGCCATTGGCGCAGATTTTCCGCGCGAGTGCTGTGATGAAAATGATGGCCGTCCTGGTGCTGGGTCTTGCTGTCGCAGGTTGCGCTGGCAACAAATATGATGTGAACGCTGCTGGTACGACAGCAAAGCCAGGTTCTCCGCAAGATTTCGCCGTGAACGTTGGTGATCGCGTATTCTTCGAAACAGACAGCACTGATTTAACCGCGCGCGGCAAAGCGACGCTTGATTTACAAGCCCAGTGGTTGGCTAAGTACCCAAGCTATAATTTTGTGGTGGAAGGTCATGCAGATGAACGCGGAACGCGTGAATACAACATTGCGCTTGGCGCGAGACGCTCAGCTGCTGCTCGGTCTTACCTGGTTGCTCGGGGCGTCAACGCTGGACGCATGAGCACAATATCATACGGTAAAGAACGCCCTGTGGCTGTTTGCAATGATATTTCTTGCTGGTCCCAAAACCGCCGTGCCGTAACGACGCTTAAAGGTCCAGGTAGTTAGAAATTTCAGAGTTTTGACTACGGGAAAGGCCCGAACTCCGGTTTGGGCCTTTTTTGTATCATAATTGCTTGATCCAATGAATTGCTCCTTGCCGCTTAAAGGATCGTCAATTTGTAGCTTTAGAAAAGGAAAATCATGACGTTTCGATTTTTCAATTTGACCTTTACCTCACTCGCTATTTTGCTGGTCTCGGCAATGTGCTTACCCGCTACAGCGCAAACCTCACGTGAGGGTGCTGAGCTGAATATGCGCGTGGATAGATTGGAAGCTCAGATTCGTGATTTGACGGGGCAAATAGAACGATTGACCTTTGCTCTGCAAAATGGAGCTCAAGCCGTTGCGCCGCCAGCCCAACAGCAGCAACCTCAGACTGCGCCGCAAGTGCAACCCAACAATGGTTTGGGCACGGCTCCAAGCAATTTGGGAACACTGTCGGATGCTTCCGGCGGTCCACTTGATTTGTCTGCCCTGATCAATGGCAGTGGGGGAATTGGCGTTAATCCAGATCCACAACTGCAAGGCGCTCAACCAGCCAGTGTTACACCATCAGCCAGCTCTCCCAGAGACGAGTATGAGTTGGCCTATGGCCATATTTTGCGTGGTGATTACCAAACTGCAGAAGCTTCATTGCGAGAATTTTTGACAAGGTATCCAAAAGATCCACTGGTTAGTGATGCCAGGTTTTGGCTTGGTGAAACCAAATTTGTCCGTGGAGACTTTCGTGAAGCTGCCAATGAGTTTTTGGAGTCCTATTCCAAATACCCGCAAGGAGCGAAGGCACCTGATAGCCTTTTGAAGCTGGGGCTTTCATTGAAAGAACTCGGGGAAAAGGATGCTGCCTGCGCTACTTACGCAGAGCTTGTTCGCAAATACCCAGCTGCATCTCCACCTATAAAAGAGCGGGTGCGTGTAGAACGAAAATCGGCAAAGTGCATCTGACCAAGACATCAACTGCATTCGATTGCTTTTTTCCACATCTACAATGTGTTGACTGGAAACGACCAGCCGCAGTCGCCGTATCAGGCGGCGGCGACAGCATGGCAATGCTGGCCAGCATTATTCATTTTCGGAAGCACGAAGACCTCTTAGCTCCAGTGGTCGTTCTGACTGTGGATCATGGGCTTCGCGCAGAATCTGCGGATGAAGCCAATGCTGTGCATGCGTATTGTAAGGCGTACGCTATTTCGCATGAGACTTTGACCTGGAATGGGCGTACTCCGACATCGGCTATAGCAGAAAGCGCTAGAGATATTCGAAGGCAATTGTTGCTTCAAGCATGCGATGCCGCAGGTATTGAACAGCTGATTTTGGCGCATACTATGGATGATGTTGCTGAGACATTGTTGATGAGAGTGCGTCGGGGTGGCTTGCGCGGGCACGCATCAATCCCACCGAAAACACGCATATCGAGTGTGCATGTATACCGACCGTTTTTGAAAGTGCGCCGGGACACACTTCGTGGCGCATTGCAGGAAGAGGGCGTTGATTGGGTAGAAGATCCGACCAATGATAATTTGCTTTACGAACGCCCTCGCATTCGATCATTGCTCCGTACGCTTGAGCAAACCGAATACACGACCGAAGAAATCGCATGCTATGCTGATGTCATGAGCCGTTGGCGACGCGTTCTTGCAGGACAGATTTCACGAATTCTGGATGAGGGGTGTGAGGTCAGCGGAAGTAATCTTCGTATTAGGACCTCTGTGCTTGAGCTGTATCCAAAAACTGTTGGTGTGGAAACACTGCGTGAGCTTGTTCGTTTCGTTGGTGGAGATGCGCACATGATCAATCGTGAACAAGCGTCTTTAGCATGGGATTCTGTTTTGCCAGTAGGTGGGATTTCAAAGCGCTTTTCAGCAGGTCGGTGCGTCTTTTCTCCGCAAAGGGATGGTACATGGATTTTGTCACGCGCCATGAGAGCTCTTCCAACACAACGGATTTCCAAAGGACAATCAATTCGTTGGGATGGGCGATTTAAAATCCGGAATTTGGACGAAAAATCGGAGGCCGCCACGATTCTGCCTCATAGCAACTTGCCAAAAGTGGAGCCAGACACGGCAAAATGCGATATTATTTTCCGCCCACGCGTCATCGACGGTCCAGTTTCCTGCCTGGATGAAGTGATATTTGCCTCGTTTTCCGCGATGTTGGAGCAGGCGAATTGATGAAAATGCCTTTTTGCACCATTTAACGTTCACCTTTTTCAAAGAAACCTCACTTCTGGTCGGAAAGCGCCTTGGCATATGCCACCCACCTCCCTATTTTACCTCCATAGAACATCATTAGTCGCGCGTTTTGGCGCCGAACTTTTGGCTCCAGCGACGTTTAAGGAAATAGAATGACCGGAAATTTCCGCAATTTTGCACTTTGGATCATAATTGGACTGCTGCTTATCGCGCTGTTTAATCTGTTCCAGAACCCCGGCCAGAGCAATCGTGGCACGGCAATACCATATTCACAGTTCATCAGCGAAGTTGAGCAGGGCACTGTTAACAGCGTCACCATTGCAGGCCCCGAAATTATGGGTGTCTATAATAATAACAGCCGCTTCCAGACCCGTGCGCCAGACAATGCTGATTATGTCGACAAACTGACAGAGCGCGGTGTTGCTATAACTGCTGAAGCTCCAAGCAGCGAAGGCTTTAGCCTTATCGGGCTTTTGATCTCGTGGCTTCCTATGATCCTGATTTTGGGTGTGTGGATTTTCTTCATGCGCCAGATGCAAGGTGGCGGCCGTGGTGGCGCCATGGGCTTTGGGAAATCCAAAGCGAAATTGCTTACCGAAGAACATGGCCGCGTAACATTTGACGATGTTGCAGGTGTGGATGAAGCTAAGGAAGATCTGGAAGAGATCGTAGAGTTTCTGCGTGATCCGCAGAAATTCCAACGCCTTGGTGGGCGTATTCCTCGTGGTGTATTGCTTGTTGGTCCCCCAGGTACTGGTAAAACTCTTCTTGCACGCTCCGTTGCGGGTGAGGCCAATGTGCCGTTCTTCACAATTTCTGGTTCTGACTTTGTAGAAATGTTCGTTGGCGTTGGTGCAAGCCGTGTGCGCGATATGTTCGAACAAGCTAAGAAAAGTTCACCTTGTATCATCTTCATCGATGAGATCGATGCTGTTGGTCGTCATCGTGGTGCTGGTCTTGGTGGCGGAAATGATGAGCGTGAGCAGACATTGAACCAGTTGCTGGTTGAGATGGATGGCTTCGAAGCTAATGAAGGCGTGATCATTATTGCAGCAACCAATCGTCCTGATGTGCTTGATCCGGCGCTGTTGCGTCCAGGACGTTTTGACCGTGAAGTTGTGGTTCCAAACCCTGATGTGTCTGGTCGTGAGAAAATTCTGAAGGTTCATGCGCGTAATGTGCCTTTGTCGCCAGATGTTAATCTGAAAACGGTTGCACGTGGTACGCCTGGTTTCTCTGGTGCAGATTTGATGAACCTTGTGAATGAGGCTGCTCTTTTGGCGGCTCGCCGTTCCAAACGCATCGTTACCATGGGTGAATTTGAGGATGCCAAAGATAAGGTGATGATGGGTGCTGAACGTCGCACACTTGTGATGAGTGAAGACGAGAAGAAACTCACGGCATATCATGAAGCTGGCCATGCAATCGTTGCGTTGAACGTTGCAAAAACCGACCCTGTGCATAAGGCCACCATAATTCCGCGCGGTCGTGCTCTGGGGATGGTTATGCAATTGCCTGAACGAGATCAGATCTCAATGAGCCTTGTTCAAATGACCAGTCGTATGGCTATTATGATGGGTGGACGCGTTGCCGAGGAAATTACCTTTGGTGCAGATAATGTTACGTCGGGCGCCTCATCAGATATTCAACAAGCTACACGCTTGGCTCGTGCGATGGTTACCCAATGGGGCTTTTCCGATAAGCTTGGCAAGGTGGCGTATGGCGATAATCAGGAAGAGGTATTCTTGGGTCATTCTGTTGCACGTACGCAGAATGTTTCTGAAGATACTTCTCAGATCATTGATGCTGAAGTGCGCCGCATTGTAGATGAAGGCTTTTCCGAAGCTCAACAAATTCTGACTGAAAAGAACGATGACCTTGAAGCGCTTGCGCAAGCGTTACTTGAGTACGAGACGCTTAGTGGCGATGAAATTGTCGAACTACTCAAAGGCAATCCGCCTGTGCGTGAAGATGATGATTCACCGACAACGCCTCGTGGATCTGCTGTGCCTAGTGCAGGCGCACCTAAGTCAAAGCCATCTGAACCGGATGCGGGTATGGAGCCTCAACCGTCTTAAGGATGTACTTTATTAAATAAAAGCCCGGCCGTTGTGCCGGGCTTTTTTGTATAGGATTTGACTAAACCAGACCGTTGAGCGCAGCAAACGGATCGTGCTCAGGGTCTTGTTGCCAATTATATTCTGCCCAATTTGCCACTTTGAGCGCCATGTCTTTGCCATCTTCCACCCAGCGCGCTTGTTTTAGCCAACTCACATTTGGCCCTTGACTCTCCGCCCAGCCGAACGCTGCTTTGTTGGTCGTTGCCCGTTTGCCATCTAACAATCCAGCTCGGGCCAAAAGTGCACTTCCTGTGCACACGCTCAACACATACTCAGCATTCACGGCGACCTGTCGAAGCCAAGCCAATAAATGTTCATTTTCCACTTCGCGCCGTGTTCCTGCTCCGCCTGGTACAAATAGAATATCGAAATCTGTGACCTCATTCAGAGCCATGTCAGCGAATGCGCTGGGCCCTTGGTTGCTTTTGACTGGTCCAATGTTGTTGGCGATAAGCTTTATCTCATATCGTTTTTCCAACAGCCCGAACATTTCCAGCGGTCCAAACAAATCGAGTAACTCAAACCCTGGAAAGATAAGTGCACCTATTGTTCGCATTTTAAACACCTGTGCAATTTTGGATCAAAGGGAGCGGCAGCATGCGTAGATGAAGAGTGCAGGCACTTCTCTGGCTGTACTGTAGATGTCGCGTAAGAATTTTGGGGGTACAGCAGCGCCGCTCACATTTTTGAATCCTGCTTTGCGCAAAGTAAGTACGGCTCTTGGAATGTGGAAGAACTGACTTACGACGATAATCTTAGTTTCGGTTGGGAAATTTTCCGCGATGTAGCGAACGCTTTCTAATGTGTTGATGCCTTGCGAGTCTGTCATTATGCGGTCTTCAGAAATTCCCGATATCTTCAGGAAATCTGTCATTGCTACAGCTTCGTCTACGCCTTCGGTACCAACGCCGCCGCTGACGACATAAGTGACCGAAACCTGAGTTTGCTCCAGCTCCAAAGTGCGTTCCATTCGCGCGCGAAGTGCAGGAGACAAAGTTCCGTCTGGAAGCACCTTGTTGCCCAAGACAAGGGCGACATCTGCCCCACTGGTAGGTTGGCTGAGCCAAAGGCTGGTAATCATAATTGTGAGTATCAGCAAGACAAATGTTGCCAATGCAATTGCTGTGAATTTAACTAGAAAGTTCATTCGCCCTCGAACCTGCCAATTTGATATCAATCACCTGTGTTCACCTTCATAGCGCTATGGTAGTGGCAAGTCGAATGTATCTAGGCTCAACCCGGTGGAGACCTGACCATGAACGCACGCCGCGCCATAATAATCGATACTGACCCAGGTCAGGACGATGCACTTGCTCTTCTGCTAGCGCTTGCCAGCCCTGAATTGGAGATTCTGGGAATGGTGGCCGTTGCTGGCAATGTTCCGCTCAATCTTACGCAGCGCAATATTCGCCTGGTTTGCGAGCTCGCTGGACGTCCTGATATCCCAGTTTATTCTGGCGCGGAAAGACCTCTCATACGTCCGTTGGTAACCGCTGAGTATGTCCACGGGAAAACCGGCTTGGACGGTGCTGAATTGCCTGAGCCCACAATGCCATTGTGCGAAGAGTTTGGTCCCGATTTTATTGTTGATGCCGTTATGAGCCGTCCAGAAGGCAGCGTAACATTGTGCACACTAGGACCGCTCACCAATGTAGCGCTGGCGATAGCAAAAGAACCTGGCATTGCCCCACGCTTGAAAGAATTGGTGATGATGGGCGGTGGCTTTTTTGAAGGTGGCAACATAACGCCTGTCGCCGAGTTCAATATTTATGTGGATCCGCATGCCGCAAAGATTGTACTGGAAAGCGGAATTCCCATCACCATGCTTCCTTTGGATGTGACACACAAAGCGCTGACCAGCAAATCTCGAATAAATGCGTTTCGTGCGCTTGGCACTGAAGTTGGTGATGCCTGTGTTGGTTGGCTGGAGTTCTTCGAACGCTTCGACGAAGATAAATACGGCACAGATGGTGGTCCGCTCCATGACCCCAATGTTATTGCCTATTTACTCAAACCAGAGATCTATGTTGGACGGCACATCAATGTAGAAGTGGAAACCGGCTCTGAGCTAACCATGGGCATGACTGTTGCCGACTGGTGGGGTGTGACCAATCGAAAGCCTAATGTGAATTTTATTCGCAATCTGGATGATGAATCGTTCTATGCGTTTTTGATAGAGCGAATCGGCGTGCTCTAATTGCGGTCTTTGCTATGACGGCTTTCTGAAGCTTGTTACAGCCATTCTGGCATGGTGCTTGGAGCAGTGCCCGCTTCTGCGGCATTGGAACAGTCACGCAAACTTCCAAACCGGACTTGTCGCCCACACAGGCCTGTCGCGTAATGTGCGTATTTACCTGAATTTGTCATCAATGTTTTGGCATGTGGTGGAAATACGGGTTCAGAAATTGAACACCAGCAAAGATCAGATATGACACGAACACCAGATGATTCTAGCTGAGATACGAGACCTTCGCTCTGTGCCGCAGCTTTCGTTTCACGGCCTAGTGTTATGATAACGGTAGTGCGCGGATGACAGTGTTTATCTTTCATCAGGGAGGCAAATTCTCTGGTTTCCGCAAGTGAAAAATGTGGACTTCCCAACGCCACGAGATCAATTTTTGATGGGCCGGAGTTTAGTTCTTGCCAAGCGCGTATTAAGTCGTCCCGCGACAATGATATTTGCTTCGCATCTTGTGTCGTTGGCTGGTCACTCTCTGGTGTAATGTTTGCGACGTGCAACATTGGCGCGGCGGATGTGGTGCCAAACGCAGCACACACTGCGCGTAGATCATCTGCGGTTGGTTCTGAATTTTCTAACCCTGTTAGCAGCGGGATGCAGTCCGGTGCCATTTGCCCACACAACCAGCCTAGCATTGGCCAAAGAGCATCATCGTAGTTCGAAGGTAATTCAACATTAATGACCATTTGCGCGACCCGGTTTTCAGGCAAATAGACACCAGATAAAGGCGCGCGACCCGTCAGTGCTATGAAAAGATCAAGAAAGTCTGGATGTTTCGTTGTGCGCGCACCCAATACACTATTGGCGTAGATGACAGCATTTGATTCCGACCAACCAATGTCCTCACCATGCGTTGGTGCATCGCTGGCTTGGTAAGGCGCGCAAGTAAAGCTTGGGCGCGCTCCCATGTGAACATAGGCGTCAGCAAGCTGGCTGGCGGCCAAACCGAAATCTCTTGGAACTCCTTGGTTCCGCCAGTTCTCATGATCAACCGAGATGGCATTCATTGTTGTCGGGATACATGTCTTTCCTCCCATATCTGCTATTATCTGCGCAAAAACCAGGTTTGCATTGCTCGCAAATATACAGCCGTCAATGTGAGCACGCGTAACATCGGTTAGTTTTTTTGCATCTTGGAGGGCTGCCATCGTGCACAAGGTTTCTATCGCCAATTGGACAGCCGGACCTCGTTTACCGTTCAAATCAGCGAGGTCTGCATTAGATAGTTCCAGATCTGAGAGGGATACTTCGTCGAGCGAAATCGACATGTCTTCGGCTACAAGCCGTGTGCCCTGAAGGGCCGCCGAGCGTTTTGTGGCAAGCAGTTCGTATTCCTTGGCAGGAAGCCGTGCGACGGCAACAGGACATTCAAACATGCGTGTGGCGATCAAGGCACCAAGGGTTAAGATGTCTTCGCTCTCACGGAAAATCAGCGCGGCCGGCGCTTTGCCATTCATGGCCAGTTCCAACAACACGCCACTACCGGAGCATGATCCGCGGCTGGTCGGCATCATAACAAACTTCCCGGAAAGAGACTGGCCGTGCTGGTGGTGGTGTGCGTCAATCACAATACCGCTATTGGCATCCACACCTCCCCAAAAGCTCAGGCCTTCGTCGCACACAAGAATTGTGCCGTCGGCAGAAGCAGGTACGATTAAGCGTTGCACTGACTGAATTTCCTCTTTTGCGATGCCGGAACTTTATCCCTTCCTTATGTCATTTGTTCGCGAAACGACTTTCATTGTTTGCGGATGTTTCGGTGTGTCATTCCAAACGAAATGGTGCCAAAAAACGCGAGAAGATCAAGTCAGGTATTCATCTGTAATGAATCTTGTAGCCGCTCATCCTTTTTGAACCTTTATTTTGTAATCAGAATGTATGAAACGAGCGTACCCGTTTAGCCTTTTTTGAGGCAACACAAATACAAGGGTCGCATAGGGTACTTTTTCTAGGGGCAATATTATGAGCCGTCGTTATTTTGGCACCGATGGAATTCGGGGCAAGGCAAACGATTTTCCAATGACACCGGATATTGCCATGAAAGTTGGCATGGCGGCAGGTCTCACATTTCAACGAGGCGAGCATCGCCATCGTGTGGTGATTGGAAAAGATACACGTTTGTCTGGCTACATGATCGAGAATGCCCTGGTAGCAGGGTTCACATCTGTTGGTATGGATGTGTTTCTCACCGGACCAGTGCCAACGCCAGCCGTTGCGTTGTTGACGCGTTCTTTGCGCGCCGATATTGGTGTTATGATCTCTGCCAGTCATAATCCCTATTATGACAACGGAATTAAACTGTTTGGTCCTGATGGATACAAGTTGTTTGACGAGACTGAGAAGCAAATTGAAGCTCTGCTGGATGCAGACCTTACTGGTAGTCTGGCAAAGCCTGAGGATCTTGGTCGCGCAAAACGCATTGATGGTGTTGTGGACAGGTATATTGAAACGGCTAAACGTACTCTGCCACGCTCCATGACACTTGAAGGTCTTCGCATTGTAATCGATGCCGCAAATGGGGCTGCGTATAAAGCTGCACCAGAAGCGCTTTGGGAACTTGGAGCGGAAGTCATTCGGATTGGTGTCGATCCTGATGGTTTCAATATAAATCAGGGGTGTGGATCAACTTCACCAGAACAGCTAGTCGAAAAAGTACGCG
The DNA here is from genome assembly GCA_045107035.1 of Hyphomicrobiales bacterium. Taxonomy (GTDB): domain Bacteria; phylum Pseudomonadota; class Alphaproteobacteria; order Rhizobiales. Next base: position 13,359 of record JBGCFS010000239.1, read on the forward strand.
AAGTGCGCGCTGATGTCGGTATTGCTCTGGATGGCGATGCAGACCGGGTTTTGATTGTTGATGAAAAAGGCAACATCATTGATGGTGATCAATTAATGGCTGTTGTTGCAGAATCCTGGAAAGAACAAGACCGATTGTCTGAGCCGGGTATCGTCGCAACAGTGATGTCCAATCTTGGTCTTGAGCGACATTTGGCGGAGCAGGGGCTTAACCTTGCGCGTACAAGTGTGGGTGATAGATATGTAGTCGAGCACATGCGTGCCAACGGTTACAATGTTGGCGGCGAACAATCCGGTCATATTGTCTTGTCTGATTATACAACGACGGGTGATGGACTGATTGCAGCTTTGCAAGTGCTGGCGGTTGTGAAGGCCAAAGACAAACCAGTGAGCGAAGTTTGCCATCGGTTTGATCCTGTTCCACAGGTCTTAAAGAATGTGCGCTTTTCCGGCAAATCACCGCTTGATCGCAAAGATGTCAAAGAAGCTATTCTTGACGCTGAAACAATGCTTGCCAATGGCGGCCGTTTGCTAATTCGTCCATCAGGTACGGAGCCTCTAATTCGAGTTATGGCGGAAGCCGACGACTTCGGACAGGTAGAGAAACTCGTCGATCAGTTGGTCGAAGTTATCGGGCGCCCTACATAGACTAAAAGTTGTATTTTTAAGTATTGATCAGGTTTTACTTCTGCGACGTTCTGTAATGAATATGCCGCAGAGGACCAGCGCGAGACCAAGCCAATCGCTCCATTGCAAGGCTTCCCCAAGCAAGACAACGCCGAGTAAGACTGCAAATACGGGCACCAGGTAATTCGACAGAGCCAGAAATGATGCGCCCGCTTCGCGAAGCAATTTAAACAGCAAAATAGTAGCGATCGCCGTTGGGAAAATGCCTAGGGTTGTTACGGCTAGTAAACTTGCGGAACTAACATGCGCCAGCCCGTTAGGTTCTATATAAATTGACAAAGCCAAGGAGATGATAGCTGCAGTAAGAAGCACGCTTGCGGCTTTGGATACGTTGCTCATATCTGGCATTAATCTGGCAGTGGTTCCATAAAGAGCGTAGCAAAATGCCGCGCAGGTTATGGCCAAAAGAGCTAAAAGCTGCAGTGGTCCACTTTCCAGTGATGTGCCACCACCAACACCTATTAGAACGGCAACTCCTAGAAAGCCAATGACAAAGCCAAACGTCTTTTGAGTTGTCAAATGCTCGTCCGACAGGATGAAATGTGCCAATACGATTACTGCCAATGGGATGGTAGCCATAAGAATACCAGCTACGCTCGAAGGCACATAAAGTACGCCCCAGGTAATCAAGGTGAAGGGTAGAATATTGCCCACCAAACCTAACCAAATGAACCAAACCCAGTGACGCCAATTGCTGCTGAGGCGTTGTTTTCTGAAAAACAAGTAGCTCAACATCAGAGCTGCACCTATGGAAACTCGAAGGCTAACCACCCACATCGGCGGAATTGTCTCCACCGCAATTTTACTTGCCGCAAATGATGACCCCCACAAAACAACAAGAAATCCAAGGATATACCAGTGTGTTGGAGTGCGGGCAGATAGGGCTATAGATGGAGGCATTCAAATTCCAGATGTAAAGGTTAATGAGATTTAATTTTAAGTAAATAATTTATTAATACATGTTTTTATTCGTTTAAGTGCTTATTAACCTTAACAAGTCAATATGTTTGCAGGTTTTAACAATGTAAAAACCATCAGTACAGTTTTGTTTATAGTGAGTATTGACATGAAAACGACAGGCAACACCAGGGTTGGTAAGACATTGGGCGCGATTGCGGCGCTCGCGACCATGCTTGCAGGACCAGCGTTTGCCGCTGACCTGCCAACATACGTATACGAAGAACCAGTATATGACAAAGCAGGTGCTTGGTACCTGCGGGGCGATATTGGCTATGTTGCAACGCGCGACTATTCGGTGACGTATGAAGGCTCTGCTGGTCATCAAGAATTTTATCATGAGGATTTCGCGGATACTTGGCTCTTCGGAGTAGGTATTGGTTACCAGTTTAATCATTGGTTCCGTGCGGACGTTACCCTTGATTATCGAGCAACCCTAGATTTTGAAGGCAAAACAATTTGTGCTTCATCTTGTGGCAGTGAGATCTACAATTCCGAGTTCGGTTCATTCTCGATGATAGCATTGCTTGGCAATGCATATCTAGATTGGGACAACGATTCTAAGTTCACTCCATACATCGGAGCAGGCCTAGGTTTTGCCTACATTTTCAATGATCGTCAGTATGCACATAACGTAGACAACAGCTTCAATTCGTTCCATGCAAACGGCCAAGTAAACTTTGCTGCAGCTGCAATGGCTGGCGTAAGTGTGGATGTGGGTCACAACTGGGCTATCGATGCGAACTATCGCTACCTTTGGGTGGGCGATATTGACAGTGGCGGACCTGAGTTTAACGCTCCAACGACAGGTACTGTGACATACAACGATGTAGACTTCCACGAAGTCCGTGTAGGTGCCCGTTACACCTTCCATTAAAATTTAACGCCGGGAACCAAAAATTCCCGGTGCCTTCAAGGCCCGCAGCAATTGTCCTGAAAAGGCGATTTCTGCGGGTTTTGCGTTTGTATTTTCTGTAGTGCCATCTAGGCATCTAGTGCAGAAACTAAGACACGTTAACAAATCTGCTTGCAGTGCATTCCGCTTTCCACTACTTCGGCAGGTGGGACACCTTGCCCCAACGCAAGGCAATCTATCTGTGAGGGTAGCATGATACATGCAAAAACTGGCCAAGAGGCCGGGTTGCGCACACCTGACGTGCGTCCAAATAATCCCCATTTCTCATCTGGGCCTTGTGCCAAGAGACCCGATTGGTCGCTAGATGCGCTTAAAGATGCGTCGCTCGGGCGTTCGCACCGTGCAAAAATTGGGAAATCAAAACTCAAGCAAGCAATAGACCTGACGCGTGAAGTGCTTCAGGTGCCCGATGATTATCTTATTGGCGTTGTACCTGGCTCTGATACCGGCGCATTGGAAATGGCAATGTGGTCACTTCTGGGTGCTCGCGGTGTCGATTTGCTTGCATGGGAGAGCTTTGGTTCTGGTTGGGTTACAGACGCGGTTAAGCAACTGAAACTAGACAATCAACGCACCTTGACTGCGGAGTACGGCCATTTGCCAGATCTTTCGTCAGTAAATTTTTCGCATGATGTGGTCTTCACATGGAACGGCACGACGTCTGGTGTTCGTGTTCCAAACGGAGATTGGATCCCTTCCGATCGTGAAGGGTTGACCCTTTGTGATGCCACTTCTGCTGCTTTTGCGCAGGATTTGGCTTGGGACAAGTTGGATGTCGTGACATATTCTTGGCAGAAAGTGTTGGGTGGTGAAGCTGCTCATGGAATGCTTATCCTGTCTCCGCGCGCTGTCGAACGACTTGAAAGTTATGTTCCCGCTTGGCCATTGCCGAAAATCTTCCGCCTTACAAAAGGTGGAAAATTGATTTCAGGAATATTTGATGGTGCCACCATCAATACGCCTTCCATGCTGTGTGTAGAAGATTACTTAGATGCGCTGCGGTGGGCTCAGTCAGTTGGCGGTTTGTCCGGTCTAATGGCCCGCGCTGATGGCAATGCAAAAGTAATGTCCGACTGGGTTTCAAACACGCCTTGGGTGGATTTTTTGGCTGTTGAACCCGCCACAAGGTCGAACACATCTGTGTGCTTTAAGATTGTGGATGAAGCGGTTAATGAACTTTCTGAGGTAGATCAGGCGTCCTTTGCGAAGTCCATGGTGAGCCTTCTCGATGGCGCTGGTGTTGCCTATGACATTGGTGCTTACCGCGATGCGCCCTCTGGGCTTCGAATTTGGGCCGGTGCGACTGTAGAGCAGTCAGATCTCGTTGCATTGTTGCCATGGCTTGAATGGGCATTTGCTGCCCAAAAAGAAACGCTCACGCAAGCCACGTAATCACAAATTCAATCATATTTCTGGTGCGCGCGATCTAAGGGTCGCCGCCGCCTATTGGAGAAAATTATGACCAACAAAACACCACGCGTACTCATTTCCGACAAGTTGTCGGCAACAGCGGTTCAGATTTTTAGGGATCGCGGAT
>JBGCFS010000024.1:0-15039 GCA_045107035.1 Hyphomicrobiales bacterium
GATGAGCTGCTTTCAAAGAACGGGCTTTATGCTGCCTTTTGCAGAAATCAGTCTGGCGACGATACGTCAAATGATGCACCTCAAGATATTGTTGATGCTTAACGATGCGCAACTGGCTTAAACAGCTTTCAAAGTCGCGCGCATTCCAAACTATATTGGGTAGGTTGACAGGAACATTCTTGCTCATTGTTGGGCACACTAATCGCATTAAGACCGTGCCAGAAGACATATATTCCCTGGTCGAGAATGATCTGCCTGTTATCGTCACCATGTGGCACGGCGAGCATTTCATGTTGCCTTTTGCGCGTCGTAAGGACCACAGGGTCCAGGTTTTGATTTCCAAGGCGCGTGATGGCGAAATAAACGCTATAGCCGCAAAAATGCTGGGAATGGAAGTTATTCGAGGATCTGGAGGACGCAACTCAGATCCAAGGACTCCGGCTAAAGGTGGTGCAAAAGGACTTTTGACGATGTTGCGTTCGCTGGATGAAGGTATCAGCGTTAGCATGACGGCGGATATTCCACGCGGCACATCACGCCAGGCAGGCATGGGAATTATAACGCTGGCACGCCTCTCGGGCTGTGCAATTTTGCCGGTCGCATTCGCCTCAACACGTTTTTGGCGCTTCAAAAGTTGGGACCGGGCCGTAATAAATTTGCCCTTTGGACGTGGGGTGTTTGTTGCTGGCGATTTGGTTCGTGTTGACAAGGATGCTGATGAAGCAAACCAGGAAGCAGCAAGATTGAGTTTGGAAACATCACTCAATCAAGCTTATGCTAGCGCATACGAGACTGTTGGAAAAAAACCTTGATGCGAATGCTTGGAGATCTGGCTTTAAAAACGTATTGGCTTGTGATGCAAGCTGCCAGACCCCTTTTGCCTGCCTTTATTGAAAAACGAAAGAAGGCAGGCAAGGAAGACGGAACGCGTCATCAAGAACGGCTCGGACATGCTTCAAAGGACCGCCCAGATGGTGCATTGATCTGGATTCATGCTGCTAGTGTTGGAGAGACAAACGCTGTTTTGCCTCTTTGTACGTCCCTTGCCAAACGGGGTTTCCAAATACTTGTAACAACTGTCACGACAACCGCAGCTCAAACTGTGGCAGAGAAAACTATAGGTTTTCCAAACATAATGCATCAATACGCACCGCTGGATGTACCATCTATCATGCGAAAATTTATGGATCACTGGCGGCCGAATATGGCCATATTTGCTGAATCTGAAATCTGGCCTGTCACAATAAAATTGCTGTCAGAGAAATCTATTCCGCTAGCAATCGTGAATGGGCGCATGTCTGACCGCTCATTCAGGCGTTGGCGTAAATTCAGATCGGCGACCCCTTCCTTATTCGGGCACATAGACCAGGTGCTGGTTCGCGGAGAACAAGACCTTCTGCGGTTTCAGGAATTAGGCGCACGCAAGGTGACGATTTCTGGCAATCTGAAATACGATTCCCCAATTCCAGACATCGACCCTGAAGAATTATCTGAGTTCAGAAGAAATATCACAGACAGGCCACTGTTTCTGGCAACGAGTACCCATGATGGTGAGGAGAAAATTGTCCTCCAAGCTCACAAGATGCTTGTGGAGCAATACCCCAATCTTTTGACATGCATCGTGCCGAGACATCCAAGGCGTGGCGCAGATGTGAAGGAGCTGGCGCAAAGCGCAAAACTACAGACAGAGTTGAGGTCAATAGTAGGAAGTCCATCATCCAATTGTGACGTTTATATCGCCGATACCCTGGGCGAGCTGGGTCTGTTTTATTCTCTCGCACCTGCTGCTTTAATAGGCGGATCATTGATGCCGGTTGGAGGGCACAATCCGATTGAAGCAGCACAACTAGGATGCGCTGTGATAAGCGGTCCCAATGTTTCAAATTTTCGCGAAGTATTTGGGGTCCTCGAGGGCGCTAACGGGTGTTTAATAGTAAAAGATGCGCGTGAGATCGCTGATGCGGTAGCACGGTGTCTTGGTGATACGGTCTATGCAAAAGGACTGGCTACAAATGCAAACAAGGCGCTTGAAGGTGTGGGTGGCGCTGTTGAGCGTAGCTTAGATGCACTCGAACCATCCTTGGCACTTGCTATGCGCGACGAGGCGGAATTGTTGAAGCACCCTCACACGACCGCCGCGTGATATTTCTATGAATTTTAAATCCCCTGCATTTTGGTGGCAACGAACACTCGCCACGCGCTCGAAATTTCTTATGCCGATTGGTATGATATATGGGTTTATAACGGCGCGCCGTATGAAGCGCCGTTCTATCGCGAGCGCAAGCGTTCCTGTTATATGCGTCGGAAATGTTGTGATTGGCGGCGCAGGGAAAACGCCTACAACCATTTCTATATCGCGCCTGTTGGAATCAAACGGCTACAAGTGTGGCTTCCTGTTGCGTGGCTACGGCGGTTCCAGCAAAGAAGCAACACGTGTATTACCTGAACACACTGCGGATGAGGTGGGTGACGAAGCTTTGCTTTATGCGGCCATTGGTCCAACAGTTGTCAGTGCAGATCGCCCTTCCGGTGCTGAGTTGCTGGGCAATGCAGACATCGATGTGATTTTGATGGATGACGGGTTTCAAAACCCATCACTGAAAAAGGACTGCGCGCTCATTGTTGTCGATGCTGTCAGCGGTTGGGGAAACGGGCTTTGCTTCCCAGCTGGGCCTTTGCGAGCCAGTTTAAACTCACATATGGCTCTTGCAAATGCTGTGATTGGTTTGGGGCAGGGCGAATATTCTGAATCATTGGAATTACTGCAAATTCAACATCAATTTGAGTTTATCGAAGCAGATGTGGTTGTCAGCACGCCTCACCCCTTGGATCAAACAACGAGATATTTCGCGTATTCCGGGATTGGAAGGCCGCAAAAGTTTTTCTCAAGCCTGGAGCAGAACGGTTATAGTCTGATTGAAAGAAAACCCTATCCGGATCATCATCCTTTTTCAGAATCTGACGCGAAGAAAATACTGCAACAAGTTAAGGCACATTCTGCGATTCCAATTACAACCGAGAAAGATCATATTCGGTTAGCATCTTCCGAACCCGGTTCACATCGCGCAGAATTGTTCCAAGCGAGCCGGGTCTTGAAAATCAGCGTCGAATTCAGCAACCCGGATGAGTTACTGAATTTGTTGTCCGATGCAATTGCATCAAAGGAATAGAGCGTCAGGACTGTTGGCGGCTTGCAAGCTCTGCTTTCAACGAAGATTCAATATCTGCATAGGCTTCCTGACGAAGCACACTCCAATACTTCAGCTCGTCCAGCGCTATAAGTTTGCCTGAAATTGCGCAACGAACATGGCTGCCCGGACGAACGACTTGGAAGTCATTGTCCAAATACCTTAGTTCTGCCAAGGCGCCGCCGACTGGCGAAAGCTGATCAAGCATATTTGTATCTCCTCATGTCCTGTTGGCCAGATATAGAACCGGTTGGCTCAATTGTGAAGGGTTGCACTTTTGCCGCTTGAGAACGCAGAAGCGCCACTACGCCAAAGGGGTGGCTTATGCTCACCCGGATCGCGCGTTTCCATAGTTTTGATCACCCGGAAACATACAATCACCGAAGCGATGCCAAACAACATAGCGCCCACAGCTTGCCCCAGTAGCACACCGGTTGCCCCCATCCACAGGCCACCAACCCAAACAAACGGGATGGTTCCAATAGTTGCCTTGCCCCAGTTGAAAACGGTTGAAAGTGTGGGATAGCCCAAATTATTGAAGGCAGCATTCGCCACAAACAAACCGCCATTGAACAAGAAACCAAATGCGGCAATGGTGCAGAAGAAGCTGATGAGTTCTGCTGCATCGTCTGTTGCGTCAAAGATTGAAATCACGAAGTCTTGCACGAAGAACAAGGCGGCCCACACAACCAGACAATAGCCGATGATAAGGAGTAATGCGTCCCGCATTGCCTCACGGACCCGGTCGAATTCTCTGGCTCCAAAGTTCTGACCAAGGATTGGACCAATTGCTCCAGAGAGCGCAAAAATAGCGCCAAATGCCATTGGAATAATACGGCCAATCACGGCCCAACCCGCGACAGCATCATCTCCATATGTCGCAATGGTACCAGTGATGTAGGCGTTGCCCACAGGTGTAGCGATATTGGTCAGCACAGCTGGAACGGCAATGCCGGTTAGAGTTCCTGCATCTTCCACCATGCCACCAAAGGAAGGCCTCCCAACCAAGTCATGAACTTTTACCGCGCCATGCAGGCCTATGAAAACCATGACGAAACGAGAGCAAACAGTCGCAATCGCTGCTCCTGTGACACCTAAATCAAATCCAAAGATAAATAGTGGATCCAGAACAGCCGCCGCAAATCCAGCGCCAAGCGTCACAAACATTGCGCGCTTGGCATCGCCTTGAGCACGCAAAATGCCACTTAAACACATCCCCAGACCCATGATGGGCATTGATGGCAAGACAATGTATAGGAAGCCTAACGCCACCGTTTTGGTTTCACCTTCTGCACCCAATAAGGACAAGGCGGATTCAGCAAAAATCATCATCACAATCGCAACAACAATAGTCACCAGAACAATGAACAAAAGAGCTGATCCGGCCATATGCCGAGCCCTTTGTCTATCTCCCTGACCGATAAAGCGTGAGACAAGGGCTGTCGCCGCAATAGTTACGCCAATACAAATCGATACGTTGAAGAATAAAATGGTGCCTGCATACCCAATGGCAGCAGCCAGTTCTTGTTGCCCCAATTGCGCGATGTAAAAAAGGTTGGCGAAATCCACCAAGAAGATAGCCATCAGGCCGACAGAGCCGGTTGCGGTCATAACAACCACATGTCGCATTGTGGAGCCTTCTGTAAAGCGTCCCCTACTAACTGGCGCTTCCTCAGTTGATTTCTCGCCTGGCTTCGTTTTTTCAGTCATGCTTGCCTTCTACTTCATCAGACGGGTTCAGCTGCAGAGTTATCTTCCGTGTCGGCATTGCTTACCACATCACCGGTCTCTTTGGTGAGAGGTTTGGCGTGGCTCTTTGGCATAACCAAAGGTTCCGGAGTAACCGTATTAACATGAAGAGTATCCTGACCAGCCTGAAGATCTCCATCAGCCTGCATTTGTAGGCGGAGTTCATCCCGTCGGCGCACATCAAGGGCGATCTCCTCGACACGCTCTTCTTCAACTCCAAGCCCCGAGAGGGCTGCTGTACCAAGCCGCATCGCCGATTCTACAGATTCTCTGATTTCAAAATCAATGTTGCGTTTGCGTAGTTCAATGGAATTAGAGCGGTCATAGCTTCGGACATACACTTTAGCTTGGGGAGCGTTTTCTTGAACCAGTTTAGACACTTGCAATGTCGATGCAGCACCGTCGGTACAAATAATAACCATGCGTGCACGCTCTAGCCCGGCTGCGCGCAAAACATCGAGCCGACGTCCATCGCCATAATAAATCTTGAAGCCAAATTTGGCCGCGCTTCGAATACGCTCGGCGTTGTTATCGATAATCGTTACGTCTATGCGTTCTGCCAAAAGTAGCTGTGAGACGACCTGCCCAAATCGCCCGAAGCTGATCAACAGAACATTACCTGTTGCGTCTGAAAAATCTTCCTGAATTTCCTCTGCTTCGGTTTTGGGGATGAGCTTTGGAGCCAATGCAACAGTCAGAGGGGTGAGTGCCATCGTGACGGTTGCAATTGCGGTGAGAATGGAAGCATAGGTGCTATCTAACAGGTTTGCTGCAACGGCTGCCGTAAACAGAACAAATGCAAATTCACCGTGTTGTGGCAGCAGCATTGCTGTTTTGGTCGCAACAGCATGGTTCAAACCAAATATGCGCCCCAGTCCATAAATGATAACGGCTTTGATTGTCATGAAAAGCAGTGCTGTGGAAATGATAATCAGCCAGTTATCCAGCACAATCGACACATTGAGTGACATGCCAACCGCCATGAAAAATAAGCCCATAAGCAGCCCTCGGAAAGGTTCAATGTCAGCTTCCAGTTGATGACGATAGGAGGATTCAGCAAGCATTACGCCAGCAATGAAAGCGCCCATGGCGCTAGACATGCCAGCAAATTCCATAGCCGCGGCGGATCCCATTACTACCAGGAGCGCGGCAATGGTCATAATTTCTCTGGCCTTCGAGTTTGCCAAAATTCGAAAAATTGGACTCAGCAAATAGCGACCAGCAAGAATGAGCGCTGCAACACAAGCAACAGCCAATCCTAGTTGCAATGATACGTCGAACCAATTGCTTGCTATTCCATCAGAGCTGTCATTTGGAGCCAATAGGGCAACCAGTGCTAACAAGGGCACGATCGCAATATCTTGCAACAGCAGGATGGAAAAACTCTTCTGCCCGTATTTTTGTGAGAAATCACCCGTCTCGTTCAGGATTTGCATGGCAATGGCTGTGGAAGACAGGGCAAAACCCAATCCGACGACAACCGACACTTGCCAACTTTGTCCGGTCAGAAAAATCAGGCTTGTGAGTGCTGCACCACACAGAAAGACCTGAGCTGACCCAAGGCCGAAAATATCTCGCCGCATGGACCAAAGCCTTGATGGCTTCAATTCAAGGCCGATGACGAAAAGCAGTAGAACGACGCCCAACTCGGCAACATGCAAGATGGATTCGCCGTCAATAATCAAACGAAGGATTGGGCCAATGACAACACCGGCTGCCAGATAGCCAAGAACTGAACCCAGCCCCAGTCGCCTAAAGATCGGAACAGCAATCGCGGCTGCTCCAAGCAGGATCAGCGGATCTGTGAATAGTGACTCGCTACCCGGTACTGCGGCCATCAACTCTCTCCTAGGAAAAGGCTATACTAAGCGAAATGTCCCGAGAGCGGCGTCCAGAGGCGCCTTCCAATCAGAACAATTCGGGACGCACGACTTCAACGTCAGAAATGGTAACGATTCCAATCTGGCGGGATACAATACGATAGGCTGCTTCTAGAACTTTTTCTACCAGTGTTTCATCAAGAATACACACCAGGACAACCATATGGCCCGCTGCGGAAAGCGCGTTTTCACGATGCCATGGACCCTCAGAACCTCGTCCGCCAAGTGCGGGGAGAATTGTATAACCCGTAACATTGGCCTCGACCAAGGCATCTGTTAGACGCCGCAAGATGGGCTCTTCGACAATGATTTCCATGCGTTTTTTGCTAAATGTTTTCATGTCCACTCACCCGGCAATCCAATTGCCGATCAGGTTGTACAAAGGTATGCCTATTGTCAGATTGAATGGGAATGTTACCCCCAACGATAGGGTTAGGTAAATACTGGGTCTGGCTTCCGGCAATGCCACACGCAACGCTGCGGGAACTGCGATATAGGATGCCGAGGCGGCAAGCGTACACAACAAAGCTACACCGCCAGCTGAAAGACCAATAAGCCATCCAAAGGGTGCGGCAATAAGTGCCCCGACAATTGGCATTGTCATTGCAAAAAAGACGACAGGCAAGCTCAGTAGCTTTCCGCCTTGGCGCAATCCTCTGCCCGCAATAATGCCCATGTCCAACAGAAACAAGCAAAGCACACCCTGGAAAGGGCTGACGATGAAGCTTTCGACCTTTTGCAGTCCTTCAGGGCCCGTAATCCAGCCGATTGCAAATGCGCCAATCAACATAACTATGGAGCCATTCAGCAAAATCTCTCGAAATGGAACTTCCCCGCCGGCGGAGCGTTTATCCGCTGCGCTTTTGGCTAAGAACAGGCCTGCGAGTATGGCCGGAGCTTCCATCGCAGCGGCCACGGCGACCATGTAACCTTCAGAAGACATCTCTAATGTTTTCAATGCTTCGGTCGCGGCAACGAAGGTTACGATTGATATCGAGCCATAATGCGCTGCAACCGCTGCAACATCGACGCGCGGCAGCTTGCTGATCGTGCTCAGATAGGCAAATGCGACGAATGGAATCGCAGCTGAAAGAATGAGGCCGGATAGTAATGCGCCCACAAGTTTTGCATCCAGTCCGTGGGATGCCATGCCGGCACCGCCTTTAAAACCGATGGCAAACATGAGGTACAGTGCGATTGTTTTCGCGACTTGCTCGGGAATCGCCAAATCGGACTTAGCCAGAGCTGCTGTCAGCCCAAGGACGAAGAATAAAACGACAGGCGAGAGTAAGTTTTGACTGGCGAGAGCAAATATATCTGCCATTGGATGTCCGCTCTTGGGGGGAAGGGATGGTTCAAAGTAGAATAATGCGTTTGATACCCAATCAAATAGGGGAAATGAACGCTGATTTAAATAGATTTATGGTCACACCCTGCATTCATCAAGCCGAGAAAAGACTCTACTGACACACTGCTGTCAGCATTGGTGAAAAGTGGGCCCAAATATGCAGGTTACACCTTCACTTCTGGCTCTGCGCGAGCCATATTCCCACCATGACTAGTGATACAAAAAAACCGACCGGATTTGAAGAAGCGCCACAAGCGGAGCTGACAGGCTCTCCAATGTCAGGATCGATTTCTGATTGGGCAGAAGAAGTGTCTCGCGAAGCGGCTAAGCCAACTGCAAAAGCCAAGCCCGCCAAAGCAAAATCCACAAAGGCCCCGGCGAAAAAGGCACCTGCGAAGAAAAAGGCGGGACTGAAAACCGCCCGTGGCACCTCTATGGGCGGGCCAGCATCTGCAAAGGATCGGGCGGCAGGCGGACTTAACCCGGTAGCCGGATTGGAAATTTCGCTTGAAGAAGCCGGAAAAATTGACAATTCCGGGGTCACAGCCACGGTTGCAGCGCTGTCACACCTCATTGAAACCGGCCGAAAGGAAATGGACGATATTTGGGTTCCGCACAGGCCTGAGCGACCATCCAAATCTGAAGGCGGCATTTCATTTGATCTGGAATCTGAGTTTGAACCCAAAGGCGATCAGCCGACAGCAATCGCTGAACTTGTTGGTGGGCTTGATGAGGGCGAACGCGATCAGGTTCTATTGGGTGTAACAGGTTCTGGTAAAACCTACACCGTTGCGAATATTATCAAGAAAACAGGCCGTCCTGCATTAATTTTGGCGCCCAATAAGACATTGGCAGCGCAGCTCTACGGTGAGTTCAAATCGTTCTTTCCTGAAAACTCGGTCGAATATTTCGTCTCATATTACGATTATTATCAGCCAGAGGCCTATGTGCCGAGGTCTGACACCTACATTGAAAAAGAATCGTCTGTTAATGAGCAGATCGATCGCATGCGCCACTCAGCAACACGTGCTTTGCTGGAGCGCGATGACGTAATCATCGTCGCGTCCGTGTCCTGTATTTACGGTATTGGATCGGTTGAGACCTACACCGCCATGACCTTTGAAATGAAGGTTGGTCAAAACATCGACCAACGTCAAATTCTGGCGGATTTGGTGGCACTGCAATACAAGCGCAATGATCAGGCGTTTCAACGCGGTACGTTCCGTGTGAGGGGAGACACGCTCGAAGTCTTTCCTGCCCACTATGAAGACAGGGCATGGCGGCTGTCGCTGTTTGGTGACGAGATTGAGTCCATTACAGAGTTTGACCCGCTAACTGGCCAGAAGAGCCAGGATTTAGAGTCAGTCAAAGTTTACGCGAATTCGCACTATGTAACGCCAAAGCCGACTTTGCAGCAGGCCGTAAAATCGATCAAAGCAGAGCTCAAGTTGCGCCTTGAAGAGCTGAACAATGCCGGGCGTCTTCTGGAAGCGCAGCGCTTAGAACAACGCACGACATTCGATATTGAAATGATAGAAGCGACTGGCGCATGTGCAGGTATTGAAAACTACTCGCGATACCTAACCGGACGTGCACCTGGCGAGCCGCCCCCCACATTATTTGAGTATCTTCCAGACAATGCTTTGGTATTTGTTGATGAGAGCCATGTAACTGTGCCCCAAATCGGCGCTATGTATCGCGGCGATTTCCGCCGCAAAGCAACGCTTGCTGAATATGGTTTCCGCTTACCATCGTGTATGGACAATCGTCCTCTACGCTTTGAAGAGTGGGATGCCATGCGTCCACCTTCAGTTTACGTCTCCGCTACGCCTGGTGGGTGGGAATTGGAACAAACGGGCGGTGTTTTCTCTGAGCAGGTCATTCGCCCAACCGGGTTAACCGACCCGCCTGTCGAAATCCGCCCGGCCACTACGCAAGTGGATGATCTACTGGGAGCCATCCGCGAAACCACCGCCAAGGGCTACCGCACATTAGTCACCACCTTGACCAAACGCATGTCGGAAGATTTGACCGAATATCTCCATGAACACGGCATCAAAGTGCGTTACATGCACTCCGACATCGATACGTTGGAGCGGATTGAGATATTGCGCGACCTACGTCTTGGTGCTTTTGACGTGTTGGTCGGGATCAACCTATTGCGCGAGGGATTGGATATTCCCGAATGCGCATTGGTGGCAATTCTGGATGCGGACAAAGAAGGCTTTCTGCGGTCTGAAACCAGTTTGGTTCAAACCATTGGCCGGGCTGCCCGAAATGTTGACGGGAAGGTCATTTTGTACGCGGACCGAATGACAGGTTCGATGGAGCGTGCCATTGGCGAGACTGATCGACGCCGCGAAAAGCAGCATGCTTACAATGTCGAGCACGGCATCACCCCTGAATCGGTGAAGAAGAACATCGGAGATATTCTCTCCAGCGTTTATGAAGGCGATCATGTAACTGTCGATGCAGGCATGGCAGAAACGCCGCTGGTTGGGCATAATCTTAAAGCCCATATTCAGGATATGGAAAAACGCATGCGTGATGCTGCGGCCGATCTGGACTTTGAAGAGGCGGCCAAACTGCGTGATGAAATTAAACGCCTGCAGGAAACTGAGTTGGCAATTGGAAATGATCCGTTGGCACGCCAACAGGCAATTGATCAGAAAACCGGCGGATATCAGGGACCTCGTGGGGCAACAGCTGCGATTACACCGCGTGGTCGTTCATCAAGTGGCAAGCCAGGGCAACGTGGAGGCTTCAAAGCTAACAAGGGCAAGCGCTGATACGCGCCAGTATTATCGTTCTTGGCCCACTTCGTTGGTCTGAATTGGCGCAACTGCACCCGGCTCATATTCCAGATTGAAACCGACAATCTCTGTGCCCTTTTGAGCTTGTCTCATATGTACTTTTGACAAGTTGTGGGTGGTTTTTTTCCAACCTAATATAAGGAAGAATCACAGTGTGTATTTTAAACTGTGGTTATTTTTTAGACTGAGAATTAGCTTATTCTAGCTACACTTATTCAATGTCAAAGGCTCGAGGTCAAAAGCTCGGAACGTGAGCTGATATTTGGTGTCATTCTGCACTACTTCACTGATGGGGTTGCAGAACACTGAAGTGAACGGGCCATCAATGGGATTGGGTAAGACGACCGCAAATTTTGGGCGGAGTGCTAAGGGTGGCAATTCCATTGGACCAAAGGCATTTAGGTGAAGACGAAGTCTCCCATCTCTGCAAGGCGCCAAGCAAGATCTATTCGTACTGATGTTGACGGCATGTCTACGCAATCTGCCTTGGCGCGGAAAACCACAGCCTCAAATCGAGTGCCACAAATAAAGGTAGATCGGCCGGGCCCTAAGCAAGAAAAACCGTCGCGCGTGACACGGCCAAAAAAGCGTGATCCGGAAGCTTTACTAGGGCGGCTCGACAAAAAGCGAGCAGGTGTTGCAAACGACAATCGTGGTCGCGAACGCCGCCGCAAAGAATCTCCTAAAGGTGCAGCGCGGCCGTTTGGCCAAAAAGTTGTGCTCTATTTGCTTGGTTTCACATTTGTTTTGATCGCTACCTTTTCTATCACAACCTTGATGGTCGGCTCACAGGTTAGCCTGTTGGCAAACATTGGCTTCGCAATTGGATTGGCCTGTATCGTAAGCTGTATTCCTGTGGTGGATTCGGTTGCCAAAGTTGTGGCGACATTTTTATCCATCGCCCTAATTGGCCTCTATTCATTGTTTATGACTAGTCCTTAAGCGGCCTTGGTTTTTCAAAGCTTGAACTGCAACACTGGTGCTTTGACGAGTGTTTGATTGCAGGATATTGAATGTCCCATCATGCTTGCCATCTCGCAAGCGAGATATTCGAGGCAAACATGGCCGAATTCACTCACAAAGACCTTATTGCTTCACTTACCGAAGAGCAGCGCACGCATATCTTACGAAAATCAAACCTTGCAGGTTTGACCCATCTCGCGCTGCATTTTGGCGCAATCATTGCCTTTTCAATCGTGCTTGTTTTAAAGCCATCTTTTTACCAAATTGCATTGATCCCGCAGGGCATTCTACTGGTATTTCTATTTACATCGTTGCATGAGACCATCCATAAAACTGCGTTCAAGAGCGAGCGTCTCAATGAAATTGTGGCGGCCGTGTGTGGATTTTTGATTTTTCTACCGCCAAACTATTTTCGCTATTTCCACTTTGCACATCATCGTCATACGCACGATCCAGATAGGGATCCAGAATTGGCGACATCAAAACCAGATAGTCTTGCAGCTTATCTTTGGGCAATGACGGGGCTACCAGAGTTTCTATCTCGTCCTACAGTCATTCTGCTAAATGCACTTCAACAGAACTCAGATGAATTCGTTCCGCCAAAGGGTAAAGCGCGGGTGCGCCAAGAAGCGATACTGTTTTGTGCGCTTTATGCAGCGATTATATTGTTTGGTATGGTTTCGGGTTGGGAACTGATCGTCATGTTGTGGTTATTGCCACTTGTCGTAGGTGGGCCGTTTTTGCGGGTGTATCTTCTGGCAGAGCATGCCCTTTGCCCCAATGTACGCAACATGCTGCTAAACACGCGCACGACTTTCACGAACCGCCTCGTGCGTTTTTTAGCTTGGAATATGCCTTACCATATTGAGCATCATGCATACCCGGCTGTGCCATTTTACAAGCTGCCAGAATTTCACAAAATTGCGAGAGAGCATCTTGGCGAGACAGCAAATGGATATGTGCGCTTTAACCAGACATATGTTCGGTCGTTAAAAGACGACTGACGATGCCTTTATGTTATTTCTCCTGTTGTGCGACAGCTTTGCCCAATATCACAATTAAACAAGCCAATACCGCCAAAATAACGAACGCAAATCTAATTGAGGTCGCTTCAGTTACGAAACCAATTAATGGTGGACCAAGTAAAATGCCCCCATAGCCGAGTGTTGAGACACTTGCGATAGCAGCTCCTGGAGACATGTTTTGGTCGTTCGCTGCACGTGTGAATGCAAGCGGCATAATAACGGCGTAACCAATTCCCATCAGTGCAAATCCCAAAAGAGACATCGCATAGGTTCCGAACAATACAGCGCAAAGCACACCTATTGCGGCTGTTGTGCCTGCAAGTCTTGCGGCAAGAACAGGCCCCAACCGCAATGTTACGCGGTCACCCAAAAGCCTCATGCCAACCATGGTGACCGAAAAGACAGTATAGCCCAACGCTGCCTCTGCTTGTGTGGCCTCAGCTGTGAACACAAGGAAAATTGCGCTCCAGTCAGCCATGGCTCCCTCACCAATGGAGGCACAGAAGGCAACGAAACCAACAGCAAGTAAGGGCCCTTTGGGGAATAGAAAGATCGGCGCTTTCGCGCTTGATTTATTTGTATCAGAGGCCCAATTGATCTTGGCAAGCATGAGAGTGATTGCCGCTATCAACGTGCCTGCCACGACAAAATGTGGCGTAATCTCCACGCTGTTCGATGCGGCAATGTAGCCTGATCCAGCGCCGAGGCCCGCGCCAAAACTAAACATGGCATGGAACGAGGACATGACAGGCCGACCAATATGGCGCTCAACTTCACCAGCCCAAGTGTTCATGGAAACATCCATGGCACCATGGGTCGCTCCAAAGATGAAAAGCGATAGAGCGAGTGTCAAATAACTGGGTGATACCGCAATCAGAAACAGGGCGACCGTGTAACCAAACGCTATGCCCCAGGTGACTCTTGCAGCGCCAATCTTGTCTGAGAATCTACCTGAAAGTGGAAACGCCAAAATAGCGCCAGCGGCCATGAGTAGCAAAAGTCCCCCAAGGTTTCCGGGGCTGAGTTGATGTATGTCTGCAACCGCTGGAATGCGTGATGCCCAAATGCCAAAGAGTGCACCGTTTAAAACAAACATTGCGGCGACGGCGCGCCATGGAGTGCGAATATTAGACATTGGTTACACATAGTCCTGCGTTACTGAGGGGGGTGGTTTTTTCTGGCGCTGCGTCGGTTATCACATGGTTGATCTTTGCTAGCTGCAGAGTGTGATGCCGGGCCCTGCGACCAATCTTCGTGTCGCCAGTCATGATGAATGTTCTTGGTGCCACTGCAGACATCGCCTTCTTCAGTGCTGACTCATCAAAATCATCCGAGCTGAGACCAAATTCATCGTCAAGGCCGCAAGCGCCCAGAACGGCGATGTCCGCCGCAACATCTGAGATGCTGTTCAATGTAAAACCGCCAACATTCACACCTCCGGATTCGCTCAGTTTTCCGCCAAGCATGAACACGTCAATGCTGTTTTCCTGGCAAGCGATGGCAATCCACGGAGAGGGGGTGATGACAAGCCGCCCAGCGATTGCGGGCAGCTTGTGAGCGAGTGCAAGCGTCGTAGAACCGCCGTCTAGAATCAAAGTTGCCGCATCCCCAATCAGATCCAGTGTTGCTGAAACCAGCAAGGGGTTTACGACCTCTTGGGACGATAGGCGCGCATGCAAAGGCGAAGCTGGTTGCGCAACGGGAACAGCGCCGCCGCGAACCCGGAGCGCAAGACCTGAAGCCTCAAGGGCAAGAATGTCACGCCGAATGGTGTCTATGGAAACAGAGAACTCAACAGCAGCCTCGGCCGCAACAATTTGCTCGCCATCGACTAGCCGCTGTTCAAGAACGCGTTGGCGCGTATCTGGTACATTTAGAATCATGCATAATCCTGCATTACATTGCAGAAAGTTGCATATCTTGGTTTTTACGCAGCGTCAATCAGATTGAGACTTCGAACTTCCGCCATGCCATCACCGTCCAAATTGCAAAGCCGATGGCACACAGGGTGGCGACGCCCACAATCAGCATGCTTGCCACTAAATCGGAGACTTGCGGCAACTGCCCGGCGAA
>JBGCFS010000240.1:0-4761 GCA_045107035.1 Hyphomicrobiales bacterium
GTTCTTGATGCTGTTGAAAACTTCTACAAATGCATGGGAGAAACATATGATTACGAGAAAGCTCTAAAGTCTTACAGTTTTGCTGCGGAAGACACTGCTGTCGCCTATACTGCATTTCATCCAATTACACGCAAAGTAACAATATACGGCGCTCATAATTTCGACTTTGAGGCCTTGGATGGCTGGCACCCGAGCAAAGTCAAATGCGAAGCAATGGAACGAATGATCAAGGCAGCTTCAACGATTCCTGTCTGTGTTCCCATTATGCGCCGCACAGTTGTGCCAGATAATCTGTGGGAACGTTCCAACACCTATGAACGTGTCTCAAAGCGCTGGGGCTACCACGATGATGGAAGCTCAATTCTATCAAAGAATGTACTGAAGATCACCACATGCGGCTTTGCCAGATTGCCAGGTCAATCAGGCCTCAGCACAAATGCACTCGCTTCTATGGCTTATATGAACAAGCACCTTGTGCGAGCGACAGCGCTACAAAGCCGCATCTCTAAAACAGAGCAAATGCTGCTTCAGTCGAACTCTATTCTAGATCTCGTAGAGTTTGGCATTGTGATGTTGGGACCTGATAAGAGGGTTCAATATGCCAACGCAGCTGCACTGCGAATTTTCGATGAAAATGATGGCGTGTCCTGCCATTTAGACGAGCTAAGTATACAGTCTGCAAAGAGCAGCGAACAGTTTAAAGCTTTGCTCAACGCAATTTGCGATCCAAGCATACCACAAGGCGATCGGCTTGGCGGCATGCTGTCGGTCCAGCGCCGCTCACTGCTTAATACCTATCTCATAACTTTGGTACCGGTATTGGAAAACAGCCAGGTTGATCAGAGTATTGCTGGCATTGCGTTCATTAGTGACCCACGAAAGAGGCAAACAACAGCAATTTCCCTGCTTTCAAAAACTTACGGGTTCACCGCTGCAGAATCTGATCTCGCGATCTCGTTGATAAATGGCAAATCATTACATGACATCGCAGATGGACGCGGTGTTAGCTACAACACCGTCAAAACCCACCTTCACTCTGTCTTTTCGAAGACCCACACCAGACGACAGGCAGAGCTCACAAGCCTCCTCCTTAGCTCAATGGCGGGAGTTAATATCCGGCCGACGATCTAAAGAACGCCAAGCTTGTTCAAAGTTCACGGAAACTTAGTCGGCCAAAGGTTTTCTGGAGATAAATTCGAGCTGAGCACTTACGATTTCTTCCCATACCGGATCCGACGGCAGCGGAATGTGATTGTTGGTCTCAATCTGATGAAACTCAGCCCGTGGAATTCCTGCTGCGATCGCACGGCCCTGTGATGCTGGCTGTACAGCGTCATTGTTCGCATGAATGACCAATGTCGGGACGTTAACTCGTTTGAGATATCCAGTGACATCCATTTGTTCAATCGCCACCCGTATTTTTGCTGCAGTCCTTGGCGTCGCAGACGCATGCTGAATTTCCACAAGCCCCTCTAGTTCCGCCTTTGTAGCCCCAGGACAAAACAGCGACGTAAACGCCACCATGAATGCACTATCGGGATTACCCCACCCTGCCCGTATCATTGTTACGAGTGCATTCAGCTCATCATTTGAAAAACTATCATCTCGAATTGCCCGGCCCTGTGCATACCCTCCATACAGCACCAAATGTGACACTCGTTCAGGATAGTCCGCAGCAAACTTGATCGCGATTGGCACCCCTTGCGATGTGGCGATCAACGGAAATTTTTCTTCGCCAATGGCGTTCGCCACGGCAAGCAAATCCGCAACGTAAGAATCCAGGCAAAAATCCGAAACATCAGTATCAGAAAGACCTGTTCCCCTTTGATCATACCGAACAAAGGTATTATCAGCACTCAAAGCATCAATGTAAGGACGCCAGATTGGATTCAGCCAATCCATTTCCAAATGAGTTAGAAAGTGCCCCACACGCAAGATCAATGGTCCCTCACCTGATTTAGCGTAAGCAATTTTTGTCCCGTCAGTCGACGTCGCAAATTGAATTGTCTGACGGACGGTTTTCACCGGAGCTGATGGCTTTTGACCTTCAACACTTACGGTTGCTTCCAGTCGAAAGCCTTTGCGTGGAATTGTTTTGACGATTGCCTGTTTTTTGCCATTGTCACCAACCGCAGTCCGTGCAGCACTAATTCGTGCGCTGATAGTAGCTTCAGACACAATGCGCCCGTCCCAAACCTTGTCTATCAGCGTATCCTTAGTCACCAAATTTCCAGCGTTTTCCGCCAGCAACAGCAGTAGATCTAGCACTTGCGGTTCAACAGGTATGGATGCGCCATCACGAAGTAAGGAATAGCTACCCGTGTCCAAGATGCAATTAGCAAACATGTAACGCATTGGCAGGGCCTGCTTTTCCAAAATTTGGCGTTTTCTTTATCTCTTCAGATAAATCAAGGAATTCACAACCTATTCTAAAGATCATCTTCAAGCAAAGGGCTGGCGCTCATGACATCGTGATCTCATTGAAGAATGGAGAAACACGATGTCACAACAACCAAGATATAAAACACTCAAGGGCGGAGCAATTGATTGCAGCCATTATCTCGCTCGTGGTCGCAGCATTCGCAGCCGCGAAGCACACGCATCCACGCACCAAATTTGGAACTCAATCAGGAGTACAGCTCAGCGCATCCTGCGTAATTTTTTAGAGCTGCGGCAGAAAGCTCTCCGCCAGCTAGTCAGCGAATAAAGTTCTTCACATAGTCGGCGCCAAGGCCAACTTTTTCAAAATGGGTACGACACATGTCTATCTTGGTGAACACATCCTCATAACCTAGATGTTTGCCGTATGGATCGACATAATACATGACACCGTTAACCTGGAAATAAGTGATCATTTCCTCTACATCGTCAGGGACAACAAGAGTATGAGTTTCACCTGGTGGTTCGTAGACGTAGCTACCCTCTTTTGCGACCCAATCATGTTCCAGATAATGCCAGTGACCCTTTAGAACAAAGCCATGTACAGCATTTGGATGACGGTGGCGCGACAAAACACCTGACTTGGTTACCTTAAGCAGGTTCATCCAGTAACCTTGCGAAACATTCAGGCAAAGAGGGCGAAAATACACGTGTTCTGTCTGCCGCACCCACATGCGGTCATCATTCTCAGACAAAGCGTCCGCAACAACGATTTCAGGTAAGGCGTCGGGCGGCATAGGTAGTTGGTAAGGTGTACGTGGGTTTTCATCTACTTCAACAGGCATAGAAAATCCTTTCGGGATTACATTGCAGAATAGCCACCATCCACATTCAAAATAGCGCCGGTCACGAAACCAGCAGCCGGGCTGGCAAGAAAAAGTGCAGGTCCAATCAACTCTTCAGGCGCACCCCAACGGCCCATGGGCGTTCGGCCCAAAATAACATCAGAGCGGTCAGCATCATCCCGGATACCATCTGTCAGCTGGGTTGCAATCCACCCGGGCGCCAGCGCATTCACACGGATGCCATCCGGTGCATATGCAATCGCCAACGACTTCGTGAGTTGTGAAATTCCACCTTTTGACGCCGAATACCCAGGCACTAAACCGCCTCCAAAATAGCTAAGCATAGAGGCTATGTTGATGATTGATCCACCGTTGGCAGCAAGCGCTTTCCGAGCAGCGGTACAGATTCGCATTGTGCCTGTTAGATTGATATCGAGTACCTGCTGAAACACCTCTGGATCATGTTCGGCTTCGCGCCGAATAATCCCGGCGGCGTTGACGACTACACTCAGCTTTTCTAGCGGAGAAACGACAGCCTTAACTGCATCCCCGTCTTGCACATCGAGTGACGCATAGATGAGATTGTTTTCCGGGGATGGCAGTGGACCGACACCAACTGCAAGAACTTCATTTCCAGCTTCAGCAAAACCGCTCGCAATTGCTTGGCCAATACCACTTGTTGCACCGGTTACGAGAACGCTTTGAGATTTTGATTTGGTCATAATCTGTCCTCCAACCATAGTAATTGTCCATAATATGGTCTAATGTCCATTAAATGATCTTCACACGTCACATACTGTCTCGTCAATCAACGAAACTCAGGAAGCGCAAAAGCAATGTCGAATTCTGTTCAAGGAGCTCAAAGTTTCGCGCGTGGCATCAATGTTCTGCAGCTAATCGCAGATGCTCCAAGCTCCATTAGTCGTGCGGAGTTGATGGAAACATGTGGTCTGACCCGCCCCACCCTTTATCGGGTTCTATCCTCACTTGAATCAGAAGGTTTAATCGAAGCGACCGCGGACAAGCGCTATAGGCTCGGCGGACGGTTGGTAATTTTGGCGCGAACAGCTCTCGCGCAAAATGACGTCCGTAGAATCGCGAAACCAGCGCTTGCAAAATTAAGAGATGCCACAGGCGAAACTGTTCATTTGGCTATCCGCAGCGGCGATGAACTCGTCTATATCGACAAGATCGAGAGCCGCGAGATCGTGCGCATGTCCTCGACAATTGGCACACGTGTCCTTCTCCATTCTACCAGCGTGGGAAAAGCATTTCTCAGTGCAATGTCAGCCGATGAAGCAGATGCGCTCATCCAAAGAATTGAACTCCCGGCTATCACCCAATTCACGGCAACGAGCCGAGAAGCCTTGCGTAAAACCATAAGGACAGCGCGCTTAGATGGATTTGTACGCGATGATCAAGAGAACGAAATCGGCATCGTATGCTTTGGTGCCGCCACTTGCGAAAGCGCTGACCAACCTGTCGCAAGCGTTAGTGTCTCTGTGCCGTTATTTCGTCTCGGCAAAACAGAACATTA
>JBGCFS010000241.1:0-2579 GCA_045107035.1 Hyphomicrobiales bacterium
GCTTCCCGCCGTGAGGCCGGAAACCAGAAAACGTTCAAACCAGAGAAAGATTACAAGCACCGGTATAGTGGCGACTACCGCGCCAGCCATGAGATGCTGTCGCGGAACTTCAGACGAGTTGAGTGAGACGACACCACGCGAGAGTGTGAAAATCTCAACATTGTCAAGGAACATAAATGCGAACAGGAACTCATTCCAGGCAATCATGAAAACATAAAGTGCAACAGAGGCCAGCGCTGGTAAGGAGAGGGGCAGAGTGATTTTCAAGATCACACCAATTCGCGATAAGCCGTCCATTAACCCAGCTTCTTCGAGCTCTGCCGGAAGTCCGCGGAAATAGCCTTGAAGCATATACAATGCAACTGGAATTGTTGTGGCTGGATAAACCACCAATAGACCAGTGAGCGTGTTGCGCAATCCCAGTTGAGAAAATGCCGCATAGAGTGGAATAACCAACACAATGGCAGGAACCATATAAATCAAAAGTATAGATCGGGAGAGGAAGGCTTGTCCTGGAAAGCGCAAGCGTGAAACAGCATAAGCGCCAGGCACTGCGAACAGCAATGTCAGCGCAACGGTTGCTACAGAAACGATTGAAGAATTCAACAAAAACGTTCCAAAGTTAAACTGAGTAAACAGCTCGACATAGGAGCGGAAGAGGCTTGCCGATCCTTGACTAAGGTCCAACGAGAAATCGAGTGGGTTGGCTAGAAGTGATTGCTGGCTTTTCAGGCTGGTCATAACCATCACATAAAATGGCAGTGCGACCAGCGCAGTGAAGATAACGAAGCCTAAGCCCTTCATAAGCCGTATGAATAAAACTTCGATTTTATAGCGTTTGAGCTTTCCACCCTCAATGCCATGCAGGCAAAGCCGAAGCGACGCCCAAATAAGGCCAATCAGGGCGGCAATCGCAAAAAGCTGGTATACTGTCGCGATATTGAGCGGCAGGCCAAGGGGTTGTCCAAGCGTTAGCGCGCCCAAAATTAGAATGAGAATGGCAACCAAAACGATATGAACTCCAGGCCGCCGAGCCTGCACTGGTAATGCAGCAAAGAACCCACCACCAACTGCTCCCGCCAGCGCTGCGATGCCAACGGGTGGCTTCGTTATAACGCCAGATACCAGCATAAAGATGACGGAAACGACAATCATCCAAACGAAACCCCAAACGGCTCCAGTAATAATCGCTCCAAAGAAACCTGTTCCAAACCGCATGGTCATTCATCCTTCGGCGAAAAGGCAAAAAACAAAACTGAGAACGTCAACAAGACAATGAAGACAACTACCGCTACCGCCGCACCTGCGCCAAGGTTCGAGACGGCAAATGCTTGTTCATAAACATCCACCGTCAGTGTCCTTGTTCCTGCAGCACCGCCGGTCAAAAGAAAAATATCGTCGAACTTATTGAAGGTCCAAATGAAACGCAGCAGGAACAGCACGGCTAAAATGCCAACAAGTTGCGGCAACGATATGTACCAGAATTGCTGCAGAGGTGGCGCGCCATCAATTTCGGCGGCCTCGTACATTTCGCCAGAAATGGACTGCATACGCGCGAGAATAAACAGAAATGACAGTGGGAAATAACGCCAGGCTTCAAAAGCGATAACGGTCGTCAATGCCACAGGAAAGTCAAAAGTTAAACCAAAGAAGCTCATTGTTACGGCGCGCTGACCAAAGAAGTTTATTGGTTCATCAACCATGCCCATTTGCAGCATGATTGAATTTAGTGTCCCGGAAAACGGATCAAGCAAAACAACCCATGTGAAGGCAACAGCAATCACCGGCGCTACATAAGGAAATAGGAAAAGCCCTCTGAGTAGGTTGCGACCTGCGAAGGCGGTATTGAGCAGTTGGGCGGCAAAGAGGCCCAACACTAGAGCGCCGACGGTGCCAAATATCGTGTAGTACATGGACACGCGCAAAACGGACCAAAACTCCGACGACGAGAAGATTTTCTCGAAATTCTCAAAGGTGAATTCGAAATTGGTCAGGATGTTATCTGTTATGCCTAGGCTAGTTGGCTTGCTGTCTCGAGGGTTAATTGGATTGGAGAGATAGTCAGCAGTGGCTTCCACTCCAAGCGTAACGCGATCACGAAAGCCACCGTCTATATTGCCCAATTCACATGAAAGGTTTTGCCCAGAAACACGGCAACGCTCATCCAATTCAACGATGCTCAAACCATCCGGCAAAATATCACTGAATCCGGCAGATTCAATGGCCGCCTTTCGCGAAGAATTCCGGACACGATATTCCAAGGTTGCTTTATCGCCCACAGCTTCAATTTTACCGCGCAAACGTTCATTGCTGGAAAGGGTAGCAGGACGCAAATCGCCAAGCTGCACCGGTTTCAGCGAAATCCAAAAATTGGCGAGAAGTGGGCCGAGGACTATTGCCAGTACAATCAGAAATGTTGGCGCGAGCATACTGTAGGCAAGTCGCATTTCGCGCCGAGCCATTTTCCCGATCCCTTTTGGTGGACCCTTTGAAGGAGCTGTGTTTGCCATTTTATTCCAGCCATATCCTGCCACCAGCAGCAGGGCTGCCGTGATTTAAAGTCTAGGTTTGGAAGAGGG
>JBGCFS010000242.1:0-6905 GCA_045107035.1 Hyphomicrobiales bacterium
ATTTGGGCGCGATGCAACTTACTCCGCATCCAATTTCAGAGACCAATGCAAGACCTGCTCCTGTTCAATAATGTAGACAAGCGCATTTGATTTGCGGTGTGCTTTGTTAAGACGGATAGAGTTTGGTTGGCCTATATATGGATTGCCATGACATGAGAATAGAAGGAGCCATATGTGCATAAGTAGGCGCTGCAACACGGTTCGCTTTGGGCTACTGCCATCTGCGCAAGAGGTGATCTTCCCGAAGGACCCGCAGTCGACCATGCACAAACTATCAATATCGACAACTCAATTGGGGACAGTTGTCGAGTAGTAGTTAGTAGAATGCGACACCCTCACTTTGAGACGTAGGGGTGTCGGGTTAAGTTTTTTGGGCCAATATTTTCTTTTGATTACTCAAAATTAAACCCGCTGACCGCAGCAATTTTGTGGAGATAAGGCAACCCCTTATCGATCACGTCATCAGGTTCACTTTCAACAGGTCGCCAGATTGCAAGGGCAGTTGCTATGACGGGATGCACGTGATTCATGCTTTCTAAAGTCAGCACACCATCATAACCGATGTCGGAAAGAACGTTAAAAACCGCTGCCCAATCCACGCAACCACTTCCAGGCGCAGCGCGGTTGGATTCTGATAGATGAACATAGCCAAGGAACTCACCGCAGTCGCGGAATCCGCTGGCCATTGAGCGCTCTTCAATATTCATATGATATGTGTCGAGATGAATGAACACATTGTCCATTCCGGCAGCTTCACAATAGGCTCGACCATCGGCGCCTGTATTCATAATGTGGGTTTCATATCGATTGCAAGGCTCAATGCCCAGTTTTAACTCGTGCCTCTTGGCGGCTTTCGCGGCCTTTTCGATGAAGCGCGCTGTACCATCGAATTCCGTCTGCGTGCGCGGTGCCCCAGAAACCTTGCCGATGGTTCCGTAGGTCACACCAGACAATGATGAAGACCCCACTTGCTTTGCGACCTCAAAAGCTGGTTCTAGAAACGACAAGCCGGCGTCAGGATCTGAAACAACATCGATGTGGCTGGGAAGTCCAAGAGAACACACCGGTTCAATGCCTGCCCGTTGAAGAAACGCACAAGTGGATGCTACATCGATTTCAGCTGGGTTCAGCAAAGGAATTTCGAGCATCCGCACTTTTTGTTGGTGCAGTTTTGGTAGCAGTTTTGCCATTTCAGCTACATCCCATTTGGGCGCTGCTGCAAAAGTGTGAAGTCCCAGTTTTGCCATCTTGGCCTCCTATCTAACCTTGTGCTTCATGGGCAGCAGCTTCCTCAACATCGCCGCCTCCCACAATCGACGAGACAATCTCTGGCATAGATGTTTTCGAAGTTGTCAGATCAGCGGTTGCGCGGCCTTGTCGCAGAACTACGATCCGGTCAGTTACGGACAATACATCGTTGAGGCGATGCGAAATCAAGATTACACCAATGCCTTGAGATTTGAGCTGCCGGATCAAGTCCAAGACGCTTTGTACCTCGCGTACAGCTAGTGCCGCTGTCGGTTCATCCATGATGACAATTTTAGGATCAAAAGTCAGAGCACGGGCAATCGCAACGGATTGCTGTTGCCCACCGGAGAATGAACCTACTGGCCGACTAATGGCGGGTAATTTTGCACCCAAGCGGTCGATCATTGCCTGAGCTTCTTGATTCATACGTTTGCGATCAACAAATCTCATACCAAGGAATTTGCGTGTCGGCTCACGCCCTAAAAAGATGTTTGAAGCCACGTCTTGTTGCTTTGCCAGTGCCAAATCTTGATAAATCATTTCGATACCAAGAGCCCGCCTTTCGCCGGGGGTTAAATCTAAGACGGACTTGCCTTCGAGAGAAATTGACCCTTCATCAGCTTGATAAATTCCCGTGACGATTTTCATCAATGTCGACTTGCCGGCACCATTATCGCCCACAAGGCCAACGACTTCGCCAGCCTCAACATTCAAGTTCACACCGTGGAGAACACTGACCGCGCCAAAGCTTTTTTTGATTCCATTAATTTGCAGGAGGTTCATACCTTGGTCTCCTTGCGTTGCTGATATTGATCGATGAAGACCGCCAGAACCAGGACGGCGCCGATTGCCATTTGCTGATAATAACTCTGCACAGCAAGCAAATTCAGTCCATTTTGGAGAACCCCCATAATAAGAGCGCCGATCATGGTGCCCAAAATGGATCCTCTGCCACCGAATAAGTTGGTGCCTCCTATGATAGCCGCTGTGATCGCGGTCAGCTCATATGCAATACCTGCAGTCGGGTCACCCGAATTGATGCGGGTTGCGAACAGCAAGCCCGCCAAGCCCGCCAAACCGCCGGATATTGTGTACAGCGTCAGCCGATGGAATTCGACATTAATGCCTGAAGTTCGTGCGGCGCTTTCATTGTCGCCAATTGCCAGCGTGTGGCGGCCATAACGCGTGTATGCCAGAATGATGTGCATGATGACCGCAATCACAATAAAGATCACCACAGGCATAGGGACGCCAAAGGGGCGCCCTTGCCCGAGAAACAACATCCATTCAGGAAGCCCATAAATTACGCGTCCATCGGAAATAACCAATGCCAAGCCACGCGCAATGCCCAGCATGCCCAAGGTAACAATGAATGCGGGAACAAAGCCGCGCGTTATTACCAGGCCGTTGACAAGGCCGGCCAACCCACCTGCGCAGATTGTTGCTAGAACGGCGACAGGCGTCGGCATGCCCAAATTGACAGCCACCGCTGCGCCAACAACACCAGAAAGACCCATGACGGAGCCGAGGGAAAGGTCCAACCCACCAGAACTCAACACGAAAGTTGCCGCAATGGCCAAAACACCGATGGTTGACGTCGCCAGCAATATGTTCATGAAATTGCTGACGGATAAAAAATAGGGCGACAGGATAGCCATCAAAGTGCCCAAAGCTACAAGAACAACTATGCTCTCGAGGCGAATATGAAGCTGACTGATGGATTTTTCTTGCAGACGGGACCACATGCCCGGTGCACGTTCCGTAGTGTTAAGGGTCATAAATTTTGCTTCTGATGTGGGCTATGGAAGAAAGAGCCCCGACACATGGTCGGGGCTTTTCGGAAGATGCTACTTCACGAACTCAAGTAGTGGCTCGCTTCCACCTTCGATGACGTCTTTTGTCAGCACCAATGTTGGAACAATTACTTGCTTTTCAACATCTTTGCCTTCGACAGCCATTTTAACATTTTCCAACGCTTGCTTACCTACCAAATATGGCAATTGCGCTACGGAAGCTGTTAAGCGACCCGCCTTGATGGATTTCACTGCATCAGAGTTTCCATCAACACCGATGATGATGATATCACCACCTTTTCCTGCTGCGAACGCACTTTCCACAGCGCCAAGGGCCATACCGTCATTTGCTGCGAAAATGCCCATCAAACCAGGGTTTCTGGTGAGGATATCGTTTGTGATGTTTGCCGCTTTACCGCGGTCCCAATCACCTGGCAAAGATGCTACAATCTCCAGACCAGGAGCCAGTTCTTTCAGTTTGTCAGCAAATCCACTGGCCCGTTTTTGGCCCGTGATGTTGCCGGAAAGGCCCTCAATCACCAGTATTGCGCCTTTTGCATCTGCACCAAGTTTGCTGACCATGTATTCAGCCCCTTGAGCACCAGCTTTGACATTGTCAGAGCCAATTGAGAACGTGATGTCGATTTTTTCAGCTTTCAAAATTGCTGGATCTAGGTTGCCATCCAGATCGACAATTTTGGTGCCTGCTTCTTGGGCTTTTTTCAAGCAGGGTAGGAGATTGGTAGAGTTAATTGCCGCTGTGATCATTGCAACAGGTTTGCGCTCTAACATCGTGTTGCACACATTCAGTTGGCTTTCGGCAGCCTGATCACTTTCGACTGCTTGCAGGAAGTATTTGACGCCAGCATTTTTGGCACCTTCCTCAACACCTTCACCCATGGCACCCCAGAACGGGTTCGCAAGGGTTTTCATCAAAATTCCATACTCTTCAGCTTGCGCTGGGGCTGAAACCGCCACAGATGCAAGGGCCGCCAATCCGACAAAGCCGTATTTGAAATTCTTAGACATTTGATATTCCTCCATTTTTTAGTTCATTATTGATCCACAAAATGGCGCTCAACTATTTTCGCGTCATCTGTTTGTGTGGACTCCCTAATTTGCAACGCGCATCGTTCGAGATGCTGCACTACAAATGTCTCGTTGATTTGGTTAAGACGGGAAAGCAGCGTTGCTACCGCCCGCTTTGCAATTGAATTCACTGGTTGAGAAACAGAGGTAATGGACGGCCATGTGGTCTTCATCCAATCTGCGTCATCAAAGCCAACCAGTGCAACTTGCTCGGGAATGACGAGCTTTCTGCGACGTAGTTCCGACAGTGCTACGAGGGTAGAATGCTGGGACAATGAGAAGATCGCCAATGGACGGCCGTCATTGCTCTTCCCGTCAAGATAATTGCGCAATCTATATCGGTGTTCTTCCGCACTATTTCCAAACAAGATCGTGTCAATTTGCGCATTGCCCGCAATATCAGCCAACCGTGCCATAAAGCCCTCCACACGACATTCGATGGCTTGTGATGTGGTTGTCGCGCAATGCAACAAAAACCGTGTATGGCCTTGTTCCACCAAATGATCTGCGACATCTGAGCTGGCTTTGTAGTTATCAGATGCCACCGTGTCGAAACGTGTGTTGGCAGAAACGCGGTCAACGAGGACCGAAGTAAGACCCAACTCATCCAAACGTGTTGCACCGCGACCTAGCTCCGAGCGAACTGGTACGACAATAGCTCCTGCAACACGCCAGTCATCCATGCGTTGGATGACTTCAATTTCTCGGTTTTCGTTTTCCCGCGACGTGCCAAAAATTACTTTGTAACCTGCTGCTTCGGCAGCTTCTTCAATGCCGCTGACGAGCGCACCAAAGAATGAATTTTCCAACTCTGGTACAATGACCGCAATCAACCGACGCTGGCCTTGGCGTAATTCTGATGCCACTGGGTCCGCTCGATAGCCAAGTTTGCGAATGGCTTCTTGTACGCGGTCCACATTCGCTTTCTTCACAGTTTTTACGCCGTTTAGAATTTTCGAAACGGTTGCGGAAGAAACGCCTGCATCGCGGGCAACATCGTGAATGGTTGCTCTTCTGCTCGTGCTCAAGATCAAATAATCCAAAAAATGAACCGGTTTATTTAGAAAAGATAAATCGGTTTACTTAATTTGTAAATCGGTTTATTTTTGTTCGTGGAGGATTTTATGAAACCTGTCGTTCTATCTGCGCCATCACCAAGAAGTCTGGAATTGATCTTTACGCCAGAAAAACTGAGTGTTTTGAAGCAGACATATGAGATTATTGAAACGACGGATGATGCATTGGCTGATCTCCCACCAGAAACGCTTTCGCGCGTACGTTACATTCTTGGTCAGCCCCCAATTTCATCTGATACGCTAGATCATCTCACCCAATTACGGGCAGTTTTCAACGTTGAATCCAACCTGATTGATAACATGCCATATCAAAGCGTTTTTGAACGCGGCATTCATGTTCTCACCACCGGTTCTGTTTTTGCAGTACCAGTTGCCGAACTCGGCCTTGGTCTTGCATTGGATCTGGCAAGGGGAATAACTGACGCTGATGTGGACTTCAGAAACAATCGGGAAAAATGGGGTGGTGATGGCAATACCAAAGCTCGAATATTGTCTGGCGCAGATGTTGGCATCGTCGGGTATGGCGATCTTGGTCGAGCTCTAAAAAAGGTACTGGCCGGTTTCAATTGCTCAATCAAAGTATACGATCCCTGGTTGCCACCGTCTATTTTACTAGAGGATGGGGTGGTGCCAACTAGTTTGGGCAACCTGCTATCACAATCCGACTTTATTTTTGTTGTGGCAGCTGTCACCTCAGACAATCGGCATTTTTTGGACACCGATGCCTTTGCATCCATGGGGCAAGATACAAGATTTATATTGCTGTCCCGCGCTGAGGTTGTTGATTTCGAAGCCATGATGCAGGCCGTTCAATCTGGAAAAATTATGGCGGCCAGCGATGTGTTTCCCGAAGAACCTTTGGCGAAAAACCACCCTGTAAGAAAGTTCCCGGGTTTTATTCGTTCGGCACACCGCGCAGGCGCTCTCGATATTGCTTTCAAAAGGATGGGCGATATGGTGCTGGAAGACATGGCACTTATGGATCAAAGTCTTCCTCCGATGCGTTGCAAACGCGCCGAGCGAGAAACCGTCAATCGTATGCGTTCAAAGCAGGTCACGCATAACTGATGTTTATAAGTCAAAAGCGCGCAATATCTGCAGTTTCTCTCTATACTTTGGAAATGGCTTTCGGCTGGAGGTCAACGTTTCCAATTGCTGATCCAGTTCACCAGCAATAACTGCATCACGTAGCGTTTGTAGCGGTGAAACCATCTGTTCCAATGAACCAACTTCAACCGACGTTTTATCACCACCAAGTGGAATCAATCGATTTCCATCACGCAGCGAAATCATCCATGCGCCATGTTGGTTTTGCCACCACCATTTTCGAACGGGCAATTGTTTGGGTGATCAGGCTTTTTGCGCCTGTTTCTTCGTTACGAACCCAATGTTTGATTTCTTCCATAAACACTTCATCGCGTGCTTCTGCTTCCGCGGTTTCAATCTGCTGTTCCAGCTTTTGCAGCAGCTTGATGCGTTTGCGTGCCAATGGGGTAATTGGCTCACGTGGTGATGTAGCAGTGAGTGTGAGTTTGGATAGGATGGACATGTTTGACCTCAATTGAATTGCAGAGGTCTCGATTAGTTAATGCCACCTATTCGGGAATGCGACTGATTTTTGGAAAAATTGTAGCCACAAAAATTTTGAAAAATTGCTTTAAGCAAGTTTTTGGGTTTGTTAGTTGGTCTGATTTGAGCC
>JBGCFS010000243.1:0-12706 GCA_045107035.1 Hyphomicrobiales bacterium
AAATGTTTGCAGCAGGCGGCATTGATTTTGTCGATATTGCAACAACAGTCCAATCGCATAGAACGCTGGTTGAGATGGCAGCAAAAGCTGGCGTAAACGTTATTTGCCAAAAGCCATTTGCAACTAATATGCAAGATGCCCGAGCAATGGTTGCTAGCATTCAAGATGCTGGAAAAACGCTCATGGTGCATGAGAATTTTCGTTGGCAGTCTCCCATTCAAGCTGCATTAGAGCTTGTACGAAATGATGAAATTGGCGAGCCGTTTTTTGGTAGGTTTAGCTTTCGTTCGGGCTATGATGTGTTTTCTGGTCAACCATATTTAGCTGAGGGTGAACGATTTATTATTGAAGATTTAGGCATTCATATTCTTGATATTTCGCGCGCATTTTTTGGTGACGTGGATAAGATTTCTGCCACTACCAGTCGTATCAACCCTAAGATAGTGGGTGAAGATGTTGCCACTATGTTGCTTGCCCATGAAAATGGAAAAACCAGTATTGTAGATTGCTCTTATGCGACAAAGAAAATGCCTGAAACTTTTCCTCAAACGCTCTTAGAAATTGATGGTACAAAAGGCACCTTGCGCCTAGATGCCGACTATAAATTGGTTGTTCAATCAAGCTCTGAAACAGTAAGGGATGTATCGCCAAATTTATTACCTTGGGCAGAAAAGCCATGGCACAATATTCAAGAGAGTGTTCATACCATCCAGCAACACTTTGTTGATTGTATCTTAAATGGGATAGAGCCTGAAACCAGCGGAGCTGATAACCTTAAAACCTTGGCTTTAGTTGAAGCGGCTTATCTGTCGGTCTCTCAAGGGCAAAATATAAAACTTTCGCAAATATGATTGCTTGATTGGAATCATGCTTTTGCTATTGGCGGCAACACAGTGAGCGATACACTAAACACTCGTTTAAGGTACGTTAAATGATATATCCCAAGCTGGCAAAATAGAATGATGCCAGCTTGGGATTTGGATTGTAGAGTGGCTCTTATTTGCCAGACATTTGACGCATAGCAGTCGCCCAGTCTTCGATGTGCCAGAGATTTACAAGCTTTCCATCTTTTAATTCATGAATGTCGATATTCATGATGTCAAAGTTGCGGCCTTGTGGGTCTATCCCCATAAACTCGCCTGCTGGCGTTGCTTTTGAACGGCTACGCACGGTAACGAAATTGCCGTGTTGATGCATTGCCTCGATTGAAAATTTTAGATCGGGCATAAACGCTGCGATGCCTTGTGATCTTGGAATATACTCTTCTTTCACTTGGTATTTGCCAGAATAATCTGCGTAACTCTTCCAATCATCTGAGGCCGCATCTAAGAAGGCTGCATGAGTTTGGGGGCTAGGATTGGTGAAGATATCATAAAAGGTTTTTACCGTTGCCAAGTCATCGGCTGCGGCAGTGTTTGCGATTGCAGTTAGGCCAAGTGTGGCGGCTGCTAGTGTTTTTTGTAATGCGTTCATGGTCGTTTCTCCTAATGTTATAATCATGCCACCACGCTGGTTTGCGTGTGGTGCCTTACCATCTATTATTTCATATTAGGAAATCAATGAAGCTATATTATAAGCACCATTAACTATGAAGAAATTATGAATTGTATGACAATGCCCGCCTTTGGACAGGTTGGGCGTATTGCTTAGGAGGGTTTTACCTACATCAGTTCGACTGAAATTGAGCGCGGTATTGAGAAGGTGTTGCCTTTATTTGTCTTAGGAACGCACGTCTCATGCGCTCATCGTTTTGAAAACCGCATTTTGCGGCAATCTCTTTGATGCTCTTTTGGGTCGTTCCCAGCATCCCGCGCGCTGCATCCACTCGCATGGCTTCAACTGCCTTTGCCGGCGAAGTCCCCATCGTTGCCGTATATTGCCTGGAGAAATTTCGCGCACTCATGCCACAATGTTCAGCCATCTTATCTACTGAGATCGCATGTTTAAAATTGCTGGCTACCCAATTATGCAAGGATCGAAACCGTCCCTCAGCATCCCGTGCTTGCCGGTCCAGTTCCGGGCTGAACTGTGATTGCCCACCTGATCGAACCATCGGCGTTACCAATGAACGGGCCATTTCAATCGCAGCAGGCGTTCCTAAATCTTCTTCGATGATTGCCAAGGCCATATCGATGCCTGCGGTGATGCCAGCAGAGGTCCATACATTCCCGTCTTTGATGTATATAGGGTCCACCTCTACATTTACTGCCGGATATTGCACAGCAAGGTTGTCACAATCTTCCCAGTGAGTAACCGCCCGACGACCATCAAGCAATCCAGCTGCCGCCAAAACAAAGGCGCCAGAGCACACAGAACACATCCGAGCGGACCGCTCCGCCAACTGCCTGACCTTATCGACAAAAGGCAGATCAAGAGCCACAACAGGCGCGCCATCGCCACCAATCACCACTAATGAATGGATGGGCGTATTGCGATGCTCCGCCAACCAGCCTGAAAGTGGATCACTATCGATCTGTAAAATCGTGTTGGTTTTTGTAAGGCCACCGTCAAAGGACACAACATGGGTTTTGTATGCAGGTTCTGACTTTGCATCTTCGCGCGCATGGGTGAATACCTGAAGTGGGCCTACGAGATCAAGAAGCACGATGTCAGGATATACGATGAACACCACATTCTTTGGGTTAGGCGATTTGGCATAAAATGAGGTCATATTGTCATTTATGCCACAGACACATCTGCTAATCTATAAGAAAACAAGAGGATCTATACATGTTGAAATTGAAACCCAATTGTGAATGCTGCGATGCCGACCTTCCACCAGATAGCAAGGCCGCGTACAGTTGCTCGTTTGAATGTACATTTTGCAAGGACTGCGCCGATACAGTCTTCCACGGCACATGCCCCAATTGCGGCGGGGAACTTTTGCGCCGCCCCATACGACCTGCAAAACTACTCGCCACATCACCAGCCCAGACAGAGCGGTTTGTTAAAGAGCATCCTGAATGCGCTCACCTCAATACTTAATGACAGGGCACCAACAACATGAGAAGACTTGCAGCACTTGTCTTTCCAGGCTTCGAAACCCTCGACTACTTTGGTCCGATGGAAATGTTAGGTGGGTTTGGGAATGAAACCGAAATCATAACTGTCTCAAAAAGCGCTGATCCAGTGCCAAGTGTCCATGGTCAGCGTATCATGGTCGATAAAACCATTGCTGAGAAAAACGACTACGACCTGCTGTTCATTCCCGGCGGAGATTCAGCATTAGAAGAGGCGAAGGACGCTGAACTGGTGCAATGGATCAAAGAAGCCTCCGCAAATGCAGAGCGTGTGATGGCCGTATGCACAGGAACTGTACTGCTGGGAATGACTGGCGTTCTCGATGGGCGCAAGGCAACAACCAACAAGCTCGACTTCACCAAGACAGTGCCGCTCGCACCAAATGTCGATTGGGTGAAAGAGGCAAGGTGGGTACAAGACGGATAGTTTTTTACATCCTCAGGCGTTTCTGCAGGCATGGACATGGCACTTGCTGTTATGGCCGATCTATTTGGAACGGAAATGGCGGATAGCATTGCCCTAGGTTGTGAATACGAATGGCACAAAGACTCGACGCGCGATCCCTTTGCAAAATCAGCAGGCTTGATCTGAGGTTACTAGAACCTTTTAACCTTAAGCTGGCAAACTACTGGCTTTGCCGCGTCTTGGAGGTAGTTTTTTTGTTTGTTGGGACATTGTAACCCAGTTTGGTAAATCTGCACCTGAAATTGGGCGAGAAACTCCATAGCCTTGGATATGATCACAGCCTAGTGCATTTAGCACTAAACGTTCTTCTGGCGTTTCCACGCCCTCTGCTAATGCATCAACACGAAGGGAGTGAGCAAGTCCAATCATAGCGGCGGTGATTTTTGAAAGTTCAGGATAAAGATGAACATCTCTCACAAAACTCTTGTCAATCTTAATGCGATCAACCTTGAAATTTCGTAAGTTAGATATGGACGCATGACCAGTACCAAAATCATCCAACTCCACTTTAAAGCCTGCCTTGGTCAAACTCTTGATATTGTCAATCATATGGCGTGAATCGACATCAATCATCGCGCTTTCAAGAATCTCAACACCGATCATGGATGGGTCCAAGTTAAACTCAGACGCAGCAGTCACCATAGAATCAACTAGGCTAACTTCCTTAAGCCTTGCTGCCGTTAAATTGACGGAAATCTGAGGGATTTTTAATCCATCGTCGAGCCACTTGCGAGTAAATGCAAATGTTTTTTGCATCAAGTGCCTGTCTAACTGCTCTAGCAATCCATCTTCATCTGCTGCTTCAAGAAAATGAAATGGTGTCAAAATACCGCGTGAGGGATGATGCCAACGCGCCAATGATTCAAGTCCTACCAGTTTCCCCGATCTACCATCAACTTGTGGTTGGAAAAATGGTTCAAACTGATCTGCTTCCAATCCTTCACGAATTTGAGATTGAAGTGATTCTTTCTCTTCATATTGCGTACGTAAATTTGGCGTGAAGAAACGACAAGTACCCCGTCCTCCATTTTTAGCGCTATATAAAGCTAAATCAGCATTTATAAGATAACGATCTAACGGGATACCATCAGATTTGGAACCGTATGAGATTCCAATACTGGCACCTATATTGGTTTTTTTGCCATTAAATTCAAACGGAGCTGAAACATCGCAAATCAACTGCTTTGCTCTCTCCTCAAGCGTTTCCTTCTCCATGGCGCCAAACAATACCATTATGAATTCATCGCCACCAACACGTGCCAAAAAATCTTCTCGGCGCATATTAGATGATAATGCATTAGTAGCATGTTGAAGAGCCACATCTCCTGCAGCATGCCCAAAGGTATCATTAATTTGCTTGAACTTGTCTAAATCAATTTGCAGTACCGCAATTTCATTATGCGACCATCCAGAGCCCTCAACATGCTGCAACATATCATGTAGCGCACGTCTATTTGGTAATCCGGTCAATTCATCTGTGAGGGCAAGTTTTTTTGAGTATCTTTCACCCATCTCGGCCACAAGACGTGCAGCAGAAAGAATTGTATTATTGGTATCAGAAAGCTCATGTGACACAAAACGTACAAGCTCTGAGAAATCTTCAGACGCTGGCACCTGCCGACGTAACAAAGTTGCGCAGATGTTTCTTGCCATGCCCTCAAAACATTCAAACACTTCCTCGGTTTTACGCGAAAATGCACCATCCATAATTCGAATTAAGGCTGGATCACACCCCTGCAAAAGCTGCGCTTTCGAATTTCGAAGCATTGACCAAGAGGTCGTTAAATCACTAAGCACTTTTCGAGCTTGACTTGTATTTGAAGAATTTCGACCTTTGAGTGTACCAGCTGCGAGGCTAAGCATAGTGAACCTATGGCTTAGAAGCTGCAGCCCTCTGGCTTCCAACACCAGTAGCGTCAGGCGAGGTTTTGCAGACTCAGGTATATATTTTTCAGCATGCTTTTTAGCTTCCAATTTCTGCAGCTCCTTGCAGCATTACAGCACATACCGCTTCCAATGCTTTTTGCCATGCCTGCTGATAATCTTCAGACCACTTTTCATTCATTACTACTGAGATTGTCTCAATTAACACCTTTGTCACGACAACATAATGCTCAGGTTCTGCTCCATACCCAACATGCCGTGCACCAAGCGCCTT
The DNA here is from genome assembly GCA_045107035.1 of Hyphomicrobiales bacterium. GTDB lineage: Bacteria > Pseudomonadota > Alphaproteobacteria > Rhizobiales. The sequence continues at coordinate 5,645 of JBGCFS010000243.1, forward strand.
TAGATCGCTCTCGATTGCTGACAGATTGTCAGCGCTTTCCACCACAGTAACAATTGATTCCCAGAGCTTCCCGCTTTGTTCAAACATATCATCTGGAAAGAGTGTTCTTACACTAGGTGCAACTTCAAATAAATTTGCATAGAATGTGTTTGTGGATGCAATATTTGATTCCGCAAGATGTTCAGCAGATTCGCGGATTAAATTAATTTGTATCTCTGTTAGCATTTGGGAGCCTCGCAAATTAATATTTATATCAACTGAGCATACCTTTATTTGTTTAAATAACTATTACTAATCCCTCTCAAAGTTTAGGGAGACCCAAATGAGAATATATAGTGGAATAGTAAAGTAAACAGAATTGGTGATTAAGATGCATCAAGTATTTAGTCGCAGCGTTTGTAGGCTCTTATTCCTTTGATCAAAGTGTGAGCGAATATCGAGAAGGTAACGAAATACCTTTTAAGGCACTAAAAAATATATCGAAAATGCTTTAAAAATGGCGCACCCGAAAGGAATGGGTTCTATATATTTAGAGAATTTACTTGGCTAAAAATAACTTCGCCAGATTTCGTATTAAATAAACCGTAAATTAGAATAAATCTTCCTATCGGATAAAAATCCGCCGTCATGGTGTCACGTCGTGTCATTGCATAGGATTGGATAGCCACGTCCGCATATATCGTCCTGCCCCTTCTTGGGTATTCCCGTGCATGCGAGATTAATCCATGGGGCTGATATAGCTTGGAGAGAACAAGAAAAAGAGAATATGGTGTTTAGGGTTTATACTTGTTACCAATAATAGGAATGTGAACTTTTGAAAGATCACCCATTCAATAATAATAACTGCGCTTGGGGGAATGCGGTCATTCATAAATAGCTGGAATGACTAAAATAGAGTTTCAGGTAGCGGGCGTTCGTTTCCAAATTAGATTACCTGTTTGTAGCACTAGTTCTTTAGTGCTTTAAAACTCTAAAAATGATACTCAAGAATATTGTAAAGTGATAGAAAATAATCATGCCTAATATTGTTTATGTGGATATAAAAAATTTCAGAACGATACATCGCTTATCATGGTATCCAGGTCACGGGACAAATTGCTTAATCGGTGCTGGTGACAGTGGCAAAACGACCGTACTAGACGCTTTAGATTTCTGTTTGGGTGCTAGGCGCAACATTTCATTTTCTGACTACGATTTCTTTAATTCCGATGTGTCGCAGTCCATATCAATCACCGTCGCACTTGGAGCGTTAGAAGCTTCTTTGTTGAATTTTGACAGCTATGGCGAGTATCTCGCCGGTTATGATTCTACCAATGCAAATTTTGAAGAGGAGCCACGCAACGGTCTGGAAACTGTCCTCATTCTTCAGATGAAAGTAGAGAAGGACCTCGAACCGCAATGGCGGTTATATTCGAAGCGTGCAGAGGAAAAAGCTCTCGAACGCAACTTGCGTTGGGAAGATCGGCAAGCGATTTCTCCGGTTCGATTGGGCGAGCACACCGACTGGCATTTAACATGGCGCAAAGGTGCTTTATTTGAACGGTTGTCTGACGAGAAATTGGGCTTAAATGCAGGTCTGTCCGACGCGGCCCGTAAAGCACGTTCGGATTTTGGTCAATTGGCCAATGCTGAGTTGACGAAAGCCCTTGAAACAGTGAAGCAGTCTGCCAAAAGCCTTGGTGTTCCAACCGGGGATCAAGTACAAGCTTTGCTTGATGCTGGATCAGTTAAGTTTGGTACTGGTGCAATATCTCTACATGGCACAAATAATGTACCGCTTGCGTCACTGGGAACTGGATCAAAGAGACTGCTTGTCGCTGGCTTGGCAAAGGCAGTTACAAATTCAGCAAATATCGCTCTTGTTGATGAGCTTGAAACCGGCCTCGAACCGCACAGGATCAGAAGCCTTCTCAAAGAGCTGGGTACTAAATCTAAAGACAATCGCCAACAGGTATTCGCGACAACGCACTCGCCCGTGGTTCTGAGAGAACTTAATCACTCTCAATTGAGCATCTTAAGAAAAGATAATACCGGCAAGCACATCGCTATCACTCCTGGCGAAACAGCACAGGGCATTTTGCGTGCTCATTCAGAAGTATTTCTTGGCAATCGTGTTGTTGTTTGTGAAGGTCCTTCTGAAATTGGATTCATCCGAGGAATGGATCGTCACCACTGCGAACATGGTTCAACGTCCTATGAAGTGCTCGGAACAGTGGCAACCAACGCTGCCGGGACCTCAAGAATTTTGGGGCCTGCTGAGGAGTTTCTTCGCCTGGGTTATCCAACTGCCATATTCATGGACAGCGACAAGCCACTGGCTCCACAAGATGAAACGCGCTTCAAGAGCAATGGCGGCGTGATCTTTCGCTGGCCTAATAATTGGGCGCTCGAAGATGCTATTTTTCAATGCGTTCCGCCCCAAGTTATCGTTGCACTTCTACACTACGCCCAAAGCCTGCCAAGTGGCGCAAAGATTGATGATCACATTCGCTCAGCTTCCAATGGCGTTTTTGGTATCGACAATGTGATTCACTGGGCAACAACGGGCGAAATCAATCAAGATACCTTAACTAAACTCGGGACTGCGGCAAGAACAGGAGAATGGTTCAAAAGAATAGACCCATACGAACATCTGGTCCAACACATCCTATCTCCGGACTGGTCGTCATTAAATCCCAATCTAACTAAAACAGCAGACGACTTGTGGAAATGGACAGTTAATGTCAATTGACGCGCCCGACCCGCTACTGATTGATAAAGGCTGCATTCAAGCACCAGCGGGATGTGGCAAAACCTATTTGATAGCCGACAGTCTAAAACGAAATAGCGCAACAAAGCCAATTCTTGTGCTCACTCACACCAATGCTGCTGTTGCGGCTTTGAGGAAAAATCTGGACCAAGCAAAAGTTCCGCGTGCCAACTATCGATTGGCAACAATAGACGGCTGGGCAATGCGGATCATAGGAATGTTTCCCTTTCGTAGCAGCGCTACTCAGGAAATTCTTAGCAAGCCAGACTACCCCGCAATCAAAGATGCCGCATTAAAGCTGTTGAGTGGTCGCCATATCGATAATGTCCTCGGTGCTAACTATTCTCGACTGTTGGTCGATGAATATCAGGACTGCCTTCAGAAGCAGCACGCTCTCATTTGTGAATTAGCGCGCATCTTGCCGACATGTGTTTTCGGAGATGTTCTGCAAGGAATTTTTGACTTTGGTGATACCCCAGTAAATTGGAATCACGTGGTTCTAAGGGATTTCCCGTTGCAAACGACGCTTGGAAAACCATGGCGATGGGACAATGCTGGGTGTGGAAAACTTGGTCAATGGCTGTTGTCAATCAGGCCTACTTTAGAAGCGGGTGGTAAAATCGATCTAGAACAGACCCCGCCAGAACTTGAGTGGGTTCGGATTTCAGGCCCAAGCGACTTTCAACAGATTCTGAAAGCGACACATCAGTTACCCGATCATTGCAGCAACAGCATAATTGTCTGCGATGGAATGAATAAGGGTCGCCAGCACGATGTTGCAAGAAAAACCAAAGGGGCCGCCACCATTGAAAATGCGGACCTTTCCGACCTAACCGCATTTGCAAAATCATTCGATTTTACTTCTGTTTCAGCAACCGAAGTACTGATTGAACAAGCGACAAAGCTGCTCAGAAACCTAGGATCAGTGAATGATCTAGTGCAACGTTATCGAACCTTGAAGGCTAGTACGAACCATAAACCACCAACTGAAGCTGAACACGCTATTCTAGCTTTTGATCAACAACGCTCGCCAAGAAACGCGGCGGGCATGCTTTCTGCGTTGGGAAATCAGTCAGCGGTTTCACCGTTCCGAAGAGAGGTTTTCAGCAATTTACTAAAAGCTTTGAACAGTGCCCAAGACCCTGAGGATTTCTATGATATGGCTGTACGCGCTCGTGAAGAGCGTAGATTTCACAGCCGATCGCTTGGCAAAATCTCTGTCGGCAGCACATTGCTTGTGAAAGGCTTAGAAGCTGATCAAGTCGTGATTGTTGATGCGGAGTGTCTGAACCCTAAAAACCTCTATGTGGCCCTAACACGGGGCGCCAAAAGAATTGTCGTTTGCTCGCAAGCACAATATCTACCCGCAGTCTAATTTAGTAGTCTAAACGTGGATATTAAATGACTACTTTGAGGCGTTGTACTACAAAATGATAGTCAATCAAGGATAGCTGTTAAGAGCCGCGAGCACCAAAACGCTATTATTAATTTGCTGTATAAAAAGTTGCGAAACTACCATTTACGATATCATCTCATCATCCTCTCCGGATTAAATGAGAGATAATGGTCCCGGCTTTTCAAAACGAAAGTCTGGCCTTCGAAGATATTTCTGAGGGTATACTGTGTCATCATGTCAACACCCTTGTTTCCCACTCGAAAATACGGTCCTGAAAATATATTGACAAGATGACACATCCCCCTCGGACCATGCCCGGACCATTATATCCGGAGACCCCTGTCAATATGGTCCCGAGATGTATCAAGAGCCACAACCGTCATATTAGATAGTAATTTTCGGTACCTGACACTTCAGTGGATAAATCGATAGACATCCAAAGGTATTTTCAAAGTCCGACAATGAGGGAAAGCGGCCATTGGGCGGCCAGGTGAGCGTACTGCATATTCGTCGTAACCGGACATTCATCTGATTTACATAAATCTGATTTTTCTAATTTTCTAACGGGAGCAAACCGATTCAGCCGGTGTTTGCAAGTCTTGTGAAACGACATTCGCGTTTATTTTATGATGATTTCAGGTCCCATGATGGCATTGGGCAATACGGTCGATATCCATGGGATGTATGTAATCATAATCAAGAAAATGAACATGATGCCGAGGAATGGAAGGGCGGCGCGTACGACGCCCATCATCGACATGTTTGCTACGCCAGCCGTGACAAATAGATTCAAGCCAACTGGTGGTGTTATCATGCCGATTTCCATGTTTACGACCATGATAATGCCCAAGTGAATTGGGTCTATGCCCAATTCCATTGCAATTGGGAACACTAATGGCGCAACAATTACCAGCAAGCCTGATGGTTCCATGAACTGACCGCCGATAAGCAGAATGATGTTTACAATGACTAAGAACATGATCGGACCAAAGCCGTAGCCAATCATAACTTCTGTAATTTTTTGCGGTAATTGTTCATCTGTAATGACGTGCTTTAACAGTAATGCGTTTGCGATTACGAACATCAAAGTGATGATCAATTTACCTGCATCGTAGAGCGTTCTGCGAGTATCCTCATGCCAAATTGCAGTAAGTAGAGCCTGCGGTTTTTGAAAGACATTCTTTTTCACACCGTTAGCAGATTCAGATAAAGGTCCCATGTCGCGGTAGACAAAGGATGAGACAAGAAACGCATAAACTGAGGCAACAGCGGCAGCCTCTGTTGGTGTGAATATCGCACCTGTTACACCCGGAATTCCATAAATGCCAATCATGATGATAACGATGAGCATCAGGCCCCAAACTGCTTCTGAAAAACTATCATAAACTTCGCGCCATCCAGCCCAATCTCCTGCTGGCATGTTTTTGATGCGCGCCATGATATAGATGCCGATCATCAACATGCTACCAGCTAAAAGGCCAGGAATAACGCCAGCTAAGAACATGCGTCCAACGGACACTTCAACCGCTGCTGCATAAACCACCATAACGATGGATGGTGGTATTAAAATGCCGAGCGTACCTGCATTGGCGATAACGCCAGCCGCAAATTCTTTAGTGTATCCAACTTGGCGCATAGCCGTGATCACGATTGAACCAATTGCCACCACGGTTGCGGGCGAAGAACCTGATAGAGCTGCAAAGATCATACAAGCCAGAACGCCAGCGATTGCTAAACCACCTCTAAAGTGGCCAACAAGGGCAATTGAAAAACGAATAATGCGTTTGGCAACGCCACCCGTGGACATAAATGAAGATGCCAAAATGAAGAACGGAATGGCCAGCAGCGTTGCATGGCCTTCAAATGCTTCAAACAGAGTTTGAGCAACAGATGCCATGGATGCATCAGAAAAAATCAATAAAAATAATATTGATGAAAGACCAAGTGAAACAGCTATCGGTACACCAATCAGCATAAGGCCAATGACAATAGTAAAGAGGAGTAGAAGTTCCATTATTTTTCCTCCGATGCGGCCATAGCGGCACCAGCTGCTTCGACGTCGTCCTCCGCCTCGTGGCTGACGATCAACATGTTTATTTCACCCTTCCAAACGGCGATGCCTGCATGAATGAAACGATATAACAGCAGTGCCATGGACAGGGGCATCACTAGATAGGGAACCACTTTGGGTAGTTTTTCGTAAGCGTCGCCGTCGCTAAATGCATCTTCAAGCCATTTCAAAAAGAACGGAACGGGAATGTCTTGTGTTTCATACCAACCTTGGCCACGTGAATTTTCAACAAACCCTGTTGGTATCCAGCGACCCGTTGTGGGAGCTAAATTTGCGTATGGAGCCCAATAATCCCATGAACCTTTAAGCAGTAAAAAAGCATATAGGATACAGACGGCTGCCACGATTAGTGTGGTGATACGACGTTTAGATGGCCCCATCATGTTTACGATAGCATCCACACCAAGATGCGAGTTCTTTTTCACTGCGTATGATGCGCCCAGTAAAACCAACCATGCGAATAGGAACACTGTCAGTTCCAGTGCCCAGAAAATATTAGAATTAAACACGTATCGAGCAATCACATTCGCGAAGGTCAAAAGGGTCATGGTACCCAAGAGTATTGCGATTAGATTTTCCTCGATCTGGTCAAGTCGTGAGCTGTCCTGTCGCATGACGTCCCCCTTGAATTTCGAGTGTGTTGGCGCGCCAAATTTGCATTAGTTCATTGAGTTGATTTTTTGTGCAGCAGCAATGTTTGAAGCGCCTACGTCGCCTTCAAACTGTGTCCAAACTGGTTTCATTGTGTCGACCCAAACTTGACGCTGTTCAGCTGTCAATGTGCGAACAACACCGCCAGCAGCAATGATGTCTTGCTTGGCTTTTTCGTTCACGGATGTGGACTCT
>JBGCFS010000025.1:0-36939 GCA_045107035.1 Hyphomicrobiales bacterium
CCCCAACCACCGCCACCAGGCGTCAGCATTTCGAACAAATCGTTCGCTTCAAGTTCTGCCTCATCGTTGCTTTTGAGGCGCTCCTTTGAGCCGTTGGATCGGATGACCCAGTTTTCGCCTGATGCTCCAGGATTACCGCCGTCACAGCCAAATGGCTGGGTGATGCGATGGGACGTGAGCACCGTAACCGTTGTAGGTTCCAAGAAGCGTAGGCCGCGCCTTATGCCATTGCCACCGCTCCATTTTCCTGCGCCACCTGAACCTCTTCGGATAGCGAACTCTTCCACGCGAACTGGGAAGCGTTGCTCCAGCACTTCGGGGTCCGTCATGCGGGTGTTGGTCATGTGGGATTGCACCGCGTTTGCGCCGTCAAACCCTGGTCCTGCACCTGTGCCGCCGCCAATTGTTTCGTAGTTTTGAAATGCATCGGTGCCCCAGACGAAATTGTTCATGGTGGCTTGTGAGCAAGCCAGCACACCAAGTGCGCCATAGAGACAATTTGCAATTGCCTGACTGACTTCCGTATTGCCTGCAATAACCGCCGCTGGATATACCGGATTGATCATGGAACCTTCCGGAGCGATGATTTTGAGTGGCTTCAAACAACCTTCATTAAGAGGAATGTCGCTGCCAACCAGTGTGCGGAAAACATACAGAACCGCTGCGCCGCAGATGGATCGAGGGGCGTTGTAATTGTGTTTGTCTTGCGGTGATGTGCCGGTGAAATCAAGCGTCGCTTCTTTCAACTTATGATCAACGGTGATTTTGACTTTTATCTGCGCACCACTATCAATTGGGTAGGTAAATTCACCATCACTCAAGCTATCAATCACCTGCCTAACTGATGCTTCAGCGTTGGACTGCACGTGATTCATATAGGCTAGAACGACGTCCAACCCGAACGTGTTTATCATACGATGGACTTCGCGAATGCCCGTAGCATTGGCAGCTATTTGTGCCTCGAGATCAGCCATGTTGTGATCGATGTTTCGGCATGGATAGCGCCCGGAGGCGAGCAGGTTGCGGGTTGCCGCTTCCTGCAATTTACCCTCTGCCACCAGCTTGAAATTGTCGATGAGGACGCCTTCTTCTTCAATGTGCTGGCTGTCTGGGGGGGCGGAGCCGGGTGTTCGACCACCAATATCGGCGTGGTGACCACGTGAGCCGACATAGAATAGAATTTCTTTTCCATCGGTGCCGAACACAGGTGTGATCACTGTGACATCTGGCAGATGGGTGCCGCCATTAAAGGGCGCGTTGAGCATGAAACTGTCGCCGGGTCTCATATTGTCCGCGTTGAGTTTTGCAACTGTGCGCACGCTGTCTGCCATAGAGCCGAGATGAACAGGGACATGTGGCGCGTTAGCGACAAGATCGCCGCTGGCGTCGAACAAGGCGCATGAGAAATCCAAGCGTTCCTTGATGTTGACCGAATAGGCCGTGTTGGCAAGCGTTGCACCCATTTGCTCGGCAATAGACATGAAGAGGTTGTTGAAGACTTCAAGCATCACCGGGTCGGCATCTGTGCCAATGGCCGCCGTTCTCGCATGCGCCTTAAAACGCTCCAAAACCAGATTGTCGAACTGATCCACGTAGGCGCGCCAGCCCGGTTCCAAAATGTTGGTGCCGGTGCTTTCGGTGATGATGGCGGGGCCAGTGACCACTTGGCCAACTGCCAGTTTTTCACGATTATAAAGCGACACGTCGGCCCACACGCCATCTGCATACATGGGAACTTGCGTCAGTGGGCTTTGATCTGCTGCGGCTTTTGAGGGAGTTGGCTCTGCCACGGTTTCAGCGCCACCAATGGCTTCCACGCTTAGCATTTCGATGTTCAATTCACGACTTGGTGAGGCAAAGCCAAAACGCGCGATATGCGCTTTGTCGAAGGCTGAACGCATGTCCGGTTCTGGACCAAATGCAACTTCCAACGATTGGTGAGAGCCAACGTAACGCAAATGCGCCCGCTTTAGTGTAGAGATTTTGTCTTTTGCAATGCCTTGTTTAGCAACTTCGTCGCGGGTTTCGGCTTCCAGAATGGAAAGTACTTTTTCCGCTTCTGCAAAGGCACCAACAGGTTTTTCAAATTGGGTTTCGCGTAAGGCTCGGATTTCCGCCAGCCCCATGCCGTAGGCAGACAGAACACCTGCAAATGGGTGCAGGAATACACGCGTCATGCCAAGCGCATCTGCGACCAGACACGCATGTTGACCACCTGCGCCCCCAAAACAATTGAGTGTATATTGGGTGACGTCATAGCCGCGTTGAACGGAGATTTTCTTGATGGCATTTGCCATATTCTCAACGGCAATACGCAAGAACCCTTGAGCAGTTTCTTCTGGCGTGAGTGCCTCTGTAACCGTAGCTTCCGATATTTCGTCCGCTAGCTGCGCAAATTTTTGCTCAACAATTGCTTTGTCCAAAGCTTCATCGGCATCTGGTCCAAACACTGACGGGAAGTGTGCTGGGTTCAGTTTGCCCAACATTACGTTGCAGTCGGTGACCGTTAGAGGACCGCCACGACGATAGCAAGCCGGGCCCGGGTTCGCGCCAGCGCTTTCTGGACCTACCTGATAGCGGCCATTTTTGAATGTGAGAATTGAACCGCCGCCGGCCGCAACAGTATGAATATTCATCATTGGTGCACGCATGCGCACGCCCGCAACCTCGGTTTCAAAGGAGCGCTCAAATTCTCCGGCATAATGGCACACGTCCGTGGATGTGCCGCCCATGTCGAAGCCAATGAGTTTGTCAAAACCTGCTTGCTCTGCGGTTTTCACCATGCCAACAACGCCGCCAGCGGGGCCTGAAAGGATTGCGTCCTTGCCTTGGAACAAGCTGGCGTCTGTCAATCCACCATTGGACTGCATGAAGAAAAGACGCTCGCAAGCGCCGCCTTTTAAATCCAGCGCGTTGGCAACCTGATTCACATAACGGCGCAGGATGGGAGAAAGGTAGGCATCAACCACGGTTGTGTCACCGCGCCCGACCAGTTTTATGAGCTTTGACGTTTCATGGCTGGTAGAGATTTGCGTGTAGCCAATCTCCTTGGCGAGCTTGGCGACTTCCGCTTCGTGGGCCGGATTGAGATAGGCATGCATGAAGGCAATGGCGACACCGCGCAGCCCCTTGTCATAGGCGGATTGCAACGAGGCTCTGGCGCCTTCCACATCGAGTTTGCGGATGATGTTTCCATCTGCATCCAAACGCTCAGCGACTTCTGCCACATCAGAATAGAGGAGTTCTGGAAGAACGATGTTGAGATCAAAAAGTTTTGGCCGTGTCTGGTAGCCAATGCGCAACAGATCGCCAAACCCTTCTGAAATCATCAATAGTGTTGGGTCGCCCTTGCGCTCCAGCAAAGCATTTGTGGCAACTGTTGTGCCCATTTTAACGGCGGAAATACTGCCATAAGCAAGTGCGTCGTCGGAACCAACACCCAGCAATTCACGAATGCCTTGAACAGCTGCATCTTTGTATTGCTCAGGATTTTCCGAGAGCAGTTTGTGCGATACCAAAGCGCCATCTGGTCGCTGACCTACTATGTCGGTAAAGGTGCCACCCCGGTCTACCCAAAATTGCCACATGAGACACATCTCCTTTGTGCGCTGGTTCAAAACAACAGCGCTAGTTTAATCTGAAATATTGAATTGAAGCTGATCAGTAAACCAGTGAAGGCAACCAAAGTGCGATTTGTGGGAACGCCAGCAAGAACGCGATCATGGCAAACATGGTCACCACGAATGGCGCGGCACCCTTCATCACATCCAGCATTTCACCACGCTTGCGAATTCCCTGCACTACATAAAGGTTGATCCCTATGGGTGGTGTTATGAGCGCTGTTTCCAAAAGCACCATCAGAAGAATCCCGAACCATACCGGGTCGTAACCAAGGGCGATCACGATTGGCGTCACCAATGGCGCGGTTGTCAGCAACATGGACAGTGTTTCCATGAAGCAGCCGAGCACCACTAAAACTGCGACTATCACCAGCATTGTCTGGAAAGGGGTGTAACCAAGTCCTGTGATGAAATCCGCTAACGCTTGAGTAAGACCGATAACCGACAGCACGAAATTCAAAAACACCGCGGCCAGAATGATCAGCATAATCATGGCTGTGGTGCGCATGGTGCCTTCAACGGCCACACGCAACATGCCTATGGTGAGTTTGCGATTGAAAGCTGCAAGGATCATGGCTGCGACAACGCCTAGTGAGGCCGCTTCCGTTGGTGTCGCGATGCCAGCATATATGGAACCAACCACCACAAAGAATATTCCGATGGGTGGTATGAGGGCCGGTAGCGCCTGGAAGCGTTCTTTCCATGTCGCAACAATGGCAGTGCCGCCCCATTTTGGGCGCAATATGCAGAGGATAACAATGGTCGCCATAAAGAGAACTGCGAGCAGCAGGCCTGGCAGGAAGCCAGCAAGGTAAAGCTCTGGCACCGATGTATCTGTCAGCAATCCATATAAAATCAGATTGATGGATGGCGGGATTAGAATGCCAAGCGTTCCGCCTGCAGCGATAGTGCCAAGGAACAAAGGTTCGTTGTATTTGCGCTCTTCAATCTGCGGCACGGCAATGGTGCCGATTGTGGCCGCAGTGGCAACAGATGAACCGGAGGTTGCTGCAAACAAGGCGCTTGAACCGATGTTTGAATGCATCAAGCCACCTGGCAACCAGCCAAGCCATTTGACCATGCCGTCATACATCCGTTCTGTGATGCCAGCGCGCAGCAGAATTTCGCCAAGCAGAATGAACATAGGGATGGCGACCAGAAGAAAGTCAGTCCCGGTTTGCCAGACCATATCTCCCAGTGCGCGATGCAACGGCATGGAGCTTTCAAGGTACTGAAGGGTAAGGCCGAGCCAGCCAAGGGAGGCGGCAATTGGGACTGCCAACGCAATGAGTGCGACCAGAATTAAGAGGGTTTTGAGAAGCATTATTTCATCTCCTCTTCGATCTGCTCATCGATAGATTTCATGCCGATCAGTTGATCTGTTTTAGTTGCATTTCCGGTCATCAAAGCTTTGAGGGCCACCGCGAATAGCAGGGCGCCGCATAAGACGAAGAAGAACCAGCCGAATATCCATGGGAGTTGCGGTATGGCAAGTGGAGTACGCAATGGAGTGATGGAGCGGGACCCATGCGTTAAAGTATCTGCAACAAGGCCCCAACCCGTCCATGCGATGACAGCGCCAAATCCGACTAAAAGGAACAATCCGATGATGCTGGCGGCAATTTTTAATGGAAATGGGAAGAGATTATAGAGTGCATCGACCCGAATGTGCGCCCGCTCAAAAAGTGCGTAGGCAAGGGCTAGGCTTGTCGCTATTCCGAAGGCGTATCCGGAAATTTCATCAGCTCCGCCCAAACTAATGTTGAAGAGTTTCCGCAAGAAAACTTCCAGCGTTACCAACAGTGCCGAGAAGATAATCAACGCGCCGCCGACCCATGCCAGTACCTGGCTTGTCTTGCGGGCTGTGTGAAGAATGCGGTCCATGGTGCGGTCCATTATCTTTGGCAATCTCAGTCTTGAGGGACAGGAATGCGCTGAAGAAGGTGCCGCCGGAGTATCGCACTCCGGCGGCAAGGTGGCTGTGTGTCTATTTTGCTTTAGCAGTGAGGCCAAGAATTGGACCGACTGTTTCGTTCCAAGTCGCAGTACATTCTTCACCGCAACGCTCTGCCCAACGGGCCAGAACAACATCGGTTGCAATTGTATCGCGCATGGCCAGATCTTCGGCGGATGGCTCAACCAGCTTCATGGCACCGGGCTCACCAATGTCGCATGCACCACCGGTGATGCAAGAAATCGCAATTTCGTCTTCAGTTGCAGTTTCAGCCCACATCTTGTCGGTAAGTGCGGTGATCTCTTTGGTCAGCGTTGCTTGCTGATCAGCAGTCATTGAAGTCCATTTGTCCATGTTCATGGCGCCAAATGCGAGGCCCCAACCAACACGCAATGTATAGGCATGCGTTGCAACCTGATGCCAATTTGCTTTGTAAGCAGACATGGTGCCAGTAATGGCACAATCAACAACGCCTTTTTCAAGAGCCGGGATCACTTCGGCAAAGGATACAGTAACGGATGTACCGCCAACGCCTTCCACGAAATCACCAAGAGTTGTCGCGTAAACACGGACCTTTTTGCCTTTGAGATCGGCCATGCCGTTAACTTCGGCATTGCACCACAAGGTTTGACTTGGGAACGGATACAGCATCATCAGTTTGGCGTTGTAGATTTCAGCAAAAGACTTCTCCAGAACGGGGAAATATGCGTCTGCAACTTTGCGCTCTGTGTCGATGTCTTGTGTCAGGGTGGAGAGATCTGCGCCTTCAAAGATTGCGTTTTCTGCAGCAACATAACCTGGCAGGCCAAATGCAAAGTCAAATACGCCATTTTTGACCAAACGCATGATTTCAAAGCCTTTGAGACCAAGTTCTGTCTGAGGTTTGATGTCACCGATGATTTGTCCACCGGTCGCTTCGGAAATGTGATCATTCCAGAAAGGACCTTCGTGTTTCACGTAGTTGGTGAGGTTGCCCCATGTGCCGACGGCTTTAATGGTAACCGGTTTATCAGCGGCAATTGCCTGTCCGGCAGTTGCCATAAACAAAGCTGTTGTGAGGGATAGTAGTGTGCGTTTCATCGCGCTCTCCATTTGGTTTGATCTCATGGTTTAAAGGATTGGGACTTCAGCAAATTCATCGACATCGGTGATGAGCATTCGTCCCGGTATGTGAGTGATGCTGAATGGTATCTTGGCTTCGCGGATTGCATTTTGTGGTGTAACGCCGCAGGCCCAAAACACTTGGGTTTCACCTGGCAGAATAGGCGCTTCATCGCCCCAATCCGGTTTGCTTAAATCGGCAATTCCGATATCTGCAGGATCGCCACAATGCACAGGTGCGCCATGCGCCCACGGATATTTGCGAGAAATTTCGGTTGCTTGTTGGATGCGATCCGTTGGAATGCCACGCATGGACACCACGGTTCCACCGCCAAATACCCCTGCATTTTTCGTAGCAAGAGAGGTTCGGTACATTGGAACCGTTTTATTATGATCAATATGCCAAAGCGGAAGTCCCGCTTCCATAAGCGCGCGCTCAAAGGTGAATGAGCAACCCAGTGCAAAGACCACCAAATCATCTGACCACAAATCAGAGATGTCATCGGTTGACGTGTCCAAAACACCATTGCGGTAAACATTGTATCCTGGCACGTCGGTGCGGATGTCGATGTCCTTGCCAAGCGTTCGCATGATTGGATCGCCAGTTTCTGACACGCCCACCAAAGGACACGGCTTGGGGTTGCGCTGGCAGAAACGCATGAAATCAAGCGCGTAATTTTCTGGGAGGATCGCGAGGTTTGCTTGGAGTTTACCGGGCGCTAGGCCTGCGGTATGACCGGTATATGCGCCGCTGCGGATAGACTGGCGAACATCATCAACGTTCATGGAACGCAGTGTTGAGTAGTCTGATGATGTGTTGTTCGGCATGCTGACAGCCTATCCTGCTTTTGTTGTGAGGCAGGCTCGACGATCTAGTGGATCAGGTCAAATCGTGTTTTCTTTCATGATCCGATCAGATTTTTTGATCACTTGTCAGCGTCCAATGCTGCTTCACGTGCGATTTTTGCGGCTCTTTCAACAAGGAATGACTGAGGATCTCCAAGGTATGACGCGGTGAAACGCAGCGCATTTGGTTGCCATCCGGGATCGAACTCTCGCACTTGATCAGCTTTCAGCTCTGCTTCGGCAAGTGAAGCCGGTAATGCCGCGACCCCCAGACCTGCTACCACCATTCGGAAACCGGCAGAGAGTGAAGATGATGGAAAAAGTGAGATGCCGGGACCGTAACGATTGAAGAGTTCTGACTTCAGTTCACGGTAGGGACGGGTGTTCCGTGCGTAGGTCACCACGGGGTTGGAAAGAAATATCTCCGCAGGGTCGTCGCTTAGTTCCGCATTCTTGGAGCAATACCAGCGCAGAGGCACGTCTGGCAGATCGACATTATCAACCGTGAACTCGGAGACCGGACCCAAAAGGATGGTGAGATCAAAGGATCTATTTAGAAGCCCCTCGCGTAAATTACTTGAAATATCCACTGCAATATCAATTGCGAGTTGGGGGAATTCACCGCGGAGTTTGGCAACAAATTCTGGCAGCCATGATTGTACGATTGTCTCTGATACGCCAATCCTTAAATGTAAATCGATGCCGGTCGGGTCCACAATATCTCGCTGGATTAGTTCACCCAATTGAAGATATTGCTCGGCGTATTTCATCAACGCATCGCCGCGCTTTGTCAGCGTCATGCCGCCGCTTGCCCTGTCGAACAGTTTGGCACTCAGACTTTCTTCCAAGTTTTGGATGCGGGCTGTTACAGCAGGTTGAGACAGATGCATGTGCTCTGACGCACGCCGCACACCGCCAAAGCGAACGACCATAAGAAAGGTCCGTAGTTGCTCGAAATTTACTCGCAAAGGATTTCCTGCCTGCCAAATGTTGCCGGGACATCACAAACGACATGCGGGTGCGGGTCAATCAGTAAGTTTGATTTGAAGGTGAGCTTGAGAAGGACGATTTTATCGCGGCCTAGTGTATTTGCCGAGCGAGGGACCACACGCTTTGAATTGCGAGGTCATCATCGAGATGAACCATGTTCGCCGCAGCGCCCGTTTGCAAATGCCCGATAGTATCGTCTCCAATGCAAAGCGCAGGGTAGAGTGCTGCCATGCGCAATGCTTCATCAACGCCAATACCAACAGAGTTTGCCATAAACCGAACGGCTGTGATCATGTCCAGATCTGCGCCCGCCAATGTACCATCTTCGAGGATCAGTTTGCCGCCTTCGCGCGTAATGGTGCGGCCATTCAAAGTAAAGGAGTTCTGGTCAGTGCCGATGGTCGACATTGCGTCGGTGACCAGGAAGATTTTTCCCGGGCCTTTCTTGGCCGCAAGGGCAATGGAAATTGCGGCAGGATGAACGTGAATACCATCTGCAATAACGCCGACAGATACATGGCCTGTTTCAAGCGCGGCGCCAACCAGTCCTGGTTCCCGGTGCGTCAGTGGGCTCATAGCATTGAAGAGATGTGTCACAGCCCTTGCGCCAGATGAAGCCGCATTTACGGCTGTTTCATAGTCTGCAGCGGTGTGGCCAAGGCTGATCATGACACCAGCATTAGTCAACTCCGAAATTTGTTCGTTTGATACGGATTCCGGCGCAACTGTCGTCATCAAATGGGGCAATGATGCTCGAGATTTTGTTAGGAAGTTCAGATCCTCAATGCTCATTGGTCGTATCAGATCAGCATCGTGCGCGCCCTTGCGTACAACCGACAAATGAGGCCCTTCCAGATGAAGGCCAATAAAACCGGTGATCGCTTGTCTTGCAGCTTTGGTTCCAGCGGCAACTGCCTTGTGGGTGACATCAACATTGTCAGTGATGAGCGTTGGGAGCAGCGACGTCGTTCCAAATTGGGCGTGTGCGGCGCAAATTGTTTCAATTCCGGCAACGTCAGGCTGATCGTTCAGTAAGACACCACCACCGCCATTAACTTGCAAGTCAACAAAGCCAGGTGCAAGCAGCCCACCAGATAGGCTGACAGTTTCCGTGCCTGAGGGAATATCTTTTATAGAAACAATTTTACTAACGCTTCCGTCATCAGTCAGGAGTGCTGAATCTTCATGGCGTTTGTGTCCATCAAAGATCGTTGCACCGACAAATGCCTTTGCTTTCGTATTGTTCCCGGTCATACGGTTTCTGTCACTTTTCGCAGGTTCGGCGGTACATCAGGGTTCAACCCGCGCTTCCGAGCTAGTTGTTCGATGAACGCATAAAAGCTGATGATCAACATGAGTGGATCGGTGAGCGAATGCCCTGTCGCAACGGCTGGTAGTTTCGTTGCGTGTTGGGCAAGTGCTGACGTTACAAACGGATTTGCGCCTTGAAGGGCGAGTTTCTCGCATACGTCTACCAGTGGTTTTTCGGCGGCATCTCTTGCAGCTAAACCCAAAATGGGAAAACCAGATCCAACAATGGAGACAGGACCGTGCATTACTTCCGCTGAACTATAGGCTTCGGCATGTATCTGGCATGTTTCTTTGAATTTTAGAGCAACTTCATGAGCAATGGCAAAGGAAGGACCGCGCCCAAGAACATAGAGAGACGGCTCATTGCAAAGGCGGTCACATAAAACAGTCCAGTCACAATTAACGGCAGCCGAAGCTTGCTCGGGCAGTTTTTCGAGCGCAATTAGAAGGCTTCTATCTTGGGTCCAGTGGGCGAGTAACATCAAGCCTGCAGCAATAGAGGACACGAAAGTCTTCGTGGCTGCGACACTTAGTTCAGGACCTGCCTGAATGTTGATGGGATGATCACAAGCCTCTGCCAAGTCGGAGCTTGGCGTGTTTGTCATGGCAATCGACAAGGTTCCTGATTGCTTAGCGCTTTCTGCCATTTGAACAATGTCGGGTGATTTTCCGGATTGCGATATCGCGATCGTTGCTGTGCGATCCATTTTCAGGCTGGCTTGATAAATTGATGCGACTGATGGTCCGATAGAGGCAACAGGAACGCCGGCCAACAATTCAAAAGCATATTTGAGATATGTTGCTGCATGGTCAGACGAACCACGTGCGATTGTAGCAATAACTCGCGGATCAGCTTGCCGCATGGCATCAGCGGTTGCAGCAATGCTAATTTGGGAATCATCTAAAAGGCGCTGCAACGCATCAGGAATTTCGCGAACTTCAAGCGCCATTTTAGTCGGCTGCGTGGCCATTATGTATCTCCTGTGGTGTCATCACCAATGGTTAGTTCAGCAACAAAATCATAAGCATCACCGCGATATATAGACCGTGTGAACTCAACTGTTTTGCCGCTTGCGAGATAAGAAATACGTTCAATATTCAGGCTGGCAGAATGGTCAGGTACTTCCAACAGTTCTGCATCTTCGCCTTCCAGAATATTTGCAGAAATACGTTGGATTGCCCGCACCGGCTTGTTTCCATCCTTTGCAAGATGCGCGTAGAGCGAGTGTCCAACCTGACCTGGTTCTGGAAGAAAATATGTGGAAAGCGACGCGCGCTCAATTGCCAACGGCACACCATCGGCTATCCGTAGGCGCGACACACGCGATACTTGGCTACTGGGAGATAAACCTAAAATCATGGTTTCTTGGGGTGATGGAATAAATAATCCGCGTTCCAGCCATGTAGATGTGACGCTCAACCCCCGTCGTGCCATGTCTTCACTGAAACTGGTAAGCTGAGACAGGGATTGTTGAACACGTTCGCCAAGAGGGGCAACGGATGTGCCGGAGCCCTGTTTTTGTACGACTAAGCCGTCGCGCGCCAGTTCTTGCACGGCCTTGCGAACCGTGACGCGAGACACATCTGTAATTTGTGCGATTTCACGTTCAGAAGGGAGAGGATGACCGGCGTCGATCTTGCCGGAGCGGATCGCATCCTCCAAATGCTGACTAAGCTGAAGGTAAAGAGGCCCACCATGATCGCGTACCCAATTTTCACGCTGCAGCAATGTTTCAACGGAGGTTTGCATTCATCTGCCTCCTGCCGCAAAAGATCGAACAGCCAATGCCGCTGCACCGCTGACCGCGTCTGAAATAGGCGGTTTGATCCACGCACTATAAGGTGCGCCTAAATGTTCGCTGTATTTGGCCCCAAGCCCCCCCAGCATGCAAAAGCGCTCTGACGCATTGAGTTGTAGCGCGCCCAGAGTGGTCTCGATGGTTTTGATTGCTTCTGCGCGCAGAGTTTTGGCATTGATATCGCCGGCATCCGCAAAATCGAATACCAAAGGCGCAAAACTCCCAAAATCACCGGGACTGGCCGCCCAAGCATATTCCACAAGCGTTTGTTGATTGTTGTTAAACCGGTCCATAACTTTACGCGTTAGATCCGTTGGCGCGACGATATTTTCGTGTGCCAGAAGCGAGAGTTCTAGACAGGCTCGCCCAAGGCGCGCTCCGCTCGCAAGGTCACTAACGACGAAGCCCCAGCCGCCTAACATCTGAACCCTATCCGCATGACGGGATATGAATATGGAGCCCGTGCCGATAATAGCCGCGGCACCGTCTGCATTGCCAATTGCACCTTCAAGGGCAATCAAGGCATCCGTATCGATATGACATTGTTTAAATGGCAATAGAGTAGAAAGCGCGCTAACTGCGCTCTCAACATTAGCCCCAGCAAGGCCAAGATAAGCAGAAACGTCTTTTATAGCGCTATCCGGGAGGCCAGCGCTATGAATTGCTTGTTTGGAAGCTGCTACAATATTGTTGTAAGATTTGTCCAAATCAGAAACGATGTTGGCAGATCCTGCCTTGCCGATGCCAAGGGTAGATCCAGACGCATTGCACAGCAATGCGCGACAACCTGTTCCTCCGCCGTCTATTCCTATAAAAAGAGACATCGTTCCTCCACTCAATCAATATCATACCAATATAATACCATTAACCAAGTGCTTTTTTACGAATTTTTTAAAATTCATTAATATGTTGTTTTAATTACATTATTTACCATGTTGACGTATATGGTTAATGAAAAAGTGAAACCAGCTATAGACAATTGGTATTAAGTTGGCATTATATTGATTAGGAGGATGGGGTATATGCCGTTGCAGACAACTGAGCATATGAATGAACAGGCGAGGGCGTTAGACACCCGCGCGCCTATGGATATTCTCTCCATTTTACATCAAGGCCAAGTCGCTGCGGCGAAAAGCGTTGAGCTTTGCACGAATGAAATTGCCATTGCTGCTGGCCTTGCGGCCAATGCGATCTCTGATGGGGGGCGGCTTGTTTATGCCGCTGCTGGGAGCTCCGGTTTGATGGCAATGGCAGATGGCCTAGAGCTGCCGGGCACATACGGCATTTCAACCGATCAACTTATTATCAAGCTCGCAGGTGGCATGAACAACCTCACCAGTCTTCCAGGTGGGCCTGAAGATGATGAAGCTGGGGCCGGCCGTGAGGTCATGGATGCTAGCCTATCAAGCAAGGATTGCCTGATCGCGATTTCAGCAAGTGGCACAACGCCATATGCCTTGGGTGCATTGCGGGCCGCAAAGGAATTGGGTGCTGCTACCATAGCAATAGCAAACAACGCGCCGACACCTCTGCTGGAAGAGGCAGATGTTTCGATATTTTTGGAAACGCCGCCCGAGGTTATTGCGGGTTCCACGCGAATGGGCGCTGGTACTGCGCAGAAAATTGCCCTTAACATGCTGTCGACGTTGATGGCAGTACATCTAGGTCATGTGCACGACGGCCATATGGTGAATTTAAAGGCTGACAACGTCAAACTGAAACAGCGGGCCAACCGAATTGTTGCTTCGGTAACGAACTGCTCGGCCGAGGCGGCAGAACGACACCTTGAAGCTGCAGACGGTTCTGCCAAACTAGCCATTCTGCTGGCAGCAGGCGCGCAAAACCGTGTCGACGCGCAAGCATTGTTGGACATAAACGCGCAAAAACTACGGCCCTCTTTGGCATCGCTCGAGGGGTTAAACAAAACTAAACAGGAAGGCGCCCAAGGCGTTTAAATTGAGGAGAAGACTTCATGTCACATAAACTATTGAAAGGGATGCTAATGGCATCCTGCATTGCTGGATCAACTGGTTTTGCATTTGCTGACGATGTGACGCTGACTATTGAAAGTTGGCGTAATGATGATCTGTCAATTTGGCAGGATAAGATCATTCCGGCCTTTGAGGCTGAAAACCCAGGCATCAAAGTCAAATTCACGCCATCAGCACCTGCTGAATACAATGCCGTGTTGAACTCGAAATTGGAAGCAGGCTCAGCTGGCGATCTAATCACATGCCGTCCATTTGATGCGTCTTTGAGCCTATATGAAAAAGGTCACCTTGCGCCTGTGCAGGACCTTGAAGGCATGAAAAACTTTAGTTCGGTCGCAAAATCTGGCTGGAGCACTGACGATGGTTCCGTGACATTCTGCGTGCCAATGGCATCCGTTATTCATGGTTATATCTACAACAAAGATGCATTCGCTGAAGTTGGCGTTGAAGTGCCAACAACTGAAGCTGAGTTCTTTGCCGCCCTTGATAAAATTAAAGCAGATGGCAACTACATTCCATTGGCTATGGGTACCAATGATCAGTGGGAAGCAGCCACCATGGGCTACAACAATGTAGGCCCTAACTATTGGAAAGGCGAAGAAGGCCGTCTTGCTCTGATTAAAGGCGATCAGAAACTGACAGACGAAGCCTGGGTTGCTCCATTCCGTCAGTTGGCAAAATGGAAAGACTATCTGGGTGACGGCTTTGAAGCTCAGACGTATCCAGACAGTCAGAACCTCTTCACGCTTGGGCGTGCTGCTGTTTATCCAGCGGGTTCTTGGGAAATTTCTGGCTTCAACGGCCTCGCTGAATTCAAAATGGGCGCCTTCTATCCGCCTGTCCAGAAAGCTGGCGATGAGTGTTACATCTCCGATCACACAGATATCGCGATCGGCATGAATCCAAAGAGCCCGAATGCTGATGCAGCCAAAACGTTCCTGAACTGGGTTGGTTCCGCAGGCTTTGCAGACCTTTATGCAAACTCACTGCCAGGCTTCTTCTCATTGTCAAACCACGAAATCGCAATGGCTGATCCACTTGCACAGGAATTCGTATCTTGGCGCGGTAAGTGTAACTCCACTATCCGCTCAACATACCAGATCCTTTCTCGTGGCACGCCAAACCTTGAGAATGAAACGTGGAACGCATCTGCGAATGTCATCAAGGGCACAGAAACTCCAGAAGCTGCTGGCAAACGTCTGCAAGAAGGTCTTGCAAGCTGGTACGCACCTCAGAAGTAATCTGACCACGTAAACTATAATCCGGGCCCTCAATGTGGCCCGGGTTTTCAAATGAGAAGTTAATCCCCATGACACAGCAAGCAAAACCAAAAAAGCCATTTCGCTGGCACATAGCTGTGTTCCTCGCGCCGGCAGTTTTAGTCTACACCGCGATTATGATCCTGCCATTGTTCAGCACGTTGCAGTTTTCGCTGTTTCGTGAAGTCGAGCAACAACAAGTCTTCGTTGGGTTTGATAACTTCAAAACGCTTTTTGGGGATGCGCGCTGGTCCGATAGTTTTTGGAATGCACTGAAAAACAATTCGTGGTTTTTCGTCGTGCATATGCTGGTACAAAATCCCATTGGAATTTTGCTGGCAGCACTGCTCAGCAGTCCAAAATTGCGCATGGGTACCTTCTACCGAACGTCTATATTTATCCCGACTATCCTGTCATTTGTGATCGTTGGTTTTGCCTGGAAACTTATTCTCAGCCCAATCTGGGGCATCGCGCCTGATATGCTGGATGCCATTGGTCTGAAGTTCCTGTTCAAGCCTTGGCTTGGCAAAGAAGAATACGCGCTGACAACACTTGCGCTCGTATCTGTGTGGCAATTTGTCGGTATCCCGATGATGCTAATTTATGCAGCTCTCTTATCTATTCCCGATGAGGTTTTGGAAGCAGCAGAGTGCGACGGCATTACCGGTGTTTCGCAATTCTGGAAGATCAAACTTCCGCTCATTCTGCCGTCTATTGGTATTATTTCTGTGCTCACGTTTGTCGGGAATTTCAACGCGTTTGATTTGATATATGCCGCCCAAGGGGCGCTTGCGGGTCCAAACTACGCAACCGATATTTTAGGCACATTCCTGTATCGAACTTTTTTCGGGTTCCAGTTGCAATTGGGTGATCCAAACATGGGCGCAACCATCGCGTCTGCCATGTTCCTTATCATTCTGGTGGGTGTTTGCATCTACCTCTTCGCCATCCAAACGCGGCTCCGCCGCTACCAGTTTTAGCGGAGAAAAACGATGCTCACAGCCAGACATTCAATTGGTAAATCGATCGCCGCTCACACAATTCTGATTACCTATACGTTGATCGCTTTGTTTCCGGTTTTTGTGGTCGTCATAAACTCATTTAAATCCCGCAAGGCGATTTTTCGGGAACCGT
The DNA here is from genome assembly GCA_045107035.1 of Hyphomicrobiales bacterium. Classification (GTDB taxonomy): domain Bacteria; phylum Pseudomonadota; class Alphaproteobacteria; order Rhizobiales. The sequence continues at coordinate 16,006 of JBGCFS010000025.1, forward strand.
TAGCACTGCCGAATGAAAGCAGTTTCAGCCTGATAGGCTATGAAACCGTTTTGAAACAGGGCGATTTTTTCCTTTATTTTCAAAACAGTTTCATAGTCACGGTTCTGTCTTTGACCTTTGTACTTCTGTTCGGTGCTATGGCAGCATTTGCTTTGTCTGAATATCGCTTCAAAGGCAATCGCCTGATGGGTCTGTATCTGGCTTTGGGCATCATGATCCCGATCCGGCTTGGTACAGTCGCCATTCTCCAGCTGATGGTAGCAAGTGGCTTGGTGAATACGTTGACAGCCCTTGTGCTGGTTTACACTGCGCAAGGTTTACCGCTTGCGATCTTCATCCTGTCTGAATTTATGCAGCAGGTGTCGGATGATCTTAAAAACGCTGGGCGCATTGATGGCCTGAGCGAATACCGCATATTTTTTCGTCTTGTTTTGCCGCTGGTTCGCCCCGCCATGGCAACGGTGGCTGTGTTCTCAATGATCCCGATCTGGAATGATTTGTGGTTTCCATTGATCTTGGCGCCCGCTGAAGAAACCAAGACCATCACGCTTGGCGCGCAAGTCTTTATTGGCCAGTTCGTTACGAATTGGAATGCAATCCTTTCCGCTTTGTCGTTAGCGATTGTACCCGTCCTGATCCTTTATTTAATTTTCTCGCGTCAATTGATCCGGGGCATCACTGCTGGAGCTGTAAAATGAGCGAAACGCACACACCTGTTCGGGTTCTGGTGGCAGGGCTTGGCAATATGGGGCTGAGCCACGCGCTCGCATATCATCACAACCCTGGTTTTGAGATTGTTGGGTTGGTGAACCGTTCCAAAGTCGATTTGCCAACCGAGTTGAGTTCATATCCTTTTTCGCATGATTATGAATCAGCGCTTGAAACGTTAAAACCTGACCTAGCCTCCATCAATACCTATTCAGATAGCCACGCAAACTATGCCATCGCTGCTATGGAGGCAGGCGCGCACGTGTTTCTGGAAAAGCCAATTGCAACAACGGTTGAAGATGCTGTTCGCGTTACTGAGACTGCAAAGGCAACCGGCCGCAAGTTGGTTGTTGGTTACATTTTGAGACATCATCCCTCTTGGATGACACTGATTAAAAAGGCGCGTGCTCTTGGCGGGCCATATGTGTTTCGTTTAAACCTCAATCAACAATCTTCGGGTGCAACTTGGCAGACTCATAAGCAACTTATGAAAACCATGTCGCCAATTGTTGATTGCGGCGTTCACTACGTGGATGTCATGTGCCAGATCACAGATTCCAAACCAGTGCAGGTGCGCGGTATGGGCGTACGCTTGTCTGATGAAATCGCCGATGACATGTATAATTACGGCCACTTCCAAGTGTTGTTCGAAGATGGCTCGGTTGGTTGGTATGAGGCTGGCTGGGGCCCCATGATGTCTGAAACAGCTTTCTTCGTGAAGGATATTATTTCGCCTAATGGATGTGTATCCATCATTATGGATGAGGGTGCGAAATCTGACGATATTGATACGCACACAAAAACTTCCACGATAAGAGTTCATTTGGGAGAGACAGATGGTAGCGGTCGTTTTTCAACCGCAGATCAAAACCTTTCCATGCAAGACGAACCAGATCATCAAGGTCTTTGCGACCGCGAGCAGGCTTTTGTTTTGAAGGCGATCACTGGAGATTTGGATCTATCCCGTCACATGCAAGACGCTGTGCAATCTTTGGCCGTTTGTATGGCCGCCGATGAGAGCATTCGCACCGGCAACGAAATTCGACTTTAAGGGGTGAAAGCAGGACCGTGGGCTCACTACATTTAAATAATATCCGAAAATCCTTTGGCTCTGTTGAGGTGCTGAAAGGCATTAATCTGGACGTGCAGGACGGCGAGTTTGTTATTTTCGTTGGGCCATCTGGCTGCGGAAAATCTACACTTTTGCGCGCGATTGCGGGGCTGGAAGATACGTCAAGCGGAACCATTAAAATCGACAATGATGTGGTGGATTTAAAGCCACCGTCCGATCGTGGTATCGCGATGGTGTTCCAAACCTATGCGCTTTATCCGCATCTTACGGTTCGCGATAATATGAGCCTTGGCTTGAAACAGGCAAAGAGACCCAAGGCAGAAATTACAGAACGCGTCGATTTGGCGACACAAATGCTTTCGCTTGGTGCTTATCTGGAACGCAGACCTGCCGAACTATCAGGTGGTCAAAGACAGCGTGTTGCTATCGGTCGTGCGATTGTGCGCAAGCCGAAACTATTTTTGTTCGATGAACCCCTTTCAAATCTTGATGCGGCCCTACGCGTTAACACGCGACTGGAAATCGCCCGTTTGCATCGCGAGCTTGGCGCGACCATGGTTTACGTGACCCATGATCAGACCGAGGCCATGACTTTGGCAGATCGAATTGTCGTATTGAATGGCGGCAAGGTAGAGCAGGTCGGCACTCCAATGGAGCTATACAACCAGCCCGCAAACAAGTTCGTCGCTGGGTTTATTGGCTCTCCCCAAATGAATTTTCTGGATGCGAGCGTGCTAGACGAAACTGCTGCGGCAACTATTGGAATTCGCCCCGAACACATCGCAATTGGAGAGGGAACAGGAGATATTGAGGGCGTCGTTTCCCATGTGGAACATCTGGGGGCCGATACAAATCTCTTTCTGGATTGTGGCCAGGCAGGCCTTTTGTCAGTCCGCCTATTTGGCGAGCATAATTTTACAATTGATGCAAAGGTCTTTGCTAAATTTCAGGCGGACCGCGTGTTCCGTTTCGATGCTTCTGGAAATACTATCCGGCCATAATTGCTTCGGTTCGGTCCAAAAGCGCAGATAAATCTGATATACTGGCAAGGTCAGGCTCAGCGATCTTCAAAATGGATTCCAGCTTTTCACGGGTACTGAGAGATGTCTTTGCGATATCTAAAAATGTATCTGCCTGCGGGTCGTTGATAGCATTGCCAGCTTCACTTCTGCTTAGAACAAAGATCAACCAATAGGCGACACCCTCCAAAGCATTTGATGAGTTTTTGTTGGCTTTCAACCGGTCTTTAACCGTTGACAACAAACGTACCGGAAGCTTCTGACTACCATCCATCGCAATCTGAATAAGCTCGTGTTTAAGCGCTGGGTTGGCAAAGCGTTCGATCAACTGATCACTATAGTCTTGCGTTGTGTTCTGAATTTCCTTTGGCAGCGTTTCAGCGGCCTCATTCATAAGCCCAGAAGCAAGGTCTCGAAGCATGGGGTCCGCTATGGCCTCGTGCACATAACGGTGGCCGTGGAACAGGCCTGAATACGCAAGCAGAGAATGCGGGCCGTTTAGCAGGCGTAATTTGCGCAGTTCATAGGGGGCTACATCAGCAACAATTTGAACGCCGGCCTTTTCCCAGGAAGGGCGTTCTGCAGCAAAGTCATCCTCGATAGTCCATTCAGAAAACGTTTCTGTAGAAACTGGTGAGCGATCAGCCCAACCTACCGCCTGCTGTACTTCTGCGCGCAATTCGTCGGTGGTTGCCGGCGTAATCCTGTCTACCATTGCACTTGGAAAAGTGATTGAAGTCTCCAGATAATCAGCAAGGTCAAGCCCGGCAGCTTTTTGGAAGGCGTCAACCGCACCTTTAAGCGTTTCACCATTTGCAGACAGATTATCGCAACTCATGATGGTCAATGGTTTGCCATTAGCTGCTTGTCTTGTCTTTAGCCCATAGGCCAAATATCCGATTGCAGTCGACGGTCGCCCTTTTTGAATTTCTGATGCGATAACAGGGTCTTGCAATAAAAATTTACCGGATCTTGTGTCGACATAGTAACCTTTCTCGGTGACTGTCAAACTGACAATAGCTGTGTCTGGATCGGCGACCAAGTCAACAATAGCTTGCGGGTTTTCAGGGCCAACCAGAATATTGTCGTGCAAATTTATCCGCAGATATTCAGTGTCAGCCGTGCCTTTTATCACCAGCGTGTAGTCAAAATTTTGCGGCGCCAATGTGTCACGCACGTCTGGGCGACGGAGCGACACGGCTGTGATTTTCCAGACATCGTTGTCGTGAGTATTTGCGAGTTGCGTATACCAAGCTTGGTGCGCGCGGTGAAAATTTCCAATTCCAAGATGAAGAATCCGAGGCATCTTAAAGGTCTCCGAGCTTGTAGGCATCTAGTGCCAAGTCACGTGTCAGTATTTTTGCAATCTCATGTGCATCAGATGGTCCGAAAAGGCCACGGTCAATTTGCCCGGCAAGGTGAATACTGACGCCTTTACGCCATAAATCATGGCGCGCTGGAATCGACAGAAGGGCGCGCGTGTCGTCGTTAAAGCCTGCTAAATTCCAATAACCCGCTGTTTCAACAACCTGATCAAAATAGCGGGCGATACCTGCAAGGCTATCGTGAAACCACCATGGTGGTCCCAATTTAAGCGCAGGCCAGTGTCCTGCCATTGGTGCCAGCTCGCGAGCATAAGCTGTCTCGTCTAAAGTGAACAAGATAATTGTCAGGTCTGGATTGTTACCAACACGATTCAATAGAGCATTGAGACCGCCAACCCAATCGACGGCATGCGGAATATCTGCCCCCATATCATTGCCAAACCGCCTTTGAACGCTTTGGTTTGTCGAACGGCTGCTTCCGGCATGGATTTGCATCACAAGGCCGTCTTCTACCGACATTTGTGCCATTTCTATTAGCATATGCCCATAAAAGCGGGCCTGTTCATGTTCAGAAGCATCTCCAGAAATGATCTTATCGAAAAGTGCAGTGATTTCTGACTGTGAAAGCCAGTTTGTTAGTATGTGTTCAATTCCATGGTCGGTTGCTGTTGCCCCCATGTCTTTAAAAAATGCGCGCCGTTTGCGTAGTGCATTGATGTAACCTGGGTAAGATCGGGTATCTTCATTCGTGAGACCTCCCAATGCTTCAACATCGTACAAAAATGCAGGTGAAGCTGGATTGAGAACTGTGTCAGGCCGAAAAGTTGGCACAACACGGCCTCCCCAACCGTCGCTCATGCTCTTTTTGTGGTGCGCAAGATCGTCCAATGCGCCATCCGTTGTTGCCAAAACTTCCAGATTAAAACGCTCAAACAATGCGCGCGGTCGAAACTCTGGTGTCTGAAGTTTTTCAGCAATGGTGTCATAGTATAAATCTTCAGTGCCAGGACCAAACGGTTCTTCAATACCAAAGACATTGGCAAATGTGTGCTCCAACCATTGGCGGCTTGGTGTACCCAAAAACCTATTCCAATGTTGGGCGAACAGATTAAAAATGGCGCGAGGATCACGGTCTTCAGGCCGGATGCCAATACCCAAACTTTCCAATGAAATACCCTGACTGTAGAGCATGCGAAATACATAGTGGTCAGGGATAATGAGTAACTCGGCAGGGTCCCGGAACGCCTGATTGTCTGCAAACCACGAAGGATCGGTGTGCCCGTGCGGGGAGACAATCGGCATGTCTTTGATGCGCTCATAAAGTGTTTCTGCCGGGCCGTTCAGCCGAACAGAACCGGGATAGCTTTTGGTCATGGTGCTTCCGTTATAGGGACGATTAGTCGAAATATTCTTCGTGTGTTTCGCGTAGGTTGGATAGAGTATTCATGACTGAACTCAGATGCTTGCGTGTTGTGTGAGTAGCCTTTGCTGCATCCTTGGCGATGAGGGCAGTGAGCAGAACCTGATGTTCCCACAACAAATTTTTCATGTGCGTTTCTCGGTTCAAAGACAAGACGCGCAGCCGATCTAACAGCATTTTTTCACGTTTTAGGACGCTGGCAGCACGTTCATAGCCCGTCGCGAGGGCCATAGTGAGGTGAAATTCGTCATCAAGGCGCTGAAAATCGAGGTTATTTTGGCGTTTTATGGCCTCAGATTGGTGAATTAGATTGTCTGATAGCTTTTGTCGGAACTCCATGCTGAGGCCATCTCTGCATAATTTACCGACATTTGCGACCTCCAGCGCTTCTCTCAGATACCTTGCTTCAAGTATTTTTTCGCGGTTTAGCTTGGTGACGAAATTGCCGCGGCTGGGCTGTGTTGTCACCAAGCCGGCCTCGCGCAATTGCATGAAAGCTTCTCGAACTGGCGTACGGCTCGCTCCGAATTTTGTTCCAATATCGCTTTCAGAAATGAAGGCTCCCGGTTCCAGATCCATCTTCAAAATTGAAACCTTCAAGGCTTCAAATATTTGCGCTCCCGCCGGGCGCGAGGGGTCAATTACTTCAAAATGTGGATTTGGTGGGAGAGTGGGTGAGGTCAGCATGAATCACGGAGAATTTGTGTGTATTTTCGCCAGTATACCGGTATTCATATGGTTTACAACCGGTATACTGGTCTGCTAACTAAATGAATAACAAGGGGTTTGCTACCTTTTGAATTTATAGGAGTTGGTTGAAATGAATTTGGCGTTGATTGGTTTGGGAATGGTCGCGGCTACACATATTCGAGCAATATCAGCTGCAAACCCTACTGTAACACTGCGCGGAGTATACGCGCGAGACGTGAAAAAGGCCCAGAGTTTCGTCCGCGAAATGAGCTCCGAAATTTCGGCCGATACGGTGGTTTACTCATCCGTTGAAGATATTGCGAATGACCCTGAAATCGACTTCGTAATTGTGACAACACCGCCCAATGCCAGAACAAATATTGTGAAAACTTTGGCCGATGCGGGCAAGCATATTTTGCTCGAAAAACCGATTGAGCGCGATCGTATGGCAGCCAAAGAAATTGTCGAAATCTGTGAAACGGCAAATGTTACTTTGGGCATTGTTTTCCAACACAGAGCGCGCGAGGTGTCATTGCAATTGGCCAGTCAATCAAAAGATGGAACATTTGGGGCAATCAAAGTTGCTGAAATTTCCGTGCCGTGGTGGCGCGATCAAGCATATTACGATGAGCCGGGACGCGGGACGTATGAGCGCGATGGAGGTGGTGTTCTAATATCACAGGCCATTCACACCATGGATTTGGCCCTCTCATTTACCGGCCCCGTAGGTAAAGTTCAGGCCATGGCTAAAACAAGTGCACTTCACGATATGGAATCGGAAGACTTCGTGTCAGCCGGACTTGAATTCACAAGCGGTGCAATAGGCTCTCTGGTGGCAAGCACGGCGAGCTATCCCGGTGGTGCTGAATCGATTGCGTTACATTGCGAAAAAGCTTCCGTGCGGTTGCAATCTGGGAAACTAGAAGTCAATTGGCACGATGGTCGAACCGAGGTTTTTGGTGAGGATACTGCAAGCGGGGGCGGAGCGGATCCAATGGCGTTTACCCATGCTTGGCATCAGGGAATAATTGAAGATTTCGCCGATGCGCTTGCAAACAAGAGACCACCTATGGCTACCGGACGTGAGGCCTTACTAGTTCATGATTTGATCGATGCACTGGTCTTGTCGTCAAAAGAAGAGCGTGCGATTTCAATCGCAGATATGGAGTAAACCACTATGATCGCACCCCTCAAATTTGCTGCGATCGGCCTCGACCACCGCCATATCTATGGTCAAGTTCAAAATATGTTGGATGTTGGTGGCGTGTTTGCAGGATGGTGGACAGAGGGTGAACCTGAAACGCTTGATGGGTTTGCAAAGAGATTCCCTGGTGCGCCACGTTTTCATGATCGCGCAGCATTGTTGAACGATCCCTCGATTGACTTTGTTTTGATCGCGGCGATACCGATTGATCGTGCTGGATTGGCGATTGAGGCAATGGAGTGCGGAAAGGATGTCATGGTGGATAAGCCCGGCTGTACCACCATGCAGCAGTTGTCGGACATTCGTGATACCGTTACTCGAACAGGCCGTATATGGTCAGTGAATTTTTCTGAACGGTTTGAAGTTGCCAGTGTTACCAAGGCTGCCGAGCTAGTGCAGGCTGGTGCCATAGGGAAAGTTGTCCAAACAGCAGGAATGGGCCCACATCGCCTCAACAAACCAACGAGGCCACGCTGGTTTTTTGAGAAAGAAAAATATGGCGGTATCATTTGCGATATTGCGTCTCATCAAATTGATCAGTTTTTATATTTCACGGGCTCTGTAGATGCAGATGTGACACTTGCAGTTGCTGCAAACTATGCGAATCTAGACGAAGAGGGTCTTCAGGATTTCGGTGAAATTGCACTACGCAGCGAGTACGGGCATGGCTACATTCGTGTGGATTGGTATACACCGGATGGTTTGCCCACTTGGGGTGACGGGCGTCTGACTATTTTGGGAACAGAGGGTTATATTGAACTCAGAAAATACGTCGATATTGCGGGGGACGATGGCATCGACCATCTCCATTTGGTCAATGGGTCGAAATGCGAAAAAATTGACTGCACGGACGTCGGATTTCCGTATTTCCAGAATTTTTCAAATGACATTCACGACCGAACGGAAACAGCAATGCCACAAGCGCATGCATTTAAGGTGATGGAGTTGGCAATACAGGCCCAAATGATGGCTGATGGAACTTGGAATTCAAACAAATGAGCCGAGTCATAAATGTAGCGATTATAGGTGCAGGGATTGGTGGGGAACATCTTGATGCCTATCGCCAATTGACCAACAGGTTTTGTGTGCGCACGGTTTGCGATCTTGATGCTGAGCGTGCGGCCTCGATTATTGGCAAGGACGATATCGCTATAGAAGCTGATTTCAACGCTGTGCTTACCGACCCGGCGATTGATCTCGTCGATATTTGTCTCCCCCCGCATTTGCACTTTAGCAACGCACTCTTGGCGCTTAAGGCAGGTAAGCATGTAATTTGCGAAAAACCGTTGGCAACCTCGTTGCAAGAGGTTGATGCGTTGGCCGATGTGGCTGCGCGTGCTGACCGCAAGCTCTTTCCAGTGTTTCAATATCGGTACGGTCCGGCAATGGATCAACTCAAAGCGCTTGTTAGTGCAGGATTGGCAGGAAAGCCTTTTGCAGCAAGTCTCGAAACTCACTGGAACCGTGGTCCAGACTACTATGCTGTGCCTTGGCGCGGTACTTGGGCAGGCGAGCAGGGTGGGGCGGTACTGGGGCATGCAATTCATAACCATGATTTGTTAACGCATATTGTGGGACCAGTTGCGCGGCTTTCCGCCATGACCGCCACCCGCGTCAATGACATTGAAACGGAAGACTGCGCGGCGATTACTTTCCAGATGGAAAATGGTGCTGTGGCGACAAGTTCAATCACTCTGGGTGCGGCAACTGATACCACCCGATTGCGGGTCTGCTTTGAGGGCTTCACAGCTGAAAGCGGCACGGCACCTTACGCCCCTGCCAATGACATTTGGACCTTTCGAGCAAGAGATCCGGATAAACAAAGTCAAATCGATGAAGTCTTGGCGTCGGTCTCTACCAAACATTTTGGCTTTGCTGGTTTTTTTGAAGCTATTGCTGATTGTTTAATTGATACCGCCAACTACGAAGTTTCTTTGGCAGATGGTCGTCGTTCCATCGAATTGGTAACGGCAGTTTACCAAGCTGCAAGATCGCGAAGCAATGTCGAACTGCCCCTCGGCCCAAATACGCCTTACTACGACGGATGGCTTCCAACCCCTGACACCAAAGGTACATAACATGCTTCAAACTTGGCGCTGGTTTGGCCCCCAAGATAAGGTTTCGATCGATGAGATGTTGCAGGTAGGAGTGCAAGGGGTTGTCTCAGCGTTACACCATCTGAAGCCAGGAACAGTTTGGTCGCTTGAAGAAATCAAGAAGCATCAGGGCTACATCACTGTGAAAGGTGATGGCACTTCATCTGGTATTGCGTGGGAGGTTGTTGAGAGCCTTCCTGTTTCCGAGGCAATAAAGACGAACACGGGGGATTTTCGCCAGCACATACAAAACTATCGCGAAAGCATGCGCAATCTAGCCGCATGTGGCCTGAAAACCATTTGCTACAATTTTATGCCCATATTGGATTGGACCCGTACGGATTTGCATGCCCTTATGCCGCATGGCGGTACAGCGATGCGCTTTGATTTGTTGGAATTTGCTGTTTTTGATGTTTTCATTCTTGGCAGAGCAGGCGCATCGGAAGACTATCCTCAAACGTTTGTTGAAGAGGCACGGCAACGATTTGATGCGATGGATGATGCCGCGCGGTATAGCCTGCAGCAAAATATTGTTGCGGGTCTACCTGGCGCTAACGACAATTGGAGTATTGATGATATTAAGGAATTGTTGGCCACCTATGCATCCACAACGCCAGAACAGCTGCGCGCACGATTGATAGATTTCCTGTCAGAAATCATGCCACTTGCGCAGGAGCTTGGAATTCGGTTTTGCTGCCATCCCGATGACCCTCCGTTTTCGCTACTGGGCTTGCCGCGTGTGATGTCCTGCGAAGATGATTATGCTCGGGTTATGGATGCGCTCGATGTGCCAAATAACGGTATTACCCTTTGCACAGGGTCGTTAGGTGTAACCAAGGGGTTTGATGCGGCAAGGTTTGTTGAGCGCTTTGGAAGCCGTATTCACTTTGCGCATTTACGTAACACCAGCCTTACTGAACCTTCGATTCCAGGGCGCAGCAGCTTTTATGAAGCAGCTCATCTGGAGGGTAGTACGGACATGGTTTCTGTGGTGGCAGCTTTGATGCGTGAAGAATCCAAACGTAAATCCGATGGCCAATCAGATTGGCGAATACCTATGAGGCCAGATCATGGGCAAGATATTCTGCATGATCTAAAAATTGAAAGCATGCCTGGATATCCGTTGTTTGGACGTATGCGTGGATTGGCAGAATTACGAGGTATTATGGCTGCCGTTAGCACGCTTGATAAATAGGCAGTTCATTTTGTCTGCATAAAGAATGAGCAAAACATCGTGCGTTACGACACCTGCTCTATCAATGAATAATCTTATAAGACATTGAAATATCTACGTAATAAATTTCTTCAGAGTAATGGCATGGTTCCTGCAAAGTGGAGCTTGTGCAGCGCGTCTAGGGTTCCAGCTTCCTCATTTAAGAGGAAGCACAGGTCCGAGAGACGCAAGCCGGGCGGGAATCCATAGCCTGGTGACACGGCGGGATAAAAACCCGGGAGATTACTGCACAGGTTTGCGCGCGCAAACTTCCTCCCGGTCTGTGCGCCCAAACTCCTTAAAAGCTGGCCATCAAGGCCAGGAGCGAAACAGGAGATGCGCATGACCAAGTTTAAAACTATTGCCAAAGCGCTGTGTATATCAGCCGCACTTGCCATTCCAATGTCTGCCAATATTGCCCAGGCGGAAGAGAAATCGGAATTCAGTGTTTGTTGGTCAATTTATGTTGGCTGGATGCCTTGGGGGTATTTGCAAGATTCCGGCATTATGAAGAAATGGGCCGACAAATATGAAATCAGCGTCGATATTGTGCAGATCAATGATTACGTTGAATCCATAAATCAATACACAGCTGGAGAGTTTGACGGTTGTTCCATGACCAACATGGATGCCCTGTCTATTCCCGCTGGTGGTGGTGTCGACACGACAGCACTCATTGTTGGGGATTACTCCAATGGCAATGACGGGATCATTCTCAAAGACGCTACGGAGCTTTCCGCTATCAAAGGCCAAACGGTAAACCTGGTGGAGCTCTCCGTCTCGCATTATCTGTTGGCACGAGCTCTTGATACGGTTGGTCTTTCTGAAAAAGATCTAACCGTCGTCAATACGTCTGATGCAGACATGATCGCCGCCTACAGTACCGATGACGTAACTGCTGTTGTGACCTGGAACCCGCTCTTGTCGGAAATCGAAGCGCAGGCAAATGCCACGAAAGTTTTCGATAGCGCAGGAATTTCGGGTGAAATCATTGATATTATGATGGTCAACACGGACACACTTGCCGACAATCCTGCATTTGGAAAAGCGCTGACTGGCGCATGGTACGAAGTCATGTCGATTATGTCTTCAGACACCGATGAAGGAAAAGCAGCGCGTGAAAGCATGGCAGTTGCCTCTGGGACAGACTTGCCGGGTTACGATGCCCAACTTGCTACCACAGAAATGTTTTTTGAACCTTCTGAGGGCGTCGCATTCACCCAGTCCGCAGAACTTCCAGAAACCATGAAATTTGTGGCTGAATTTCTATTCGACAAAGGTATTTTGGGCGAAGGCGCACCCAGTGCGGAATTTGTCGGAGTAGCGTTCCCGGATGGCTCCACCTTTGGAGATGCTGATAACGTGAAGCTACGTTTTGAGACGAGTTATATGCAAATGGCAGCCGATGGCCAGTTGTAGTTAGAAAACGTAACCGCCCGGTTTTTTCTACAAAGCCGGGCGAGTGACGGTTTTGACCATGCGTATAATCAACAGAAAACTCCAGCGTCGTGAGAAACTGTTCATGGGAGCTATTCCCTTTGCGGTGGTTCTCATAAGTTACATGGTTGCTAGCCATCTGAGACGCATGGACAATCCAGCTGACAAGTTATTGCCGTCATTGGAATCCATGGGCGCAAGTTTTTGGCGGATGGCGTTTGAAGCAGACAAACGATCCGGGAATTTTCTGTTGTGGACCGACACGCTTGATAGTCTTTGGCGCCTTGGTATCGGCATGGGTATTGCCACCAGTCTAGCATTGATACTTGGCATTGCCATTGGGTTTATTCCACACACACGCAGCGCGCTTGCGCCTTTTGTGGCGACAATTTCCCTCATTCCACCCATTACTATTCTGCCAATCCTCTTCATCATGTTTGGCCTTGGTGAGTTATCCAAAATTATGCTTATCGTTCTTGGAACTGCACCTGTCATGGTGCGCTCCGTTGCGCAATCAGTCATTGATATTCCTCGTGAAATGATCATCAAGGCGGAAACGTTAGGCGCCACTGTATGGCAGATGATCTGGCGATTGGTGCTTCCGCAAACGCTACCGAAACTAATCACAGCCATTCGGTTGGGTCTCGTGCCGGGTTGGATATTCCTAATTTCGGCGGAAGCGATAGCGTCTACCGGCGGACTTGGTTACCGAATTTTCCTAGTGCGCAGATATCTGGCGATGGATGTGATCTTGCCATATGTATTTTGGATCACCTTACTGGCATTTGTCATCGATAGACTTCTGTTGTTGTTGTCGAAACGCGCTTTTCCTTGGAACCATATTGGTGGGGAAAGCCTATGAGCGAGACAGTAAAACCAATTGTGCCGAAGCTTGATGTGCGCGGCGTCACCATGGAATACGGCGACAACCGTGTGTTGGAGCGGTTAAACCTATCGGTTGATGCTGGCTCGTTTTGTACGATAGTGGGCGCATCCGGTTGCGGCAAATCTACATTTCTACGTCTCTTACTAAGTCAGGAACTTCCCACTGGTGGTCGTATTCTGCTGGATGGAGATCCGCTACCTCCTGAACCGACTCCTGATCGCGGCATTGTCTTTCAACGTTATTCAGTGCTTCCGCATTTGAGTGTTGAGGAAAATCTCATTCTTGCAACCGAATTTGAAGCCGCAAGATTTACGGGCCGGTTGTTCGGTAAAGCACGAGTTGAAGCGCGTGAAGCTGTTGGTGACACGTTGAATAAGATCGGGCTTTTTGCCGCCAAAGACCGGTTTCCCGCACAGCTTTCCGGAGGAATGCAACAACGCCTTGCAATTGCACAAGCGTTGATGAAACGACCTAAAATTTTGCTTCTAGATGAACCATTTGGTGCCCTTGATCCAGGAATTCGTTTGGATATGCATGAACTGCTTTTGGGGCTCTGGGAAGAGTTTTCAATGACAATTTTTATGGTCACTCACGACATTGCAGAGGCCTTCAAACTAGGAACCAGAATGCTGGTTTTCGACAAGGTCAGACATGACCAAGAAAACCCGGAGGCCTATGGAGCGAATGTCACCTACGATCTTCCACTTAACAGAAACACAGACGAGCCGTCGCCAGAGGCGAGTGATCTCTTTCGGGCGCCAAAAACAATAATATGAGGAGAAACTCCATGTCAGACTTATTTCCCAATGGTCCTGTTCGGGCGCGAAAAGTATGCGGCACATCCGACCGTAAACAGAGGACGCGCCATCATCATCCGGATTTTGATAAGTTGCAGATGCGAGGCTGGAAGGCCGCGGAGAAAGAAGCCACATTGCCTTCTGCAGCTTGGGAAAAAGAAAAGCAGTGGGCTCTGCGTATGGGCCTTACCGGGTCGGATTGCCTGGAAGATAAATCAATTCCCACATTTGCGCGTGGCGAGTTACCTCATTATGCAGGCATCAATACGTTTCTAAAGGCGCCCTATATTGAAGATGTAACGGCCGTTGGCGCTTATGATGCGGCTGTTATGGGAATTCCCTTTGACGGTGGTACAACCTACCGACCTGGCACCCGTTTTGGTCCTCAAGGCCTGCGGAAAATCTCTGCACTTTACACGCCTTACAATTACGAGATGGGCGTTGATCTGCGCGAACAAATGACACTTTGCGATGTGGGTGACGTTTTTACTATTCCAGCAAATATCGAAAAGACATTTGATCAGATCACACGGGCTGTAAGCCATGTTGCTTCATCGGGCGCATTGCCGATTATGATTGGTGGTGATCACTCGATTGGCTTTCCCTGCGTACGCGGCATCGCACAATGTACATCAAAACGCATCGGCATCGTTCATTTTGATCGTCACATAGACATTCAGGAAAAAGATTTAGATGAGCGGATGCACACCACACCGTGGTTCCACGCAACAGATCTGGTGAATGTACCAGCAGTTAATCTCGTGCAAGTTGGCATTGGTGGTTGGCAGGTCCCGCGCGAAGGTGTGACTGAGGCCCGAAAACGCAACACCAATATTTTTACCATGCGTGATGTTGAAGAAATGGGCCTGGCGGAAACAGCGGCACGCGCGTTGGAGCTTGCGTGGAAAGATGCAGATGCCGTTTATATCTCATTTGATATCGATAGCGTTGACTGCGGATTTGTTCCGGGGACCGGCTGGCCAGAACCTGGCGGGTTCCTGCCGCGTGAGGCGTTGGAACTTGTATCACTGGTCGCCAAGGAAGGTATTTGCGGTCTAGAGGTAGTTGAGGTTTCACCGCCCTACGATTGCTCCGATATTACTGCGCTTCTTGCGACCCGCGTTATTGTAGATGTGCTCGGCACGCTTGTCTCTCATGGCAAAATGGGGTCGCACAAACACATCATCGATAAACCGGTTGAAATTCCTGCCGGACCGGATGTGGCTTGATATGAGCAAGCGTCATCATCACGACCACCACCACGATCATTCCCATGGGCATGGCGTTGGGCACAATCACAGCACCGCTGATCATTTGCATTCGCACGTGCATGGAAACAACGATGCTGCCCATGCGGAGGATCTGAAAGTTCTCTCCACAAGCTTTGTTAAAGGGTTTCGAGGGGCGGAGGACAAAACAAGCTATCTGCGTCTTGCTGGCATTCCATTTCAGCGAAAAGGCGCTGACGGGTTGACCATGAATTTGGTCGACGCGACCATAAAGTCAAATTGGCAGATAGGTACTGCTTCTCCATCGTTTGGCTCTCGAGAACTGTCATACATGCCGTTTCCAGGCGAAATGGTTGAGGCACGAGAGTCTATGATTTTCGTATATGTCTCGCTCACTGAGCGAGCAGATATCGATCTGCTGACAATTTTGGCAGATAAAACTGAACTTGTTGAAAAAGGACAAAGCCATGCGCACTGAACTCACAATGAAAACTCTTGGCCTCACAGCACTTATTTCTGCGATACCGACATTGGCCTTTGGCCACGGCGGGCATCATGGTGAAACCAGTCTGCAGTCAGCTTTGCAACATTTGGCGCAATCGCCATATCATCTGGCGTTGCTTGGCATTGCGGCGGCCGTCGCCACTTTTGGCGCTCATCTACTGTTTCGTCGGTTGATTGCACGTCGGGACAATTAGTGTTTTGAACCTAGTCTGGCGTGTGGGCTTTTTCGGTATTCCACATATTTGAGCCAGGTTCTTTGCCTTTAACGCGGCGTAGGCTCATATTAAGTTGATATACATCTGGCCGGTAGACCACTTCAATGTACTGAACTGGCCTGCTGGTCTGGTCCAACACCACACGAGTGACCTTGATGAGTGGTGACCCTTGTTGGACTTTAAGTACTGACGAAAAAATTGGGTCTGCAAGGACAGCTGTTACGGATTGGTTGGCTTCTTGAATTGGATGCCCGGCCCTTTCAATGAGTGACAGAATTGGTTTGTCTGTCAGGTCATCTCGCTCGAACGATCTACCGATATCTTCCGGCAGGTAGCTCAAAATATGGGAAAACGGCTTTCCATCGCGGGATCGACGGCGTTCTGCCCTTTGAACCAAGGCGCCAGGTTCCAACCGAAGGGCATCCGCAATTGGCGGAGGAGCATGGACGTAGTCAAACGACAGTACATCGACATCTGTAGAGGTGCCAATGGCGATCAGGTTTTCCATCAATCCACTAAAGTCTACCGAAAAATCTGATACTGGCATCAAATAACTGACAGTCGTTCCCTTGCCTCGACTGCGAGTAACCAGCCCTTCGTTGGCTAGTTCATTCATGCTGCGTTTGGCCGTGATGCGGGAAACATTGTGTTTGGCAGCGAGCTCTGCTTCGCTCGGCAGGCGATCACCATGCGCGATACTTCCGGTCATGATTTTCTGCTTATAAAGCAAATAAATTTGATAGTAGAGCGGCGTTGGATTGGCCTGATCCAATGTCGCTTCGCCATCTGGCAATGGGCTTGATGTTGTAGATTGATTTTGCAGTAAATCTGACAAAACTTACTCCTAAATCCTATGCTTGGTTCCAGCCTAGTGGCATTCCGGCATCTGGTAGGAAGCCGTAAAGCTGCTCACCTGGCAATCCTTCACCCAGAATGTTTCGGATATTTATCAGTGCACTTAGATCAATGCCGGTTTGGTAACCCATTGCCTCCAACATGAATACGAGATCTTCGGTGACTATATTACCGCTGGCACCGGGTGCCGCCGGGCATCCACCCAACCCACTCAAAGATGAATCCAGTGTTGTGATGCCTTCATCTAATGCCGCAAGTGCATTTGCAAGGCCGAGCCCGCGCGTGTTGTGAAGATGAACACCGGTCAATTTATCTGACCCAACCGCTTTGTGAACTAACTGAATGCGGCGCCTTATTTGAGCAGGGTTCGCATAGCCGGTCGTGTCGGACAGCCCAATCTCTTCCGCACCTGCATTGAGCAATTCTTCAGCCAACCGCACCACAGTTTCTTCCGGTACATGTCCTTCAATAGAGCACCCAAAGGCCGTTGCTATGCCGGCTTCAAAGTAGGGGCGTTCTGTCTTTGGCAGGTCACTGATAAGGACACGTATTTGGTGCACTTCATCAATCATCTGTGAGTGGGTGCGGTTTACGTTTTTAAGCGAATGCGTTTCGCTGGCGGAGACTGGTATAGAAATTTTATGTGCGCCTGCTTCAATCGCAGCTCTTGCCCCGCGCAGGTTTGGAACCAATGCTGCAACCGTGAGACCGGTAATCGTACAGCCATATTTTACCAGTTCAGCTGTGTCTGCCATCTGCGGCAGCGCCTTATAATTTACAAAGGAGCCAACTTCGATTTCTTTGACGCCTGCCGCAGCTTCGGCTTTGATCCAGCGTTTCTTTGTTTCCAAATCCAAAATACGATCAATGCTCTGCAGCCCGTCGCGAGGCCCAACTTCACTCACAAGGATACTTGACTTCATTCTCAGCAACTTTTTCTAAAAGATCTATTGATATAGTTATATATCATTTATAAAGTTGAATGTTCAATAGCACAGACGAAGAATTGAGGTCCCATGCAGTTTTTAGAAGACATCATCGTTGTGGAATTCTCCCATATGGTCATGGGACCGACCACCGGAATGATATTGGCGGACCTTGGCGCAACCGTTGTAAAAATTGAACCGATTGGTGGCGACAAGACACGATCATTGCCAGGGTCCGGTTCAGGTTATTTTGCGATGTTCAATCGCAACAAACAAAGTGTTTGCCTCGATCTGAAAAGCGACGAGGGAAAAGATGTTGTCCGTAAGTTACTCGCGGACGCCGATGTCATGATCGAAAATTTCCGTCCTGGCGCACTTGATAGGCTTGGACTTGGGTTTGACGATGTGAAGGAACTGAACCCTTCTATTGTCTATCAATCATCCAAAGGCTTCTTATCTGGGCCTTATGAGGACCGAACAGCATTGGATGAGGTGGCGCAGATGATGGGTGGCCTTGCTTACATGACCGGGCCAACCGGCAGGCCACTCAGAGCTGGATCATCCATCATTGATATTACAGGCGGAATGTTTGGTGTTATTGGCATTTTGGCTGCGCTTTATAAACGCGATGCTGACAAACGTGGTGATACAGGCACGCATGTCACTTCGTCTCTCTATGAAACAACCGCTTTTTTAGTTGGGCAGCACATTGCGCAACACGCGGTAACGGGAAATCCAGCACCGCCGATGCCAGAACGAATTTCAGCTTGGGCTGTCTATGATGTCTTCTCGGCCCTTGATGCCCAAGTATTTGTTGGCGTAGTCAGCGATGGGCAGTGGGTTAGCTTTTGCGAAGAATTTGATCTTCTTGAATGGAAGGACAATCCAGACTTTGCCACTAACACAGACCGGGTTGCCGAACGGGGCGTTATAATGCCGCGCCTCCAGTCTGTTTTTGCAGATATGCAATCAACAGATCTGATGATGAAGCTTGCCAATGCCGGATTGCCATATGCTCCAATACGCCGACCGGAAGATTTAGTTGAAGATGATCATCTTACAGTCAATGGCATGCAGGATCTAATTTTGCCGGATACCGGTGCAAAAATAGCCCTGCCAAAGTTGCCAATTGAAATGAATGGAGCGCGCGCAACCTTGCGGTATGATCTGCCACATGCGGGTGCAGACACGGCGATGATAATGAAAGACCTCGGTTACAGCGATTCTGATATTGAAGCGATGCGTTCGGCTACGAAGATCAATTGAACGCTGCCAGCGAGTGATTTGCAGCAAGTTGTATTCAATTTAAAAACTGTGTTTTCGATGAAGTGACATCATTTGCTGCCATAACCCTTGTGTTTACCAAACTTGATATCCGGCACCGATGTGTTCAAGGACGTCAAATCCAAAGAATTTTACTCTCTTGTCATTTTTTACAATAGTTTTTACCTCCCTTATCCCATTGATTTAATTGTATTTATTTTGAGTATCATGTCTTTTTTTGTTTCTGAACGGGATGTGAATGTGTGGTTCAGTGTTGGTTTTGGTTGGTGTTTGTAGGGTGGTTTCAACGTTGAGAGAGACGACGTTTTAACAAACGCAGACACGAACAACACAGCATTTAACCCGCCCATTGAGGCACATCACATTTTGGAGATTTATCATGAAACGCACACTTATCATCGCAACAGCAGTCGCAATCATCTCAGGCTTTTCCGCACCAGTTATGGCCAATGGCATCAGCATCGATCAATTCGGCTTCGGCAATGCAGCCGGCGGTGGCCAAGCAGGCTTCGGTAACAACATCGGTGTTTTCCAAGAGGGCCTGTTCAACAACTCAATCACTGAACAGTTCGGTAATGGTAACGTTGCAGCAACTGGCCAGAGCGGCATCAACAACGGTTCTGACATTTTGCAGAACGGCAATGGCAACCAAGGTGGTGTCGGCCAATTCGGTACCAACCACACATCAGTTCTGACCCAGGATGGTAACGGCAACATTGCAGCCGGTGTTCAGGTTGGTAACAACTGCAACGCAAACGTATCCCAAGCCGGTAGCGGCAATGTAGCAGCCTTCGTTCAGGCTTGCCCATAAGCCTCCCGACTAGCCTTATGGCCCTGCCATTACCTCAAGAGGCTTGGCAGATCATTTAAAACAATGTGATGGGCCGGGCGGTGAAACACCCCCGGCCATTGCTTTGTTGAAAACCAGATTTTAGGAGACGGACACATGACCAAACTCTCAAGACAGTTCATTGTCGGAACGGCCGCTACATTGGCCGTGATTGGCGTTGCAAGCGCTACGCTCAGCACATCTAATGCTGCCGGTAATGCTGCCAGTTCCGGCAGCAACAGTGATGATCCCATTTACTGTGAGATTAACACCAGCAACGCCGGCAGCATGGTTGTGCTGGAAAGCATGATTTACTCAGACAGCGCCATTCAGGGCCAGTTCCGCTTCAAGATTAAAAGCGCCAGTGGTTCGGGCAATACAAATATCTCACAGGGCAGCATGTTTAACGCAGGTCCCGGCGCACCGGTGATGGTTGGTAAAACCATGTTGTCAGCTGGCAATGTCTATGATGCGAGCCTCGTTGTTACCGTGGCCGGTGTCACCTTTACATGCGCAGAGCGTATTGGCGGTGCCATTTAAAAACCACAGATCGTACATATATCCAGACTGCAGACAGGACATATATGACCTCCAAAGCATTTGTCCGAAATGAAATACGATCTGTGTAAAGGGTTCTGGTTCGCCAGAGCCCTTTTTTGTTGGGCTCTCCTTCATCGGCATAGCTCTCCTGGTCAGCAGGAAGATGATGAGAGAACGGTGCTTTTGGTTCCAGAGTCCAAGCAAAACCCTCGCTTCATCACTCGTTTTACCCCTGCCAAATCTGCTGAATGCAACATGAACGGGCGGTTCCAAAAGGGTTCAGGCCAACCGGTGCAAGGTGTCTTCATAAACAAGCACACACAAACGCACCAACGGCAACACTCAATTTAAGGAACAAACCCATGACCCGCACAACAGCAATCAAAACAACTCTCGCAGCGCTTACAATCGCAACAGCTGCAGCCCTTACAGCTGCCCCAGCTCAGGCTGGTGGTTCTATCTCCATCTCACTGGAGCCACAAAATGCAAAGCAGGAGCAGGCCATGCGCGCTGGACTATTGATCTTCGGCATTGCCAACGGCATCAAGAATGGTGGTCATATTGGCCAGAACGGAAACAACAACTCAGCTGGCCTTGCACAAAACGGTTCCGGCAACCTTGGTATCGTTCATCAAGATGGTGATGGCCACAATGGTACCGTTCAACAGAACGGCAACAACAACGC